>CCMO02000001.1:2717500-3017500 GCA_000751295.2 bacterium YEK0313
TATCGGCGAGCAAGGCGCGCACTTCGGAATTGGCAGGGCGCATGCGCAGCTCGTCGCGCCGCACTGGCTTCGTCGCGCCCGTGAGGCCGCGGATGATCTCGATGAGGTCGGCCACCGTGACAGCCTTGCCGCTGCCGGCATTGTACGGCCGTCCAAACTCGATGCGGGGCGCGCTGCCCGCGATCATGAACGCGGCCACCGTATCGTCGACATAGGTGAGGTCGCGCACCGGTGTGGTGTCGCCCACCATGATCGCCTCGCAGTTCGGGTCCAGTGCCTGCCGGATGATGGTCGGGATGATCGCCCTTTCGCTCTGCCGCGGGCCGAACGTGTTGAACGGCCGCAACGTCACGACGGGCAGTCCGAACGATCGGGCAAAGGCCTCCGCCATCATGTCGGCGCCGATCTTCGAGGCGGAATAGGGCGACTGGCCCTGCAGCGGGTGGGTTTCGGCGATCGGCATGGTCTGGGCCGTGCCGTAGACCTCGCTGGTGGAGGTGTGAACGACCCGCTCGGTGCCATATTGCCGCGCGGCCTCCAGCACGTTGAGCGTGCCGAGGACGTTGGTCTCCACATAGGACTGGGCGGCGGCGTAGGAATGCGGGATGGCGATGAGCGCCGCCAGGTGGAAGACGAGATGCTGTCCCTGCACGATGCGCGCGACGAAAGCAGCGTCGCGCACGTCGCCGCGGATGAGCATCAACCTGCCGCGCGTCGCCTCCGGAAGGTCGTCGAGCCAGCCGTGGCTGTCGAAGGAATTGTAGAGTGCCAGCGCGGTCACCCTGGCGCCGGCATTGGCCAGCGCCTCGGTCAGATGCGAGCCGATGAAACCGTCCGCACCGGTGACAAGGATCTTCATGCCGTCATAATTCATGGTGCACCTGTTTTCCTGGTCGCGGCGCCGAGCAGGTCCGGCAGCCCGGTGTCGGCGGCGGCGGTCTGGTCATGGCTCGCTCGCCCGCCCGGTGCCCAGCCGAGCACCGCCAGCACGCCGCGCACGAGCATCGCGACGTCGGAGGTCCGCGTCCGGGTCGGGAAATAGGCAAGGTCGAGCCTGGCCTTGGCGGGAAACAGCACCTCGCGATAGAAGCGCGTCGGATCCGCGTCGGCAGGGTAGAAGCGGCATTCGTTGCGGAAGTGGATCTGGCTCGGTCCGAGCAATCCCGGCTTGAAGTCGAGGACAGTCTCGAAGCCGCCGCGGAAGCAATCGGCGAAGGCCATGGATTCCGGCCGCGGCCCGACAATCGCCATGTCGCCGCGCAGCACGTTCCAGAGCTGCGGCAGTTCGTCGAGCTTGGTCGCTGCCAGGAGAGCGCCGATGCGTGTAAGCCGCCTGTCTCCCGCCACCGTGAGCGGACAGCCGTCGGTGCCGCTCGCCGCGCCGAACTTGCGGAACTTGTACATGACGAAGGGGCGGCCGCCGCGGCCGAGCCGCCGCTGTGCGAAGAAGAGCGGTCGGCCGCCCTCGATCCAGACCGCCGCCATCGCGGCGAGGAAGACGGGTGCCAGGACGATCAGCGCCGTAACCGCGATCAGGAGGTCGAAGCAGCGGCTCGTCGCCTCGCCGAAATCGCGGCTGGCATGGCGACGGCCCAGGTTGAAATCGGACGTGCTCATGCGACCGCCTCCACCGACACCTGATGGCGCAGGGCGGTCCCGAGGCTGGCGGCGACCGTCTCGACGGCCTGTGCGTCCATCCGGGGATGGAGGGGCAGGGTGAGTTCACGCTGCGCGAAGTCCTCGGTGCGCGGCAGGCTGACGTCCGGCCAGAGGCTGCCGTAGAGCGTCATCCGATGGACCGGCGAGTAGTGGATCGTCGTCTGGATGCCGTCGGCACGCAGATGATCGATCACCGATTGGCGATCGGCATCGGCCGGCAGCAGCACCGGCATGATGTGGCAGGTGCTCGGTCGCGGTTGCGAGAAGGGCACCGCCAGGTCCGGGCAATGGGCTGCCAGCCGGCGGCGATATTCCGCCGTCAGCGCGCGGCGGGTCTCGTTCCAGTGCGCGAGATGGCGGAGCTGGACGAGGCCGATCGCAGCGCGCAGCTCGTCGAGCCTGTAGTTGAACCCGATCATGGTGACGTCGTAGGTCGGGGTCCGCGCGTCGAGCCGCTGACGCGTGCCGCTTGTCATTCCATGACCGCGCGCCTGGCGGATCTGCGCCAGAAGAGCGCTGTCGCGGGCGATCACCGCACCGCCTTCGCCGGTGGTCATGTTCTTGTTGCCGTAGAAGCTGAAGGCTGCTGCGGCGCCGTATGTGCCGACCTCGCGCAGGCCCGGGGCGTGGGCGGCATCCTCGATGAGCACGAGGTTGCGGCGCCGCGCCAGGGCCTGCCAGGCATCCCGATCAGGCAGGTAGCCCGCGAAGTGGACGAGGATGATGGCCTTGGTCCGCGGCGTGCAGTGGGCTTCGGCCTCCGCCAGCGACATCAGCGGCACGTCCGACGACTGGATGTCGACGAAGACCGGTGTCGCACCCACGTAAAGCACGCTGTTGGCCGTCGCCACGAAGGTGAGCGAGGGGACCAGCACCTCGTCGCCCGGCCCAAGGCCGAGCGCGTGCAGGATCAGGTGCAGCGCGGCGGTGCAGGAGTTCACCGCCACGCTGTCCTCGGCGCCATGGGCCTGGGCAAACGCCTCTTCGAAGGCGCGAACCCGATCCCCCATCGTCAGCCAGTTGCTGTCGATGACCTCGCACAGCGCGTTCTTCTCTTCATCGCCCAGAATGGGCTCGCCGACCAGCAGCATGGCGTCGATCCTTGCCGGTGAGGGGTTCAGGCAGCCTTGGGCTCGGCGGCGGACTGGTCGTCCCATGCGACGTCCTGGGCCCGGTGGAAGTCCTCCACCCGTCCGATGTCGAGCCACAGGCCGTGGTGCTTGAAGACGTGCACGGGCGTTCCGTTCTCCAGCATCTGGAGCATCAGGTCGTCGAAGCCGAACGGCACGCCATCGGGGATGAACTCGAACACGTCGGGGTCCATGCAGTAGAGCCCCATGCTGACGAGATGCGGCAGCGACGGCTTCTCGCGGAAGTCGACGACGGCGTTGTCGACCTCTTCGATCACGCCGAAGTCCATCTTGATGGTCCGGACCGCCGTGGCGATGGTCACCGGGCCGGGCTGGCGGCGATGGAAGTGGGCGAACTGGCTGAGGTTGAGGTCGGTCAGCACGTCGCCGTTCAGAACGAGGAACGTTTCGTCCAGGTGCTCGCGCACCAGGGTCAGCGGGCCGATCGTCCCGAGCGGCTCGATTTCCTCGGTATAGACGATCTTCAGATTCCACTGCTCGCCATTGCCGCAGAAGCTGCGGATGAGGTGGCCGAGATAGCCCGTGGTGACGAACACCTCGCGGATGCCGTTGCGGCGCAGCCATTTCAGCAGCAGCTCGAGCACCGGCCGCGAGCCGATCGGCATGAGTGGCTTCGGCAGTACCGCCGTATAGGGACGCAGCCTGGTGCCCTTGCCGCCACATTGGATCACTGCCTTCATGCGAACCTCCCCTTTTCCGCCAAGGGCGGCCGTCGCCGGCCGGTCAGCGCGACATTTCCGACTGCGGGCATGGTCGCTGAGGCTTGCTGGCCCGGCGTCCTGTCCCGATGTGAGATCGATGCTAGGTCGCGTTCGGAAGGATCGTCTTCGTGCGTTCGAAGGACAGCCGCCCGACTGGGGCCGCGCGGACCGCGCGCTGAAACAGGCACCCCTGGTGGCGCACCGAAGCGATGGCGGCTCTCGGCTTGGTGTGCGCGGCCCGGAAGCCATGCGTGGAAAGACCATGCGCACGGGCCCGCGCGAAGGGAGCAGCGGGCGAGATCCGCCGGCCCGAAAGGATTGCGCCACTGGAGCTACCACCTTGGATGTAGAAATTCCAAGCTTCCCTTGGGGAAAGGAACATTCGGAAAGCTCACTAATCCTTCGGAGCGCGGCCGATAGCTACAGCGAGCACGTGTAGATTAATGAAGCGTTGCTAAGCTTTCATCCTGGCTGGAATACCGGGAGCGGATCTTGCGATCTGCCGCGAGGCTCCTGCCGAGTGCATGGAAGGCGCAAGGACCGGCACCGCGCATTGGCGGGCCGTGGGAACAATCGAAAGCACCGTATAGCGACAGCGTGATCGGCACGATGGCGGCCTGGCCCGCCACCGGCTCCTCCGCTGCTGCGCGAACGCTCTCGTGGGGAGTAGTGTCATGACGTTTGTGAACTGCCGTGCAGAAGACTCTTACCGGACGATCACGCCGTTTCTCGATGGGCGTACCCCGACGCCGAGCCGCGATCTGTCCACGGTCGCCGCGGCAGGCGGCCGGGATGCGGCCGATCATCCCGCGCTGACCGCTATGGATCGCCTGGGCTGCGGCTATCTCCTCCTGTCGGAGGGCCGCCGCGTCACGGAGGCCAATGCGACGGCTCGTACGCTGCTGCTCGGCGCCTCCGGCGCCACGCGAAGCCTCGACGAGGTTTCACGCGCCTTCCGCCGTTTGATGGATCGCTCGCGCCCGCGCCCGACGCTCGGTGCCCTGTCCTGGGTCGCCGTATCCGGTCGCGACGAGGCGCCGCTCTTCGTCAACCAGACGTCCGAGCCGCGGCCCGACGGACGCTGCGTCGTCATGCTGCTCGACCTCGACGCTCATCTTCAGCCCAATCCCTACATGCTGCAGCGGATGTTCGGACTGACCGTCGCCGAAACCCGGCTCGCCATGCTGCTGGCGCAGGGGGAGGTGCCGATGGAGATCGCCCGCAGCCGGCATCTCAGCCGCACGACCGTGCGCTCCCAGCTCGCCGCCATCTTCGCCAAGACGCAGACGCGGCGTCAGGCGCAGCTCGTCTCCCTTCTCACGCGGGTTGCCGTGCTGCCCTGACCGGGCGGCGCGCCGGCTTGTGACGGAGGGAGAAGCACCATGCACATTACAATGATCGGCTGCGGCTATGTGGGCCTCGTATCGGGCGCCTGCTTCGCCGATTTCGGCCATTCGGTCACCTGCGTCGACAGCGATCCGGCGCGGATCGCGGCCCTGCGTGGCGGCCAGGTTCCCATTTACGAACCCGGCCTCGTCGAGCTGGTCGCAAGAAACGTGGAGGCGGGACGCCTTGCCTTTACCACGGCACTGGCGCCCGCGGTTGGGGAGGCGGATGCCGTCTTCATCGCGGTCGGCACGCCCTCGCGGCGTGGAGACGGCTTTGCCGACATCTCCCATGTCTTTGCCGCGGCGCGCGAGATCGCCGCGGCGCTGCGCGGCGTCACCGTGGTGATCACGAAGTCGACCGTTCCGGTCGGCACCAGCGACGAGGTCGAACGGATCATCCGCGCGACCAATCCGGCCGCTGACGTCGTCGTCGCCTCAAACCCGGAATTCCTGCGGGAAGGGGCGGCCATCGCCGATTTCAAGCGGCCCGATCGGATCGTTGTCGGCACCAACGACCCGCGTGCGCGCGAGGTGATGGCCGAGATCTACCGGCCGCTCTTCCTCAACGCCTCGCCGTTGCTTTTTGCCTCGCGGAGGGCCGCCGAGCTGATCAAATATGCAGCCAACGCCTTCCTCGCGATGAAGATCACCTTCATCAACGAGATCGCGGACCTGTGCGAGAAGGTCGGGGCCGACGTGCAGGATGTCGCCCGCGGCATCGGCGCGGACAACCGCATCGGGCCGAAATTCCTGCATGCCGGCCCCGGTTTCGGCGGATCCTGCTTCCCGAAGGACACGCTCGCCCTCGTCAAGACCGCACAGGACTACGACACGCCGCTGCGGCTCATCGAGGCGACGGTTGCCGTCAACGATCAGCGCAAGCGCGCCATGGCGCGCAGGATCATCGTGGCGGCGGGCGGTTCGGTGCGCGGCAAGGTGATTGCCGTGCTGGGGCTCACCTTCAAGCCGAATACTGACGATGTCCGGGAAGCGCCCTCGCTCGCCATCATCCGCGGCCTGCTCGACGCCGGCGCGGCTGTCCGTGCCCATGACCCCGAGGGCATGGAACAGGCACGCGCCCTGCTGCCCGAGGTCGAGTTCTGCGAAAATCCCTATGAGGCAGCCCGGTGCGCATCGGCGCTCGCCATCGTCACGGAATGGGACCAGTTCCGCGCGCTCGGTCTGCGGCGGCTGAAGGAGGTGATGGCCCAGGCGGTTCTGATCGATCTGCGGAACATCTATTCCGCGCGCGAGGTTGTCCGCCACGGCTTCCGCTATGTCGGGGTCGGCCAAGGCGACGACGAACAGCCGCCGGCGGTCAGGCTCCGCCGCACCAGGCGTCCGGACATGACCGGACCGGCGGCCTCGGGTGGTGCAGGACCGGATCAGGTCCGCGACCGGAGGCGGGCATGACGCGTTTCCTGATCACCGGCACCGCAGGGTTCATCGGTTTCCATCTCGCCCGGCGGCTGCTGGCCGAGGGCCACGCCGTGGTTGGCTTCGATGCCATCACCGACTACTACGACCCGCGGCTGAAACGGGCGCGCCATGCGCTTCTGGAGCAGTTCTCGGGTTTCCAGCCGGTGATCGCCCGGCTGGAGGACGAGGCCGCGCTCCAGAAGGCGGCCGAGCTTGCCGCGCCGGAGGTCGTCGTCCACCTCGCCGCGCAGGCGGGCGTGCGCTACTCGATCGAGGCGCCGCATGCCTATGTCGGCCACAATGTCGTGGGTTCGTTCAACCTTCTGGAGGTGGCGCGGCGCTTGCGGCCGCGCCATCTGCTGCTTGCCTCGACGAGTTCCGTCTATGGCGGCGGTCCGACCCCGTTCCGCGAGGTCGACCGCGCCGACTGGCCGATCACGCTCTACGCCGCGACCAAGAAGGCGATGGAGGCCATGGCGCACAGCTATGCCCATCTCTGGCATATTCCAACGACCTGCTTCCGCTTCTTCACGGTCTATGGCCCATGGGGACGGCCTGACATGGCCCTGTTCAAATTCGTCGATGCCATGCTGGCCGGTCGGCCCATCGAGCTCTACGGGCGGGGCGACATGCGGCGCGACTTCACCTATGTCGACGATCTGGTCGAGGCGGTCGTGCGCCTCATCGACCGGACGCCGCTGCAGGGCGCGCCGGTTGCGGTCGACGATGGAGCCGACAGCCTGTCGCCGGTCGCCCCCTGGCGCGTCGTCAATATCGCCGGCGGCATGCCGGTCGGCGTGCAGGACTTCGTGGCCTCCATCGAACATGCGACCGGCAGGCGGGCCGAGCGCATTCTGCTGCCCATGCAGCCCGGCGATATCAGGGAAACGCATGCCGACCATCGCCTGCTGACGGCGCTGACCGGCTATCGACCCTCCACGCCTGTGGCGGAGGGCGTGCGTCACTTCGTGGACTGGTATCTCGACTATTCGGGCGCGAGAGCAGCCAGGGCGTCCTGAGCGCGTGGCCGGCTCCGCCTTGCAAGGGCTATTTCTCGCGGAAGGCCCGCTTCAACTGGTCGCCGATCGGCTTCACCAGATAGGCGAGGGCTGTGCGGTCTCCCGTGCGCACATAGACTTCGGCTGGCATGCCCTGCACCAGCCGGTGGTCGCCGAGCCGGGCGAGTTCGCCGTCGCGCAGCGCGACGCGCGCCGTGTAATAGGCGGTGCCGAGGTTCGGATCGCGGACCACGTCGGCGGACACCCGCAGAACCTTGGCCTCCACCTCCGGCGTCGTGCCATGGGGCAGGGCCGTCAGGCGGACATGGGCGGCCTGTCCGGCGACCACCTTTTCGATATCCTGCGGCTGGACGCGGATTTCGATCACCAGATCGTCGTCGCCCGGCACGATCTGCATGATCTGCTGGCCGGCCGGGATGACGCCGCCCACGGTGTGATGGGCGAGTTGGTGGACGATGCCGCTCTGCGGAGCGCGGATCTCGATCCGTTTCAGGGCGTCCTCCGCCTGGACGCGCCGCTCCACGAGTTCGCCGAGCTTGGCCTGCACGTCGCGCAGCTCGCTGGAGACTTCCCGACGCAGATCCTGGCCGATCTGGAGGATAAGCAGCTCGGTCTCGGTGATCCGCGCCTGCGCGCGGGCGCGCTCGGCGACGAACTGGCCGACATCGCCTTTCAGCCGGGCCTGCTCGCGTTCGAGTTCCACCATGCGCGTGCGCGGCACCAGATTGCGGCGGAACAGGTCGCCGATATCGGCCACCTCGCGGTCGATCAGCTCTGCCTGCCGGCGGCGAGCCTGCTCCTGAGCGGCGATGCCGGTAATTTCCTCGCGGATCTGGTCGATGCGCTCGCGGAACTGCCTGGTCTGGCCCTCCCGGGCTTCGAGCCTCGCCTGGAACAGGATCCTCTCGCTGTCGAAGGCGCGCACGACGTCGGGGAAGCCCACCCACGGTTCCAGCGCACCGGGAACGGTCAGTTCGCGCAGGCCATCGCGCTCGGCTTCCAGCCGCGCCATCCGCGCCTCCGCCTCGATGATCTGCTTGACCACGACTTGCAGGTTGGCGCGGATCACGGTGTCGTCGAGCCGCATGAGGACGTCGCCCTCCTTCACATGGGCCGTCTCGCGCACCCGTATCTCGCCGATGACGCCGCCGGTCGGATGCTGCACCGTCTTCACGTAGGTATCCGCCACCACCGTGCCGCTGGCCACCACCGCGCCCGACAGTGGCACGGTCGCGCCCCAGAGGCCGAGGCCGCCGACGAGGCCGGCGACGATGATCATGCCATTCCGGATCAGGGCGTCCGTGGCCGGGTCGGGACCGGGCGCGAACAGCATGGAGCCGGCGCGTTTCACGGCGTTGCCCGCAAGGCTGCGCGCGACCGGCAGGGCCGCCATGAGGAAGGCGAGCTTGTCGCGTGCGTCGATCGTCATCGGGTTTCGCCCTCGGTGGACAGAACGCGGTCGAGGATGGCATCGCGCGGCCCGAAGGCGGCCAGCCGGCCCTCGCGCATCACCGCCACCGTATCGACCGCTGCCAGCGCGCTCGGCCGGTGAGCGATGACGATGGCGATGCCGTTGCGCTCGCGGATGCGGCGGATGGCTTCGGTGACGGCGTCCTCGCCGTCGGTGTCCAGATTGGCGTTGGGTTCGTCGAGCAGCACCAGGAAAGGGTCGCCGAACACGGCGCGGGCCAGCGCGACGCGCTGGCGCTGCCCGCCGGAGAGAGCAAGCCCCCCCTCGCCGATACGGGTCTCGTAGCCTTCGGGCAGCGCGCGGATCATTCCGTCGCAGCCGGCGACGCGGGCCGCGGCGACCACCTGATCGAGGCGAGCGCCGGGCCGGAACCGCGCGATGTTCTCGGCGACGGTGCCGTCGAACAGGCCGATATCCTGGGGCAGGTAGCCAATGAAGTCGCCGCGCGCATCAGGCGCCCATTGCGACAGTTCCGAGCCGTCCAGCCGGACGGAGCCGCGCGCCGGCGCCCACACGCCCGCGAGGACGCGCGCCAGGGTCGACTTTCCCGACGCCGAGGGGCCGATAATGCCGAGCGCCTGGCCGGCGATCAGCGACAGCGACTCGCCGTGGAGGATCGGCGCCTGGCTGCCGGGCGCGGCGACCACCGCCTGTTCGAGCGTCAGCATCCGCTTCGGCGCCGGCAGCGGCTGCAGCGGCGGGGCTTCCGGGATCGCCCGTGCCGCAAGGCGCAGCCGGCCCCAGGCCTGACGCATGGCGATGAAGCCCTTCCAATGGGCCACCGCCGTTTCGATGGGCGCCAGCGCGCGGCCCATGAGGATGGAGGCCGCAATCATCACGCCGGGGGAAGCCTGGTCGATCAGCACCAGATAGGCCCCGAGGCCGAGAATGGCCGACTGCATCGCCATGCGGAACACGCGCGAAACCGTGCCGAAAGTGGACGAGGCATCGGTCGTGGCCTGATGGGCGGCCAGATAGCGCTCATTGACCGCCAGATAGCGGCCGACCAGCGCCTGCTGCATGCCCATGGCCGCGATCGCCTCGGCATTGCGCCGCGACGTCTCGGTCATGGCGAGGCGCGTGCCGATCTCCTGCGAGAGGACCCGGCTCGGCCCGCGCACGGCATATTCGGTGAAATAGGTGATGGCGAACAGCATGATGCCGCCCGCCAGCACGGCCCAGCCGATCAGCGGGTGCAGGACGAAGCAGAGAAGGACGAAGAGCGGTGTCCAGGGCAGGTCGAAGAAGGCGGTCGGCCCGAGGCCCGAGACGAAGGCGCGCACCGTGTCGAGATCACGGCTCGGCTGGAGCGGATCTGCCGAGCGGCCCGCCTGGAGCGGGATTTCGAGCACCAGCCGGTAGACGCGCGCGGCCAGGCGCCGGTCCACCGACAGCCCGATGCGGGTCAGGAGCCTCTGGCGGATGATGTCGAGCAGTGCCAGCACCAGGAAGACGCCCGCCAGCAGGGCCGTCAATCCGACGAGTGTCTGGATCGAGCGGCTGACCAGCACCCGGTCATAGACCTGGAGCATGTAGATGGCCCCCGACAGCATCAGGACATTGAGGACGCCGGAGAACAGGGCCGCTGCCTTGAGGGGGCCGCGGCAGGCCTTCAGGGCCGCCGCCACCGGGTCGTCTTTCGCCGCGGCGAGATGCGCCCGGGCGCCGTTCGAATTGCCGTTCACTTTCAGCCCTTCCGAGATCGGTTGGCGGGACGTGGCCGGTCCGGCCCGCGGCTGGGATCCGCGATCCGCGCAAGGGCCGGGACGGGAGCACTGGCTGCAACATCGCCGCGAGGGCTCGTTCCGCAGCACGGAAGGGGGAGCCTCGAGGCCAATGCACCGGAGCCCGCCAGCTCCGTCGCGCGGCGGCGGACGAACCGCCCGCGCAAGTCCGAGGGGATCACGGGCACAGGCGGTTCGCGCTGTACGATCCTCATTTGCGGAACGCCGCCGGAGCCTCGCTCCGACGGCGTCTGCCTTCACGTCCTTGCTGCGACGGCGGCCTTGTGCCGCGTGTCGCCGCGAGGATGGCGACTACGGCCTCAGCCCCACAGATGGTCCCATGCGGAATGGTGATTGCCCGGCGTCTTGCCGACGGGCGAGGAGACGTCCGCATGGCCCTGGCCGGAGACGTCGGCGCCGGCGCCCGCATCGGCGAAGAAGCGGCTTCCATCGCGGTTTTCCAGGAACGCGAACTGACCGCTGGCGCCGACCTTGCCGACAAGGCTCGCGCTGTCGGCACGGCTCATCGCGTCCGAGGCTCCGGATCCCGCATCCGCGAACCGGAAGGCATCCACGGCCGCGAATTTCTGGGCGAACTTCTGTCCGCCGCCCGCCCAGTCGGGGCGACCGCCATGGTCCCAATGGCCGCGGCGGCCGCCATCGCCGGTCGCGCTCGCCGGGGCGGTCGGCTCGCTCACCGCGGGCGTGCCGCCATTGCCCGAGCCGGCGGTGGAACCGGCATCCGGATCCGTGGGATGGGGCGCGGTCGGCAGTGCGCCCGTGTCGACGCCGCCGGCATCGGTCGGCGGGGTCGCCGGCTCGGTCACGGCCGGAGCCGTCGGCGTGGCGGTGCCGGCGTTATGCTCGCGGAAGACGTCGAGCAGCCCGGCATGGGTCGACAGAGCCTGGTCGCCGTTCTGCGACTCCCAGTGATAGGCATAGTCGAAGGCCGGGTTGGGCACGACGCCGGCCCAGTGATCGATCATCGCCTTCATCTGCGTGGAGGTCGGCATGACATAGGCGTCGCCGGTATCGGTCGACCAGCCGCCGCCGCCGAAGGCCTGATAGACCGGCACGATGCTCGAGAGGGGAATGCCGGCCTTGATCGCGGCGTCGACGTTCTTGTCGATCGCGGACAGATCGAGCTGCCCGCCGGACCGCACCGGATAGGGATCGAGGCCGTAATAGTCGATGCCGGTATTGGCCGGATTATAGGTGTCCATGTAGCTTGGATTGGTCGTCATGCCCATGTTCATCATGACGATGAACGTCTTGGCACCGGGCACATTGGCGTGGATCCAGTCGGATTCGGCCTTCAGGTCCGCGGCCGAGACCTCGGGCCCCCACAGGCCGGTCGGATCCGGTTCGTCCGCGAGATAGAAGCCAAATAACTTATCGTTTCCAATGTATTGATAGACCGTATTTATGAAATCGCTGGTGACGCCCTCGGCTTTATCGAGCCAAACCAGCCCTTTGGTTCCTTCTGGGAGTGAATTGAGCTGTTCAACTGACTGAACGTCAGCCAAATTGAATCCAAAAGATCCAGCGGAATACGTTCCATTGCTCTCAATTCCACCGCCGGCAACGTAATGCAATGTCATAATATGCTCCTGAAATATGATTCAGCTTGCGCAAATGGTCTCGCGGCCTTTGGTGGCGAGAATGTGGTTAATGGCTACTCATTTTTCCCATAATCAGCGACCTGCGCGTGTGATTTTTGATTCGATCCTATCCGCGATGGTGGTGGAGAACGGCTGATATTTTCAAGAAAAAGCAGAGATTCCATGATGTTGTTGCCGATTTGACCATTCGCGCCTGCCGATACGTCAGGATATCTGATCGGACTACCCCATAAGAGGTAGAGCTAATCCCATTGCGCTCTGGTTGCTGATGCTTCCGCTAGGGCAGATTTGACGGCCGGTTGCTGGTCCAGCGACCGGAAACCCCCGAGGCTGCAAATGCACGTGACCGGGAGCGACGAGGTGGCGGCGGCCTATGCCAGCGGCCGCGCCAGGTTCATGGGGCTGGATCTCCTGGTGGCGCCCGGCGCCCTCGTACCGCGGCCGGAGACGGAGCTTCTCGGCGCGACCGCCGTCGACACATTGCACGGCATGGCGCTCACGGCCCCGCGGGTCGTCGACATGTGCTGCGGCACCGGCAATCTCGCCTGCGCCATCGCCGCGCGCGTCCGGCAGGCCCGTCTGTGGGCCTGCGACCTCACGGCAGAATGTGTCGCCGTCACGCAGCGCAATATCGCGGCCCTCGGCTTCGCGGACCGTGCCGCGGCATTCCAGGGCGATCTGTTCGCGCCCCTGTCCGGCAAGGGGCTCGAGCGGACGATCGATCTGGTCGTCTGCAACCCGCCCTACATTTCCGAGAAACGGCTCATGGGCGAGCGCGCGCATCTCCTCGCCCATGAGCCACGCGAAGCCTTCGCCGCCGGGCCTTACGGGCTGAGCATCCATGTGAGAGTGCTGAAGGAGGCGCTGCCCTATCTGCGTCCTGGAGGCGCCCTGCTGTTCGAGGTGGGGCTTGGCCAGGACCGTCAGGTCGCGGGCCTGTTCGCGCGCAGCGGCGCCTATGGCGCCGTCTCGGTGGTGGCCGATGCCGCCGGCGCCGGTCGCGTCGTGCTCGGATATGCGCAGCCGTCCTGAGCGGAAGGCAGCCCTTGTGATGGAGCGCATGGGCGCTGTCGCGCATGCTTCGTCTGAACGGATGATGAAGCGCCCGGACGGGAAGGCGACAAAACAGTCTGGACATTGGGCGAGGTTCGATATGGGTCCGGCGCATCCGCGATCGGCATGGGCAGAGCAACGTCCGGAGCCCTTATCGGCGCCGCCGCG
The DNA here is from genome assembly GCA_000751295.2 of bacterium YEK0313. Classification (NCBI taxonomy): domain Bacteria; species bacterium YEK0313. The sequence goes on from CCMO02000001.1 coordinate 2,730,876, forward strand.
CGATTGCGGCACCCGGGCACAGCGGGTCCTGGCGCGGGAAAACGGCCTTCCGATCGTTTTCCTCCTGCCGGGATCGGTCGGCTACGGCCGCAGCCTCGCCGGCCTCGCAGCCGCCATGGCCGGTGCGGCCCGGATCGTCCCGATCCGTTATCCGGACCTGCGGACGATGCTCGCCGGGCGCGGTTCGCTGGCCGCCATGGCCGATGATGCCATGGAGCAGATCCGCGGCGAGCAGCCGAGCGGTCCCGTCCGTCTGCTCGGACATTCGCTCGGCGGAGCGGTGGCCTTCGAGGTCGCCGGCCGGCTTCTGGCCAGCGGGCGCTCGGTGCGGTTTCTCGGCATCCTCGACACGAGCATCCTCGCAGAGCGCTCCGAATATCGCGAGACCGTCTTGCGCACGCTGCAGCGCATCCGCGCCAGCCAGGTGAGCGCCGCACGGATGGCGTGTCGCGCCCTCGCCAAGATTGCGACCGCTCTCGGCTGCGAGGCGCTGCTCGCACGCATCGTCGATCGCCGGGGCGTGAGCCAGTTCAACGCCACGCGGTTCCGCATCACGCTCGAACTGCAGGAGGTGCTGCGCGCGCGCGCCTTCTTTCGTTGGCTCGACCAGCCGAAGGCTTCGCTGCCGCTCGCCGCGACGCTGTTCCGCTGCGCGCGCAAGGACATGCCCCAGCATCTCGGCTGGGAGGGCCTGTTCGCCAGGCTGGAGGTGACGGCCATCGACGGCGGCCATATCGACCTCATCATGGAGCCGCACCTGACGAGGAACCATCCTCTGATCGAGGCCGCGATCGTCGGCTCCTACGCGCCGGCCGAGATCGCGCCGCGGGGAGCGGCATCATGAGCAACCTGGCGCCGATCACCCGCCTCGACGCCTTCGACCGGGAGGTGCTGAAACTCGATGCGGCGGAAGAGACCGGCCGTATTGTCGCGGCGCTGGGCCATCAGGTGGTTGCGGTGCTCGGCCGTCGCGGCGCGGTCGTCGGCCTGTCGGGCGGCGTCGACAGCTCGGTCGTCGCCGCGCTCTGCGTGCGGGCGTTCGGGCGCGAGAAGGTTCTCGGCCTGCTGATGCCCGAGCATCATTCCTCCGGCGAGTCCTTGCGGCTCGGGCGCGGCATCGCGGCCGAGTTCGGCATCGAGGCGATCGTCGAGGATATCGGGCCGGCGCTCGGAGCGCTTGGCGCCTACCGCCGGCAGGAGGACGCGATCCGTGCCGTTGTGCCAGACTATGGCGAAGGCTGGAAGTGCAAGCTCGTCCTGCCGCCGATCCGCGAAAGCACCGGCATCAACGTCACCCGTCTGACGGTGCAGGACCCGCAAGGCGCGGTGGCGACCGTCCGCCTGCCGCCGGACAGCTACCTGCAGCTCGTCGCCGCGACGAACTACAAGCAGCGTCTGCGCAAGATGACCGAGTACTACCATGCCGACCGGCTGAGATATGCGGTCGTCGGCACGCCCAACCGGCTCGAGCACGACCAGGGCTTCTTCGTCAAACAGGGCGACGGCATGGCCGACGTGATGCCGATCGCGCACCTCTACAAGACCCAGGTCTACCAGCTCGCCGCTTATCTCGGCGTGCCGGAGGAGATCCGGCAGCGCCCGCCGACCACGGACACGTTCTCCATGCCGCAGAGCCAGGAGGAATTCTACTTCGCGCTGCCTTATGACCTGATGGACCTCTGCCTCTATGCGGCCGATCACGGCATTGCCGCCGAGACTGCGGCAAGGGTCACCGGCCTGACGGTCGATCAGGTGCGCCGGGCCTTCCGGGATATCGGGGCCAAGCGCCGTGCGTCCCGCTATCTTCACGCGCGGTCGCTGCTCGTCGCGCCGGTCGCCACGGAGTGAAACCATGTGCGGCGTGGCAGGCATCGTGTCCCTCGGCGCCGCGATTCCACCGCCTTCGCGCGCGGCGCTGGCGCGCATGGCGGGGGCGCTCGTCCATCGCGGCCCGGACGAGCAGGGCCTCTATCGCGATGCACGGGCGGGCCTCGCCCATGCCCGCCTGTCGATCATCGACAGAGACGGCGGCCGGCAGCCTCTGGCCGATATCGACGGCACGGCGTGGGTCGTCTTCAACGGCGAGATCTTCAACTATGTCGAACTGCGCGCCGAACTGATGGCGCTCGGCCATGGCTTCCGCACGCGCAGCGACACCGAAGTGGTCGTGCAGGCCTGGCGTGCCTGGGGCGAGGCCGCCTTCGAGCGACTGAAGGGCCAGTGGGCGCTGGCGCTGTGGGTGCCTGCCGAACGACGCCTGGTCCTCTCCCGTGACAGGACCGGCATCTGCCCGCTCTACCTTTGCGAGCACGGCGGCCGCCTTCTGTTCGCGAGCGAGGTGAAGGCGATCTTCGCGGCCGATCCGGCGATCCCGCGCGCGCTCGATGCTGCCGGCCTCGACCAGGCGTTCACGCTGTGGACGACCGTCGCCCCGCAGGGCGTGTTCGCCGGCATCCGCGAACTCGCCCCCGGCCACACGCGCGTCTATCGCGACGGCGTCATGCGCGAGCATTGCTTCTGGCAGCCGCAGTTTCCCCTCGGCGATGATGGTTTCAAGGGCTCTCTGGACGAAGCCGTGGAGATGGTGCGCGCGGCACTCGACGAGGCCGTCTCGCTTCGGATGGTTCGTTCCGACGTGCCGGTCGGAAGCTATCTGTCGGGCGGCCTCGACAGTTCGCTGGTCGCGGCGATGGGGCGGCGCTTCGCCGGCGACCGCTTCCAGACCTTCTCGCTGCGCTTCGCCGATGCCGAGTACGACGAGACCGAGTACCAGCGCCTGATGGTCCGCCGGACGGGTAGCGAGCATCATGAGCTTGTCGTCGGGCGCGGCGACATCGCCGAGGTCTTTCCCGACGTGGTCAGCCATGGCGAGCGGCCGATCCTGCGCACCTCGCCCGCGCCGCTGTTCCTGTTGTCGCGGATGGTGCGCCAGGCCGGGATCAAGGTGGTGCTCACCGGCGAGGGGGCCGACGAGGTGTTCGCCGGCTATGACCTGTTCCGCGAGGCGAAGGTCCGGCGCTTCTGGGCGCGGCAGCCCGATTCCGCCTGGCGGTGGCGGCTGATCGAGCGGCTCTATCCCTATCTCTCCCGGTCGCCCGTCCAGCACCGGGCGATGGCGCGGCAATTCTTCGGGCATGGGCTTGCCGGCAGCGCCATGCCGGGCTTCGGCCTGGAGCCGCGCTGGCGGACGACGGCCGCGCTCAAGCGGCTGTTTTCTGGCGAAATGCGCGCGGCGGTCGCTGGCGCGGACGCTGCATCGGAGCTCGTCCGCAGCCTGCCTCCGGCGTTCGCGCAGTGGGGCCCGCTGGCGCAGGACCAGTATCTGGAGATGCGGACCCTGCTCTCCGGCTACCTGCTGTCGGCCCAGGGCGACCGCATGCTGATGGCTCATTCGATCGAAGGCCGCTTTCCCTTCCTGGACGAAGACGTCATGGCGGTGGCCAATGCGCTGCCGGCCGGCCACAAGCTGCGCGTGCTCGACGAGAAGCACGTCCTGAAGCGCGTCGCCGAGCCATTGGTTCCGCCGGAGATCGTGGCGCGGAAGAAGCAGCCTTATCGCGCGCCCAACGCCCTCTGCTTCTTTGGCGCAGATGCGCCGGACTATGTCGCCGACCTCCTGTCGGAAACCAGCTTGCGCGACGCGAATCTCTTCGATCCGGCGGCCGTCGCGCGGCTCGCCGCGAAATGCCGGATCCATGCGGACAAGCGCGACGGCGACCTGTCCAACTCCGACAACATGGCGCTGGTCGGCGTCCTGTCCACCCAGCTCCTGCACCATCGGTTCGTCGCAACCCGGCCGGAGGCAGAGCCGCTTCGGGCTCTGGCGACCGACATCGACCGTCTGCAGCATGCGGAGGTGCTTGCGTGATGGACGATGCCGTACCGCTGCTGAACGACCATCTCATCCGATCGGCCTGCCGCAGCCCCGAGAAGGTCGCGCTCGTCTGCGGCAAGCGTCGCGTCACCTATGACGAGATCGACGCCGGCTCCGACGCGCTCGCCGCTCATCTGGCAGCGGCGGGCGTCGCCCGCGGCGACCGCGTCATGATCTTCGCCGACAATACCGTCGAGACGGTCGTCAGCTTCTGGGCGGCGCTGAAGGCCAATGCGGTGGCTTGCCTGATCAACCCGCTGACGAAGGCCGACAAGCTCGACTATCTCCTGCAGGATTGCCGGCCGGCGGCGTTCATCACCGACGCGCACCTGGCCGCCGCCTTCGGCGCGCCCCTGCGCCGCGCGGCCTTCCTGAGGCGCGTGGTGGTCAGCGGCGAGGTCAAGGATGCCGAGCTTGCCGGCCTGCCCCGCGCGGTGACATGGGAGGCGGCGTCGACGGCCCATGGCGCGCCGCCGGTGCGGCGCTGCATCGACATCGATCTGGCGGCGATCGTCTACACGTCGGGATCGACCGGCGATCCGAAGGGCGTGATGCTGACCCATCGCAACATGCTGACGGCCTGCGCCTCGATCGCCTCCTATCTCGAACTGCGCGAAGACGAGGTGATCCTCAACGTCCTGCCGCTAGCCTTCGACTACGGCCTCTATCAGATGATCCTGGCGTTCAGCGTCGGCGCGCGGCTGGTGCTGGAGCGCTCCTTCGCCTTTCCCGCGCAGATCGTCCGGCTTCTGGCCGAGGAGCGGGTCACCGGCCTGCCGGGCGTGCCGACCGTCTTCTCGACACTGCTCGGCCTGAAGTCTCTCAAGGAAGGCGACCTGCCGAGCATCCGCTACGTCACCAATACCGGCGCCGCCCTGGCGGTGAAGCACATCCAGATGCTGCGGGTCCTGCTGCCCACTGCCCGCATCTACTCGATGTACGGGCTCACCGAATGCAAGCGCTGCACCTACCTGCCGCCGGAGGACATCGACCGCAAGCCGGACAGCGTCGGCATCGCCATCCCGAACACCGAGATGTGGATCGTCGACGAGAACGGCGAGCGGGTCGGTCCCGGCGTCGTCGGGCAGCTCGTCATTCGCGGCGCGACCGTGATGAAGGGCTACTGGGGCAAGCCCGAGGAGACCGCGCGGAAGCTGAAGCCCGGACCGCTGCCCGGCGAGCAGGTTCTCCATACCGGCGACTACTGCCGCATGGACGAGGAGGGCTATCTCTATTTCGTCGGCCGCAGCGACGAGATCATCAAGTCGCGCGGCGAGAAGGTGGCGCCGAAGGAGGTCGAGAACGTCCTGATGGGCATTGCCGGCGTCAAGGAGGCGGCCGTCATCGGAGTTCCCGACGAACTCCTGGGGGAGGCGATCAAGGCCTTCGTGGTGATGGAGCCGGGCACGGCGATCGGCGAGGCGCAGATCCGCAACGAGTGCCGGCGCCGGCTCGAGGCCTTCATGGTGCCGAAGCACATCGACATCGTCCAGAGCCTGCCGCGAACGGACACGGCGAAGGTCGACAAGCGGGCGCTGTCATGAGCCCGGCCGTTTCACACCGAAGATCGTCCAGTCATGTGGAGGAGGAGCCCATGATGCGAGAAACGAGTGCGCTCAGCGCCTGCAAGGACAGCGTTCGCGCGTTCCTGGCGGCGAACTTCTATGTCGGCGATGTGGCCGGGCTGAATGACGACAGCTCGCTGATCGACCAGGGCATCATCGATTCCACCGGCGTACTCGAAGTCGTCGGCTTCATCGAGCAGACCTTCGGCATCGCGGTCGACGACTGCGAGCTGCTGCCGGAAAACCTCGACACGATCGAGGGCATCGCGGCCTATGTCATCCGCAAGCAGCACGAGCCGGCGCCGACCGACGCGCTGGTCCGCGTGACATAGCCGCCGCGCTCGGCGGAGCACGACAGCACAGGCACCCGGCGGCCGTCGCGGGCACGCTGTTGCCCTCGGGCGGCCGATGTCCCGTCTTTCCGACCCGGCCATCGTACCGTCAGCCGTGCTGAGGCTGGCATGCGAGGGCGCGATCGCCTGTCCGCCACCGGCCCCGACAGGCGGCGAGCGGCAGATGAAAGCCCGGGGCCTGTTCTCCCCATTCTTCGGACCCATCCCAGGGAGTGTCGCAATGTCCTCATATCGCGACAGCCATTCGGCACCCGGCTATGCGCGGCTATACGATCGCACCTTTGCGGAGGGATATTACGCTCGGCTTTGGAACGATGTTGAGCGGCCGTTGGTGCAGTCGATCCTGGCCGGCCTCGCCGCCGGCGGCGCGCGTCGATCACTGGATTTTGCCTGTGGTACCGGCAGGATCCTCGCTCTTCACGACGCGATCTTCGAAGATGTCGTCGGCAACGACATTTCAGACGAAATGGCGGCTCGCGCCCGCGAGCGATGTCCCAGAGCCCGCATTGTCGTCGGAGATGTTACCGCGCGGGGGGCGGGCCGGGTCCCGCGCGACCGGCAGGTCTGCACCGCCTTTCGCTTCTTTCTGAATGCCGAGCCCGAGCTGCGGCATGCGGCGATGGCGGCGCTTCGCGACTGTCTCGTCAAGGACGGTCATCTCGTCGCGAACTTCCATGCCAATTCGATCAGTCCGATGGGGCGCCTCTATCGGGTCCGGAATGCGCTGGCGCGGCGGACCATCAACAATGTCATGAGCGAAAGGGAAGCCGTGGCGCTCTTCAAGAGCCATGGCTTCGCGGTCGAAGCCGTACACCGATATGGGCTATGGCCCCGCATCGGCTGGCACTTCGACGCGCTCAATCGCAAGCTGCTGTCGCGGGCGGAAACGATGGGCCGGCGGCTTCCGTTTCTCCAGCGCTATGCGCAGACATTCATTCTCGTGGGGCGACGCCAGTAGCGGCGAAGCCTCGGGAGGTTGTGGCGTGCGTCGGAAAGGAAACTGGCAAACGTCAATGCCCGCGTGATCTCGTTTGAACGCATCGAGCCGCGCGTCAGCCGCCGGGCCGGACCTGCAGGACGATCTTGCCGAGATGCCGGCTGGTCTCCATCAGGCGATGAGCCTCGGCGACATCGGCGAGCGGGAAGACCTTGTGAATGACCGGCGCGAGCCGGCGCGCCGCGAGCAGGGGCCAGACCTTGTCGGCCAATGCGGCGGCAATCGCCGCCTTGACCGCGACCGGCCGCGGCCGCAGCGTCGAGCCTGTCACCGACAGGCGGTTGCGCATGATGCGGCCGAGGTCGACCTGCGCCTCGGCCCCCTGCATGGTGGCGATCTGGACCAGCCGGCCGTCGGGCGCGAGGCAGGCGAGGTTGCGGTTGGCATAGGCCCCGCCGACCATGTCGAGAACCATGTCGACGCCGCGCCCCTCCGTCAGCGTGCTCACCGCCGCGACGAAATCCTCCGACCGGTAGTCGATTGCGGCATCGGCCCCGAGCGCGACGCAGAAGGCACATTTCTCCTGTCCGCCGGCGGTCGCCAGCACGCGGGCGCCGAAAGCCTTGGCGAGCTGGATGGCCGTCGTCCCGATGCCGCTCGAGCCGCCATGCACCAGGATGCTCTCGCCCGCGGTCAGGCCGCCGCGCTCGAACACGTTGACCCATACCGTGAAGAAGGTCTCGGGCAGCGCCGCCGCCTCGACGAAGGAGAGGTCGCCGGGGATCGGCAGGCATTGCGGCGCCGGCGCGGTGCAATAGTCCGCATAGCCGCCGCCGGCGACCAGGGCGCACGCGCGGTCGCCGATCCGCCAGCCGGTGACGCCTTCGCCGAGTGCGACGACCTCGCCGGCGATCTCCAGACCGATGATCGGCGAGGCGCCGGGGGGAGGTGGGTAGGCTCCCTCGCGCTGGCGGATGTCGGGCCGGTTGACGCCGGCCGCGATGACCCGGATCAGCACCTCGCCGGGGGCGGGTTCGGGGCGCGGGCCCTCCTCGAGCCGCAGCACATCGGGGCCGCCGGGAGCGGTCACCGCGACATGGCGCATCGTGTCGGGCAGCGTTGCGGTGGTCATGGCAGAAACTCCTCCAGGGAAGGCGCGGAGCGCCTCATCCCATGAAATGGCCGCCGTTGACGTCGAGCGTCGCGCCGGTGATGAAGCCCGCCTCGTCCGAAGCGAGGAAGGAGACCGCGCTCGCGATGTCGCCGGGATGGCCGATGCGGGCGACCGGGATCTGGCTTACATAGGCGCGGTTGACGTCGGCGCCGGCCGTTGCCGCCATAGGCGTCTCGATGCGGCCGGGCGCGATGCAGTTGACGGTGATGCCGTCGGCGCCGACCTCGGCCGCGAGGGTGCGCGAGAAGCCGATGAGGCCGGCCTTGGAGGCGGCATAGTGCGAGCCGGCGATCTGCGAGCGCGTGCGCCCGGCCTGCGAGGACATGTTGACGATGCGGCCCCAGCCGTGCCGGCGCATTGCGGGCAGCGCCGCCCGGCACATAAGGAACGGACCGGTCAGGTTCACCGCCAGCACCGCCTGCCATTCCTCCAGGCTGGTATCCTGCACCAGGGCCTTCCGGCCGCCATGCTTGGGCGAGATGCCGGCATTGTTGACCAGCACGTCGAGCCGGCCGTGCCGCGCCAGGACGTCGTCGACGAGGGCCCGCACGGCATCCTCCCGCGCTATGTCGGCGACGCAGGCTTCCACGGCGAGGCCCTTGGCGGCAAGCCCGCGCGCCGCGCCATGAATCTCGTCGACCAGATCGACGAGCACCACTTTCAGGCCGTCGCCGGCCAGCCTCTCGGCCACGCCGAGGCCGATGCCGCGGGCCGCGCCGGTCACCAGCGCGAGGCGTTGTTGGTCCTGGGTCATTGATCCTCCGATATGGTCCTTGGGGCCGGTGCTCAGGCGCCGGCCGGCATCAGCATCACCTTCGAGGCGACCTTGCGCCGCGCGAGCTCGAACCCTTCCGCGGCCTGCTCAAGCGGCAGCCGGTGGCTGATCATCGGCCGGAAGTCCTCGCCGCTCTCGGCGAGCACCTTGAGAACCCGTTTCCAAGTTGCCGGCCGGGCCCCGTGCGTGCCGCGGATCTGCAGCTTGCCGCGCACCAGGCTGGTCAGGTCGATCTCGGCCGGACGGGCGTGGATGCCGGCGGCCACCAGCACGCCGCCCTTGCGCAGGAGGCCGAGGCCGTCGCCGATGCTGGCGCCGGCGCCGGTCGCCTCGAAGACACGGTCGACCTTGCCGCCGACGAGGCGCTCGACCGCCAGGCCGAGATCGTCGTGAGCGACGTCGACGGTGTGGATGAGGCCGAGGCGCCGCACCGTTGCAAGGCGCTCGCCGTCGTTCCGGCCGACCACGACGACGGGGGAGGCGCCGGCGAGCCGCGCGAACAGGGCGATCGCCTGGCCGATCGTGCCCGGCCCGAGGACGACCACGGTATCGCCGAGGCGGACATCGCCCACCTCGACCGCCTGCGCGCCGACGCAGAGTGGTTCGGTCAGCGCCGCCAGTTCGGCATCGATCGAGACCGGCACCGGAAAACAGGCCGCCGCAGGTACGACGACGCGCCGTGCGAAGCCGCCATCCTTCATCAGCCCGATGGTCTTCTTGTTCAGGCAGTTCTCCGGTTCGCCGCCGCGGCAGGACGCGCAGCGACCGCAACCGCTCGACGGCCAGACGGTCACGCGCTGGCCGAGCGGCAGGCCGCCGGCATCGCTGCCGCGCGCCACGATGCGGCCGGAGAATTCGTGGCCGAGGGTCAACGGCATCAGCGGCGCCATCCACTCGTAGCCGCCGGTCCATTCATAGGCGTGCACGTCGCTGCCGCAGATGCCGGCGGCCTCGACCTCGACCACGACGTCGTCGGCGGCGCGGATCTCCGGCTCCGGAACGTCGTCGAGGCTGAAGCCGTGGGCGGGCGTGGTCTTTCGAACCGCAAGCATGGATTCCTGGTCCTTTGCTGGCGGGAGTGCCCCTGAGGGAACTCCCGCCGCTGGCTGAATGCGATGTCAGATGCCCCCGCGCTGGCCCCAGCCGGGCAGCGGCATGGCCTTGGGACTGGCTATGCCGAACGGCGAGGGGGCCACCGTCCTGATCCGCTTGCCCTGCCACTGGTCGTAAGTCGGGAAGGCGCGCGTATTGTTCTGCGTCGCCGGATCGAACTTGACGCCCCAGCCGACGATGGTCGAGCCGATCGGCATGTCGAGCGCCAGCGCCGCCTGACGGATCTTCTCGGCGTCGAGCGCACCCGCCTTGGGCAGGATCTGTTTCGTCACCGTCCACATCGCGTTGAAACCCATGCCGGTGTGAGCCGAGGGCGTGCGGCCGCCGTATTTTTTCGGATGCTCCTCGTGGAAGCGCCTGAACAGAGCCGCGGCTTCTGGCTGCAGTCCGTCCGGATTGATGTAGACCGAAGTACCGGCATTGAAGAGGCCGTTCACGTCGTCGCCGAGCGCGTCGGCAAACTCATTGACGTTATGGGCGCCGCCATTGCCGATCAGCGCCTTGACCTCGAGCTGCGCCTCGCGGGCCTGGCGCCAGAACAGGATGCCGTCGGGCGTATACTGGCAGACGATCAGCACGTCGGGCTGCAGCGACTTGTAGCGCTGGATCATCGAGGACAGGTCGGTCGTTCGATAGCTGTAGCTGGTGGCGTCGACGATCTGGACCTTCTTCTCCGCGAGCCAGCTCTTGGCGCCTTCGCCGACGGCGGTGCCGTAGGACGAATCCTCGTAGAGAAGCGCGACCTTGGCCTTGGCCGGGTCGAGATTGAGGCCCGGCAGAACCGTGTCGGTCGCGAACCTGGCCGCGCCGCGGCCCAGCTCGCTGGCCGGATAGATGAAGCGGAACAGATGCTTGAAGCCGCGCTTGGTGATGTCGTCGGCGACCGCGCCCTGCTCGAAATAGATGACGCGGTTGCGCTCGGCGACCTGGCTCGCGGCGAACGAGATCGAGCTCGCGTAGGAGCCGAGAATGACCTTGACCCGGTCGTTGGTGATGAGCCGGGTCGCCTGCGAGGTCGCTTCGGTCGAGCCGGGCACGTCGGCCACAGCGAATTCGACCTTGCCGCCGAACACGCCGCCTTCCTCGTTGATGAAGTCGCGGGCCAGCTCGAAGCCGCGCATCACGTCGTTGCCGAGCGAGGCGAGCGGCCCGGACAGCGGCAGCAGGACGCCGATCTTGACCGGATCGGCGGCCAAGGCCCGCTGGATCCCGGGGGCCGCGGCGGCAAAGCCGGCTGCGCCGACCAGCGAGCCGAACGAGCGTCGGGTTATCGTCATTGAAGTTCCTCCCTGTGTGCTGACAGTCCCAGATAGACGCGACGGACTTCCGGGTTTTGCGCGAGTTCGCGGCCGGTGCCGCTGAGCGCGACGCGGCCGTGCTGGATGACGTAGGCACGGTCGGCGATGGCCAGAGCCTGGCTGACGTTCTGCTCGACGATGAGCAGCGTCACGCCGGTGTCGCGGATGGCCCGGATCGCCTCGTAGACGCGGGCAACGGCGACCGGCGCGAGGCCGAGCGACAGCTCGTCGAGCATCAGTACCTCGGGCAGGGCGACGAGGCCGCGCGCGATGGCGCACATCTGCTGCTGGCCGCCGGATAGCGTGCCGCCGAGCTGCTGTTCCCGCTCCTTCAGGATCGGGAACAGGTCGAAGACATAGTTCAGCCGCTCGGCGAGCCTGGCACGCGCCCGGGCCGAATAGGCGCCGAGCTCCAGGTTGCGGCGCACGCTCATGCGCGCGAACAGCCGGCGGCCCTCGGGCACCATGATGACGCCGCGCTCCACCAGCTCGTGGCACGGCTTGCCGCCGATATCCTCGCCGTTGAAGGTGATGCTGCCGCCGGTCGGCCTGATCAGGCCGCTGATCGTGCGCAGCAGCGTGGTCTTGCCGACGCCGTTCGAGCCGACGATGGCGACCACCTCGCCCGGGCGCACGTCGAGGCTGGTGCCGAACAGCACCGGCGTGTCGCCGTAGCCCGCCTGGAGATCCCTGACCTCAAGCATGCGGCGTCTCCACCGGTGCATCGCCGAGATAGGCCCGGATCACGTCCGGATGGTTCATCACCGCGCCCGGCAGGCCGTCGGCGATCTTCCTGCCGTAGTCGAGGACGACGATGCGGTCGCAGATCCCCATGACGGCCTCCATGTTGTGTTCGACGAACAGCACGGTCATGCCCTCCGTCCGCAGCTTGCGGATGAGATCGAGCATGCCGGCGACCTCTGCCGCGTTGAGCCCGGCCAGGACCTCGTCGAGCAGGATCATCCGCGGGGCGGTCGCCAGGGCGCGGGCCACCTCCAGGCGTTTCTTTTCCGCATTGGTCAGGGAGCCGGTCGGCACGTCCTGCCGATGGCCGAGGCCGACGCGGTCGGCCACCGCTCCGGCCGCGGCGCGAGCCTCGCTGAGCGCGCGGTGGCGCAGCAGGGCGGCGGTGACGATGGTCCGGCCGACCGTCATCGAGGGGAAGACCTGCGGGATCTGGAAGGTCCGCGCGAGGCCGCGGGCGCAGATCGCATCCGAGCTCAGGCCGGCGATCGAACGGCCCTCGAAACGGACGTCGCCTTCATCGGGCGGAAAGGCGCCGGCGATCAGGTTGAACAGCGTGGTCTTGCCTGCGCCGTTCGGGCCGATCAGCCCGACGATCTCGCCCTGGCTGACGGTCGTCGAGACCGCATTGACGGCGACGAGGCCGCCGAAGCGCTTGGTGGCGTTGTAAACCTCCAGCATCACGCGCGCTCCGCATCCGCCACGGCCGCGCCGGCGGCCCGCCGCCGGCTCAGCGCCGCCCTGAGGCTCGCCACGCCGCCGAGCAGGCCATGCGGCAGCACGACGACGATCACCACCAGCATCAGGCCGTAGACGACGAGATGCGTGCCGGCGCCGGCATGGCCGAGCGCCTCGACGAGGAACTCGCGCAGGGGCAGGGCGATCGCCGCGCCGATCACCGGGCCGGCGATCGTGCCGATGCCGCCGAGGATCGCCATGAGCGGCAGGTCGACGGAGAAGCTCACGCTGAAGACAGTGCTCGGCTCGATATAGAGGATGTACTGGGCCATCAGCGTTCCGCCGACCGACGTCAGGAACGCGCTGAGCAGCAGAGCGACGAGCTTGTAGCGCGGCGCCGCGATGCCGGCGGCGACGGCCGCGTCTTCGTTGTCGCGGATCGCCTCGAGATAGAAGCCGAGATAGCTGCGCGACAGCGCGAAGGTGGCGACCACGGCGATGGTCAGATAGGCCGCGGCCAGATAGGCATATTGCCAGCGGTCGGCGAAGATCATCCGCGCGAGGCCCGGCGCGTAGTCGATGCTCAGACCGTAGGGCAGGTCGACGAACTTGCGCGAATAGATCAGCAGGATGCGCACGGTTTCGCCGAAGGCGAGCGTCGCCATGGCGAAGAACACGCCGCGCATGCGGAACGCCGGATAGGCGATCAGGGCGCCGAGCGCCATGCTGATCACGCCGCCGGCCAGCATGCCGAGCCACGGCGAAATGCCGGCATAGTTGTACAGGATGGTCGAGGTATAGGCGCCGACGCCGAAGAAGGCGGTATGGCCGAGCGAGAACTGGCCGCCGATGCCGCCGACGATGTTCCAGGCCGAAGCGAGGCCGGCATAGAGGAACAGCAGGACCAGGAGGTTCAGGTAATATTCGTTGTCGACCACGGCCGGCAGGACCAGCACGGCGAGGGCGAGCGCGGCGGCCCACCGCCAGTCGCTGCCGCGCCAGTCGAAATAGCGGTTCAGGACGCTCATTTCAGCGCCTCCTTCTCGGCGCCCTTGACGCCCAGGATGCCGTGCGGCCGCACCGCCAGGAGCAGGATCAGCAGCACGAAATGGGTTGCCTCCTTCAGGTCGGGGGCAAGGAAGCCGACGACCGTCTCGACGATGCCGAGCGCAAGGCCGCCGACCACCGTGCCGGTGACGCTGCCAAGGCCGCCGAGCACCACCACGACGAAGGCCACCAGCACGAAGAACGAGCCCACCGAGGGAAAGGCGTAGAAGGCGGGAACCAGCACGGCGCCGGCGACGCCGGTCAGCGCGATGCCGAGGCCGAAGGTCACGAGGAAGATCTTGCCGGGGTCGATGCCCATCAGCCGGGCGGCGACCAGGTCCTGCGACACCGCTTCGATGGCCCGGCCGAGGAAGGTCGTCCGCAGGAAGACCAGCACGGCGCCGAGGATCGCCATGGCGAAGGCGAAGGCGATCAGCCGGTTGGTGCCGAGATAGATGCCGAAGACCTGGATGGAATCCCACCCCGCAGGCAGGACCTGGATGGTACGGTAGTCGGCCGACCACAGCAGCAGCGCGAGGTTCTGCAGGGCGATGCCGAGGCCGAGCGTCGCGAAGACCTGGGTCAGTTCCGGCTTGTAGATCGTGAAGCGCATCAGCGCCCAGTAGAAGAGAAGGCCGAGCGCGAAGAAGGCCGCGGCGATCAGGGGGACGCCGAAATAGGGGTTGATGCCGGTCAGGACCATCAGCCAGTAGCCGGCATACATGCCCAGCATGAGGAACTCGCCATGTGCGAAGTTCACCACCTTCGCGACCCCGAAGATGAGGTTCAGTCCGAGCGCGCCGAGGGCATAGACGCCCCCGAGCAGGATGCCGGACAGCACCAGCTGGAGAACGGTCTCCATGATGTCTGCTCCGCTTCGAGCCCGTCAGAACCGGCCTTCGTAGAAGGACAGGGGCGGGCGGGCCTGCGGATCCGTGATCACGTCGATGACGGTGGTGCGATCGCTTGCGATGGCAGCCTTCAGCGCGGGCAGGAAGTCGGTGGCCTTGTCCACGCGCACGCCATGGCAGCCGGTGGCGCGGGCGATGGCCGCATGGTCGACCGGCTCGAAATAGACCGCGTCGGTATGGGCACCGTATTTCACGTCCTCGGCATCCTTCTGATAGCCGAGGATCTGGTTGTTCAGCACCACCAGGACGACCGTCAGCCCCATGCGCCGTGCGGTTTCGAGCTCCTGCCAGCAATGGCCGAAGCCACCGTCGCCGGATACGCAGATGACCGTGCTGTCGGGGGCGGCGACCTTGGCGCCGAGCGCCATGGGCAGGCCCCAGCCGAGGCCGGCGAGGCCGCGCGGGGTCAGGAAGCGCTGGCCGGCACGCCGGGCGGTGAGGAAGTTCAGCGTCCAGATCGAGGAATAGCTGGCATCGGCGACGACGATGCAGCTGTCGGTCAGGACGCTGTCGATATCCGCCATCAGGCGTTCGGGGCGGATCGGCGCGCTGTCCGAACCGAGCACGGCCGCCGCATCGCGTCGATAATTCGCCTTGCCTTCGGCGATCGTCCGCTCCAGCGCGGGCCGCGCGGCGCGGATGCGTGCGAGGTCGCGCGTCGCGAGAGCCTGCTTCAGCGCCTCCAGCGCCAGCCGGGCATCGCCGACGAGGCGGACCGCCTCGTAGTTGCGCCCGACCTCCAGGCCGTCGACGTCGATGTGGATGAAGGTGGCGTTCTTCGGGTAGAGCGCCCAGGAATCGGTGCCGTTCTGGTTGGTGCGCGTGCCGACCAGCAGGACGACATCGGCCTCCTTGATCAGCGGCCGCATATGGCGGGTGCTGCCGAGCGGCCCCATGGCGTTGGCCGCCACGCCCAGCGACAGCGGGTGGCGTTCGTCGACGGCGCCCTTGCCCATATTGGTCGTCATGACCGGCAGGCCGATCTCCTCCTGGAGTGCGGCCAGGGCCTCTGCGGCGCCCGACAGGTGGACGCCGCCGCCGGCCACCACCAGCGGCCGTGCGGCGCGCGCCAAAAGGTCGGCCGCCTTCTCCACCTGCTGCGGATCGGGGGCCACCCGGTCGAGCGGGAAATAGCCGAGCTGGGCCGAGCGCTGGGAGGCGTGGTTCACGGCCTCGACGAGCAGGTCGGGCGGGCAGAGCAGGACCACCGGTCCGGGCCGTCCGGTCGCGGCCATGGTGAAGGCCATGTCGACATAGTCCTCGGCGCGCGACGCGCGGTCGATCCGCCGCACCCATTTGGCGCAGGACGAGAACAGAGCGAAGTGGTCGAGCTCCTGGAAGGCGTTCTTGTCGTAGGTGTCGCGCGCGACCTCCTGGACCAGGGCGACGATCGGCACGGAGACCTTGAGCGCCTCGGCGAGCGGCGGCACCAGCAGGGTCGCCGCCGGGCCGTTCTGCGCGGTGACCACTGCGACCTTGCGTGAGATGCGCGCATAGCCGTCGGCCATGACGCCGCCGGCATTCTCGGTGCGGTAGCCGACCTGCTTGATACCGAACTGCGGCGCGACGAGGTGCAGGGCCGAGGGCAGGCTCTGGCCGAACATGACCTCGACGCCGTGGCGCTTCAACGCGCCGATCATGGCGACCGCGACGGAGGCGTTGGTCACCGTCCCGACGCCGGCATTCGGGGGCACAAGATCCTCAGGCATTTGCGGAATTCTTCCCTTGATGTTTTCTATATGATATATCGGTGTCATGTTAAGTGAGTGATGTCAACAGCTTGCGAAATTCGCAGATCTCGGCTCATTATGAGCGCGAAGATGAGTCCCGGAGTTTTTGGCGATGGTCGACGGCGAGGCGAGGCAAGCGGCGGCACGGCGCGCGGGGCCGTCGGCCCTGACATCGATCGGTCGACGCAGCCTGGCCGTGGAGGCCTACCGGCAGATCCGGCAGGCGTTGACCACCGGGGAGCTTCTCCCCGGGCAGAAGCTGAACATTCGCGAGATCGCCGACAGCTTCGGCACCAGTGCGACGCCGGTGCGCGAGGCGCTGGTGCAACTCGCCGGGGAGGGCGCGCTGGAGCTGCGGGCCGGCCATTCCTTCACGGTGCCCGTGCTCACCCGCTCGACCTATCTCGAGCTCCGCGACCTCAGGCTCAATCTCGAAGGGCTGGGGGCCGCGCGGGCGGCCGAGCTCGCCAGCCCGTCGGCCATCGACAAGCTCGACGGCCTGCATGCCAAGCTGGTCGCCGCCAAGGCGCGCAAGGATTTCAAGGCGGCTCTGCGGTGGAACGAGAGCTTCCACCTCGCGCTGTGCCGGGAGGCGGCCATGCCGCGCCTGCTGCGCATCGTCGAGGGATTGTGGGCCCAGTCCGGGCCGCTGCTCAACATGCTCTACGCGACCAGCCGCATGCCCAGCGCCGAGGACAAGGTCCACGGCCATCTGCGGGTGATCGAGGCGCTGCGCAGGAGGGATGGGGCGGCGGCCCGCGCCGGCATCGAGGACGACATTGCCGGCGGCACGAGCGAACTGCTCGCCCACCTGAAGGACTGACCTTCGGCGCGCTGCGCGAGACGGATCAAGCAGGGACGAGACACATGACCATTGAACTCCTGGTCAAGGAGCGCGAGCTGGCGAGCGATCTGATCGCCGGGGTGCTCGAGGACGCGGGCATCGACACGGTCTTCGGCATTTCCGGCGGCCATACCGGACGCATCTTCGGGGCTTTGGAAAAGCGGCAGAATGCAATCCGGACGGTGCTGGTCCGCGAGGAATCGCTCGCCGGGGTGATGGCCGAGGTCTACGGCCGGCTGACCCGCAGGCCAGGCGTGGTGCTGGGGCAGGGCCCCTGGGTGCTGGGCAACGGGCTGATCGGCACGATCGAGGCGCTGCTGTCGTCCTCGCCCATGCTGCTCTTGACCGATTTCAGCGACACGCCGCCGTTCTCGCTGCACGGCCCCTACCAGTCCGGCACGGGCGAATATGGCAATTGGGATGCCCGGCGCAGCTTCGGCGGGGTGACCAAGCAGGTGTTCCACGCCCACGAGCCGACCGGCGCGGTGCATGCGACACAGCTTGCCATCAAGCATGCGCTGGCTGGCCAGCCCGGGCCAGTTGCGGTGATCTACAGCATCAGCGGCCTCGGCGGCATGGTCGAGCCCGGCAGCGAGCCGCGGCTCTATCCGACGCGGCACTACCTGCCGCCCGCACCGCCTCCTGCGGCCCCCGAAGCCGTCGCCCGCGCCGCCGCGGCACTTGCCGCGGCGCGCCGGCCGGTGCTGATCGCCGGCAATGGCGTGCGCATCGCTGGGGGCTACGAGGCCTTGCGCCGGCTGGCCGAAACGGCCGGGCTGCCGGTGGTCACGACCCCCTCGGGCAAGGGCGTCTTCGCCGAGACGCATCCGCTCGCGCTCGGTGTCTTCGGTACCTTCGGCACGCCGGCCGCCAATGCCTGTGTCGCGGAGGCCGATCTCGTCCTGGTCGCCGGCTCGAAGCTGACCGCGTCCGACACCGCCCGGGAAGCGCCGGACCTGCTCAACCCGGAGCGCCAGACCTTCGTTCAGATCGACGTCGAGCCCCGCAACGCGTCCTGGACGTTCCCCGCGGAGCACGTGCTGATCGGCGATGCCGCGGTCGTTCTCGGCCAGCTCGCGGATGCGGCGGGTGCGACGATGGCGCAGGCCGGCGAAGCGCGCGTCGCGGCCTATCGCGCCGCGCACGGTTTCTTCGACGACCCGGCCTATGAATCGCCGGCCAGTCCGCTTCTGCCGCAGCGGATCATCGGCGAACTGCACCGGCATCTGCCGGAGACGGCCATCGTCACCTGTGACGCTGGTGAGAACCGCATCTTCATGACCCATTTCTTCCAGACGCGGCGGGCGGGCTCGTTCCTGCAGGCGGCCGGCGCCGGACCGATGGGGTTCGCCATACCGGCGGCCATGGCCGCCAAGCTCGTCCATCCGGACCGGCCGGTCGTCGCGGTCTGTGGCGACGGCGGTTTCGCCATGACCATGAACGGCCTGATGACCGCCATCGAGAACGACCTGCCGATCGTCACGGTCATCTTCAACAACCAGGCACTGGGCTGGTCGCTGCATTCGCGCGGGCCCTTCGCCACCAAATTCGCCGATTTCGACCTGGCGGCCATCGCCCGCGGCATGGGCTGCGCCGGCTTTTCGGTCGGCCGGCCGGAGGAGCTCGGCCCGGCCCTGAGCCAGGCGCTGGCCGAGCGCCGGCCGGCGGTGATCGACGTGCGAACGTCGCTCGACGTCTCCTTCGACGACCTGACTTCGCCGCTCGCCAAAACCCCGTGCACCAAGACGCCGCGCGTTCCGGCGGCCTGAGCAGGCGCCGGGCCGTCCGGCCACAAGACCGAACCAGAACAGACAGGAAGGAAAGACCCATGGTCGAACTGCGCGAAATCGCCGCCGGACTGCGTTTCCCCGAAGGACCCATCGCCATGCCCGACGGGTCGATCGTACTCGTCGAAATCGAGCGGCAATGCCTCAGCCGGGTGAGCCCGGACGGAACGGTCACGCCGATCGCCTTCACCGGCGGCGGCCCCAATGGCGCGGCGATCGGCCCGGACGGCCGGTGCTATGTCTGCAACAATGGCGGCTTCGCCTGGCACGAGACCGCCGAGCACGGCCTGCGTCCGGCCGGCCAGGCGAGCGACTATTCCGGCGGGCGCATCGAGCGGGTCGACCTGGCGACCGGCAAGGTCGAGGTCCTCTACGAGGCGAGCGACGTAGGCCGGCTGCGCGGCCCCAACGATCTCGTCTTCGACAAGCATGGCGGCTTCTGGTTCACCGATCTCGGCAAGACACGCGCCCGCGAGCTCGACCGTGGCAGCGTCTGCTATGCCAAGGCCGACGGGTCGTTCATCCGCGAGGTGATCTTCCCGCTCTGGACGCCCAACGGCATCGGTCTGTCGCCCGACGGCAGCGTGCTCTATGTCGCGGAAACCGCGACCGGGCGGGTCTGGAGCTTCGACATTGTCGGCCCGGGCGAGATCGCGCGGAAGCCGTCGCCGCCTTCGCCGAATGGCGGTTCGCTGCTCATCGGTCTCGACGGCTATCGCGGCTTCGATTCGCTGGCTGTGGACGGCGCCGGCAATGTCTGCGTCGCAACGCTGTATCAGGGCGGCATCACCGTCATCCCGCCGGAGGGCGGCCGCCACGATTTTCTGCCGATGCCGGAGGCCTTCGCCACCAATCTGTGCTTCGGCGGGCCGGACCTGCGCACCGCCTATGTCACGCTGTCGAGCACCGGCAGGCTGGTCGCCATGGACTGGCCACGCCCGGGCCTCGCGCTCAATCACTGACGGACCGCGCGGGCGCCTTAGAGGCGAGCCCTTCAGGCGCGGTTTGACGTGCGATCGCCGACCGGGCCCGGCCGGCCCCGCGGCCGGCATGGTGCCCAAGCCGGGCGGTTCGTCCGCCTTGTGGCGGATAAAAGCCGCGGCCGATGGGGCCCGCGGCGAAGTGCCCGTGAGCGTGTGCGCCATCCTCCACGACGATGTCGACACCGCCGGCCCAACGGTTTCGCGCGCCGCCGGAACGTCCTCGCGCGCGACGAAGGAAACGGTCGCGCGCCGGGGCCAGGGCGGCGATTATTTGTGTCGAAACATGTCTGTGTCCATGTCGAGCAAACATTCGTCATGAAACGACGCTTCTTTCCGCCGCACTTGCCGGTAGAAACAGAAGCCCGCGCTGCCCGACGAATGGTCGCCCATGAAAGAACGCACGCCGCGAATCCTGGTGGCCGACGACGATCCGGAGATCCGAAAGCTCCTCGCCCGCTACATCGAAGCGCAGTCGTTTCGCGTCCTGCTGGCCTCGAGCTGCGCCGAGCTGCGGGAACGCCTCGCGACCGACGACATCGATCTCATCATTCTCGACGTCATGCTGCCCGACGGCTCCGGTCTCGATGCCTGCCGCGACCTGCGCGCCGAGCGAAACACCGTCCCGATCATCCTCCTGACCGCGCTCAAGGAGGATATCGACCGGATCCTCGGCTTGGAAATGGGCGCGGACGACTATCTCGGCAAACCGTTCAATCCGCGCGAGCTGGTCGCGCGCATTCGCGCCGTCCTGCGGCGGCGCTCCGAGATGACGATGCTGCAGTCGCCGGCCCAGAAGGCCTATCAGTTCGATGGCCTGGTCGCGAACCCGCAGCTTCGCAGCGTCGTCGACGCGCAGGGCCAGGCCATCGAGCTGACCGGCGCGGAGTTCGATCTCCTGCAGATATTCCTGGACCGGCCGGGACGCGTGCTCTCCCGCGATCAGCTTCTCGATCTCACCCATGGCCGCATCGGCAATGTTCTCGATCGGTCGATCGATGTCCTCGTCAGCCGCCTGCGGCGCAAGCTGGATGCGTCCGAGACCGGCCGCTTGTTCAAGACGGTCCGAAACGGCGGCTATCAGCTCGTCGTCAAGGTCGAGGTCCAGGACCTTTCGTCGTGACCACGCTGCGCGCCAAGCTCGCCGTGCTGATTGCCGTGGTCATCATCACGATGGTTACTGTTCTGACCGGCGTGCTCTTCCGCATCTTCAATCCGCCGAACGAGCAGCAGGCGGTCGGTCCTCTGGTCGAGCAGGTCCAGTTGCTGGTGCAGGTGGCGCGCACCGGCTCCGATGCGATTGCCGTTCAACAGGGGCCGGCTGAAGGAAAGGTCGCGGAAGGCATCACCACGTGGCTGCGCGAGGCGCTGGAGACGCGCGGCATGCCGCGGGACGTGGTCGTGTCCTATCGGAACGCGGATGACGCCATGATGTTGTCCGTCCCGGTCGAACGGGGGTGGCTCGTCATGCAGATCACCGACTTCCCGCCGCGCATCGGCGTCTTGAACATCCTTCTCATGTGGTTCGCGCTCATTGCGTTCGGGGCCATAGCCATCGCCCTCTTGTTCGCGGAGCGCATGGTCAAGCCTCTCGTCCTGCTGGAAAGGGCCATCGAGTCGGTCGGTCCCGATGCCCTGCTGCCCGAGCTGGCGGTCAAGGGGCCTGCCGAAGTGCGCGTCGCCGCGCGGGCGCTCAATGGCCTGTCCTCGCGCCTGAAGGCCGCGATGGAAAGCCGGATGCGCCTCGTGGCGGCGGCCGGCCACGACCTGCGGACACCGATCACGCGGATGCGCCTAAGGGCCGAGTTCGTCAAGGATGACGACGAGCGCAGCATGTGGCTCAAGGATATCGAGGAACTCGGGCGCATCGCCGACAGCGCCATCCTGCTCGTTCGCGAGGAGTCCGGGCGCTCGCCCTCCGAGGAACTCAGGCTGGACGTGCTGATTGCCGAGCTGGCAATCGAGCTCAAGGCCCTGTCATACGACGTGACGCTCACCGCCACCGCCGCCGCGACCGTTCGGGCCAGCCATGGCAGCCTCAAGCGCGCCTTCGGGAACCTGATCATCAATGCCGCGACCCATGGCAGGCGGGCCCGGGTCTCGCTCGAGACCGTGTCCTCGGAGGCGGTGGTCGTCATCGACGACGATGGGCCGGGGATCCCGCAGGAGCTGATCGGCCAGGTCTTCGAGCCGTTCTTTCGCGTCCATCCGTCGCGGGAGAAGGACAGCCAAGGCGCGGGGCTCGGGCTGACGATCGCATCCGAGATCGTCCAGCGCTGCGGCGGGAGCATCACCATCAGGAACGGCGCGGTGCAAGGGCTCCTGCAGGTCGTGCGGCTGCCGATGGTCGAGACGCTGCCGCGGCCGGAAGCCGCCTAGGAACAGTCTCGCCGAGGCGGTTCTCTGCCATCGCCCGCACCGGCCGGATCGGACCCGCGGCATCGACGGGTAGGCACGCCGCGCGGGCTCCGCAAGAGTTGGCGCAATAGAGTGTCGGCCTATCCTTGTGGCGGCTGACGCAAATTCTTCATGTCGTACATGTTGCGACATAAAATGAGCTCGGCTGGAAATATTGGGTCATGCCCGATCACATTCCGGACCAGCTGCGTCGGCTATCAGTCCTGCCGGAACGTTGGCGAGGAGGGCCGAGTGGTCCGGGACAGTGCACTGGAAATATCGGGACGTTGCGGCGGGCGGCCCCAGCATGGGCGCGAAGCAGGGCGATCGTCCTCCTGGCTGGCGGCGGCGGCGCGGCGCACGCTGCGCCTCGGCGTCCGGACGGAACCTGCGGCCTGGTCGTGTCGATATCCGCCCGTCATCAAGCCGTCGGGCAAGCGCGGCTGGTGTGGCGCCTGGCCGGCCGGACTTGTGGCGCCGCTGCTGCTGGCCGGCTGTGCGTCCGCGCCGCTGGAGCAGGCGAGCACCCTTCAATCCTACGACAGGCTGACGGAAGCGAACGGCCTGGTGACACGATCGCGATTGCGCGTCGACGAGGCCGCGATACGGGACGCGAAGACGGTCCAGATCGTGCCGACCTCGTTTGGCGCGGGCACCTTGAGAGTTCCCCTCAATGCCGAACAGCGTCGCCTGGTCGCCAATGCCGTCGACAGGGCCCTCTGCGCCGGGCTCAGCGAGCGGTTCCAGGTCGTCGGGCCGGGACAGCCCGCGGACCTCACCATCCGCGCTCTCGTGACCCATGTGACGCCCACCGACACGCTCGCCGTGGGCGCTTCGCGCGGCGCCGCCATCGCCAAGATGGTCCTCCTTCCCGGCGTCCCCGTCCCGGTGCCACGCATTCCCATCGGAATGGGCACCCTCAGCCTCGAAGCCGAGGCCCTGGATCTGAAGGGCGATCAGAAGGCGGCCATGATCTGGGCGCGCGGCGCCCACATGGTCGGATCCGGGCGCATGGCCGTGGAGGGCGATGCCTACACCCTGGCCTCGGAGTTCGGATACGATTTCAGCAGGCTGCTCGTCACCGGCCGGTCGCCGTTCGGCCAACTGCCGGCGCTTCCCTCCGCCCACCAGATCTCCACCTCATTGGGCGGGGCGGCGGCCAGCCGGGCCTGCGAAGCCTTCGGGCGCAATCCCGGCCTTGTCGGGTTCATGGGCGGGCAGCTCGGCCTTCCTCCCGGCTGGACCGACAAGGGGGCGGTGGCGCGCTGAAACCATCTCGGCGAGGGAGCCGCCCGCCATGTCGGCGTCGTCGGCACGAGCGGGCGTTCCCGCATCCAGATCGCCCGGCAATATCGGTTTCAGCAGCGCGGCGATGGCGTACCGGAAGGGCCCTCCTCGTGATCGTGCTGCGCAGGAAACAGTCCGGCCGAGCGGTTGGGAAGACCAAGCTGTGCGGCCGGCACGCTGATCCAGGCAGCGGGCTGGCCTGACAGGAACCGCGCACATTCGGCCACGAGGACGGCGTCGCCGGGGTCGGGGGCAGCGCGTCGCGCGCGGCGCATTGTGAGTGCGCCGTTTTGACTGGGTGTCGGATCTTCGATCTTCAGCTCGTTACCTGTCTTCGGCTTTGCGACGGCGCTCGATGTCTTCGGGCTCCTTCCGATCGATCGTGGTCAATTCGTCTTTCGCTCGGGCATTTGCCCGCAGCAATTCATCGAGCTTGGCTTGCAGCGCCTGCGTGTCGCGGTATTCCGAGCGCTGAATGAACAGCGTCATCGCCCAGGTCGCCAGCGTGGCAAAGCCATGCCAATCGAGGGTTTCTCGTTCCAGGATCAGCCACAAGGCGGCATAGCCGATGAGGATCAGGAACGCCCATGGCCGCGCAGCGGCCGTGCCGAGATGGGTCAGAATACTGGCGCTGTTCATGCCTACGCCTCCGGTTTGCTGAGCTATCAACTGCCGAAGGCGATGTCGGTTCGCGCGAGCGGAGCAGCGTCGGAGAGCCGATGGCACGATGACGAAGCCGGTCATCGCCCGCACCGCGGTTGTGGCGCCTTCGGCGAGCGACCTCGATGGTCGTATCGCGTGCGCACGCGATCACCTCCTGCGGCGACGGTCCGAAGGCTTGGGGGTGAGCGGGGTCCGCAATCCGGTCAGTGCTTGGTCGCCGCGATCGTATCGCCGGCACTGGAGGTCGCCGTTTCTGTCTGGCGTCGTCCGCAAGGCAAAGCGTTCATTTCCAGGAAACCGCTGGTCGTGCACACACATGCGCGCGCATGTGCGCTTCTGCTCGAATTCCTCAAGCAAAGCTGGCGGATGGCTCGATCTCGGGGATGCCGGCGTGGCTTCGGCGACAATGGCAAGGCTTGCCGTGTCGAGCGGCCGATGTCGAAAAAAAAGGGGGCTTCGCTTGAAGCCCCCTCCTTGCCCGAGCCTGCCAGTTCGTCCGGGACATCCATGGGTGATTTTGGGACAAATCACCGACGTTTGCGGACGAGTTTCGGGTGGCTGGTCAGCTAACGGTCGAAAGCTCAGCTGCAGCCCGTCGTCGAGCCGCAGGTGTCGCACTTCAGGCAGGTGCCGTTGCGCACCATGGTGAAGTTCGAGCATTCCGGGCAGGCATCGCCGACATAGCCGCGGAGCTTGGCCTCGGCGCGCCGGTCGGCGGTGGTCCGCTCGGCCTGCGGCGCGGCGGCCGGGGCCTGATCGAACAGCGTGCCGAGGGCAGGGGAGACGGCGGCCGCCACCTCCTCCTTCAGCGCGGTCGCGCCCTGGGTCCGCATGGTCACGACCGTGCCGGTGCCGCGGGCGTCGTTGGCGAGCGTGCCCGGGCCGATGGCCGGGGCCTGGGCGCCGGTCGAGACGACCGTGAACTTGTCGGTCTTGCCGCGCACCAGGCCCTTGGACAGCACGCTCTTGGTGCCCTCGGTCGCGCCGGTGCCGAGCGCGTCGTAGCGGCTCTCGCCCGGATCGACATGGCCGAGATCGAAGCGGCCGAGATAGCTCACCGCCAGTTCGCGGAACACGTAGTCGAGGATCGAGGTCGCGTATTTGATCGTGTCGTTGCCCTGCACCGGGCCGGCGGGCTCGAAGCGGGTGAAGGTGAAGGCGTCGACATATTCGTCGAGGGGCACGCCATATTGCAGGCCGAGCGAGATGGCGATGGCGAAATTGTTGAGCAGCGAGCGGAGCGCCGCGCCCTCCTTGTGCATGTCGATGAAGATCTCGCCGATGCGGCCGTCGTCATATTCGCCGGTGCGCAGATAGACCTTGTGGCCGCCGACCACCGCCTTCTGGGTATAGCCCTTGCGGCGGTCCGGCATCTTCTCGCGCTCGCGCACCACCTGGACGCGCTCGACCACCTTCTCGACGATGCGCTCGGCGAGCGCCGCAGCGCGCGCTGTCTGCGGCTTCTCCAGGAACTCCTCGACGCCGTCCTCGTCCTCCTCGTCCTCGATGAGCTGGGCGTTCAGCGGCTGCGACAGCTTGGAGCCGTCGCGATAGAGCGCATTGGCCTTGAGCGCCAGCTTCCACGACAGCATGTAGGCCGCCTTGCAGTCCTCGACCGTCGCCTCGTTCGGCATGTTGATGGTCTTGGAGATGGCGCCCGAGATGAACGGCTGGGCCGCCGCCATCATGCGGATGTGGCTTTCCACCGAGAGATAGCGCTTGCCCTTGCGGCCGCAGGGATTGGCGCAGTCGAACACCGGATAGTGCTCGACCTTCAGGTGCGGCGCGCCTTCCAGCGTCATGGCGCCGCAGACATGCTCGTTGGCCGCCTCGATGTCCTTCTTGGAGAAGCCGAGCCGGGCGAGCAGCTCGAAGCCGGGCGCATTGTATTCCTCGGCCGGAATGCCCAGCGTGCGGGCGAGGAAGTCCTCGCCGAGCGTCCACTTGTTGAACACGAACTTGATGTCGAAGGCGGTCTTCAGCTGCGCCTGGACCTTGGCCAGCGCCTCCTCGGTGAAACCCTTGGCCTTCAGCGTCGCCGTGTTGATCGCCGGCGCCTGGGCGAGCGAGCCGTGGCCCACCGCATAGGCTTCGATCTCGCCGATGGCCGCTTCCGAATAGCCGAGCGAGCGCAGCGCGTCCGGCACGGCCCGGTTGATGATCTTGAAATAGCCGCCGCCGGCGAGCTTCTTGAACTTCACCAGCGCGAAGTCGGGCTCGATGCCGGTGGTGTCGCAATCCATGACCAGGCCGATCGTGCCGGTCGGCGCGATCACCGAGACCTGCGCATTGCGATAGCCATGCTTCTCGCCGAGCGCGAGCGCCTCGTCCCAGGCGCGGGTGGCATGGGCAACCAGCGTCCGGTCGGGGCAGTTGGCATGGTCGAGCGCCACCGGGTTGACCGAGAGGCCCTCATAGCCCGCCGTCTCGCCATGGGCCGCGCGGCGATGGTTGCGGATGACCCGCAGCATGTGCTCGCGGTTCGGCGCATAGCCCGGGAACGGGCCGAGCTCGCCGGCCATCTCGGCCGAGGTGCGGTAGGCGACGCCGGTCATGATGGCGGTGAGGGCGCCGGCCAGCGCCCGGCCCTCGGCGCTGTCATAGGCGATGCCCATGGTCATCAGCAGGCCGCCGATATTGGCATAGCCGAGGCCGAGCGTGCGATATTCGTAGGAGAGTTCGGCGATCTGGCGCGAGGGGAACTGCGCCATCAGCACCGAGATTTCCAGGACGACCGACCAGAGCCGGCACAGGTGCTCGTAGCCCTCGACGTCGAACAGGCGCGTGCCGGTATCGTAGAACTGCAGGAGATTGGCGGACGCCAGGTTGCAGGCCGTGTCGTCGAGGAACATGTATTCCGAGCACGGATTGGACGCCCGGATCGGTCCCGCCGACGGGCAGGTGTGCCAGTCGTTCATCGTCGTGTTGAAATGCAGGCCCGGATCAGCCGAGGCCCAGGCGGCATGGCCGATCTTCTCCCAGAGCTCGCGGGCCTTCAGCGTCTTCACCGGCTTGCCGGTGATGCGCGCGATCAGGTTCCAGTCGCCGTCGGTTTCCACCGCGCGCAGGAAGTCGTCCTTCAGCGACACGGAATTGTTCGAGTTCTGGCCGGCGACCGTCAGATAGGCGTCGGAATCCCAGTCCGTGTCATAGGTCGGGAACTCGATGTCCTTGTAGCCCTGGCGGGCGAACTGGATCACCCGCTTGATGTAGTTGTCGGGCACCATGGCCTTGCGCGCGGCCTTGATCTCGCGCTTCAGCGCCGGGTTCATGGCCGGGTCGAAGCAGCCGTCGCCATCGCCCTCGCAGTTCACGCAGGCCTTCATGATGGCCTTGAGGTGCCGGGCATTGATCTTCGAGCCGGTGACGAGGCTCGCCACCTTCTGCTCCTCGATCACCTTCCAGTCGATATAGGCTTCGATGTCGGGATGGTCGGCATCGACCACCACCATCTTGGCGGCGCGGCGCGTCGTGCCGCCGGACTTGATCGCGCCCGCCGCGCGGTCACCGATCTTCAGGAAGCTCATCAGGCCGGACGAGCGGCCGCCGCCGGCGAGCTTCTCGCCCTCGCCGCGCAGGTAGGAGAAGTTCGAGCCGGTGCCGGAGCCGTATTTGAACAGGCGCGCCTCGCGCACCCAAAGGTCCATGATGCCGCCCTCGTTGACGAGGTCGTCGGCGACCGACTGGATGAAGCAGGCATGCGGCTGCGGATGCTCGTAGGCCGACTTCGACTTGGTGAGCTTGCCGGTCTCGAAATCGACGTAGTAGTGGCCCTGGCCGGGGCCGTCGATGCCATAGGCCCAGTGCAGGCCGGTGTTGAACCATTGCGGCGAGTTCGGCGCGACCATCTGCATGGCCAGCATGTAGCGCAGCTCGTCGAAGAAGGCCTGGGCATCGGCCTCGGCTTCGAAATAGCCACCCTTCCAGCCCCAATAGGTCCATGTGCCGGCGAGCCGGTCGAAGACCTGGGTGGACGAGGTCTCGCCGACCCAGCGCTCCTTCTCCGGCAGTTCCTTCAGCGCCTTGTCGTCGGCGGCCGAGCGCCACAGCCAGGACGGGACCGTGCTCTCTTCGACCTTCTTCAGGCGCGCCGGCACGCCGGCCTTGCGGAAATATTTCTGCGCCAGGATGTCGGCGGCCACCTGGCTCCAGGCATCGGGCACCGAGATGCCTTCGAGGCGGAACACGATCGACCCATCGGGATTGCGGATCTCCGATGTCGCCGACCGGAACGCGATGTCTGCATAGGGCGACTGGCCCGCCTTGGTGTATCGCCGTTCGATGCGCATCGTTCTCGTCCTTCATCTCTTGGCCGGGAACTGTGCTCCCGGTCCGCCCCGCGGTCCATGCCCTGGATCCCGCGTCGGCCCGGTTGTTCCGGGCCCGCTTGCCGCCGTGGCCTGCAGATCCCCGCTCTCCACAGGAGCCGGGACCCGAGAGGCCAACTCATCCCGTCCAGGCGTCGTTCCGCGGCCAGTGCCGGGGACGAAGCTCCGCCCTCCGCCGGCCTCGCGCCGTTGCGGGCGCGCGCCACCGGATGACGAAGACAATTCTTCCGGCCACGCGGCGCGGGGGGCGCTTGCGTCAGCTCGGAAACCGTCTGGGGATTTGGTGCGTCAGGAACTTGGAACAGACCCGCCGAACCGAAATCCAAGGTAAGCGGCATGCCTTCATGTCGTCAAGATATAGAGGGCAGGGGTAAACAGACCACTAAATGTGGTGGCTCGCCGACGATTTTGAAGGGGAACGTCCTGGGGACGCGAGCAAGTGTCGGAGATTCCAGGTGGATTCGCCAAGGAAAAATTCACCACGGGTCGACCGGCTCTCCACAGCCGCGTGAAAACCGCCCCCAGATATTCCCAGCCCGGGACGGAGGCGACCAAAATGTGGTGGTCCTGTGCCCGCGCCGTGACCGCCTTTTCCCGGTTTGTTCGTGCTGACGCAGGGGCACGGAATCGGTTGCCGTGGCAAGTCAGGTGGAGCGCGGCGGGGAATCGCCCGGACGATTCCCGCGCCCCGATTCGACGGGGTCGCGAGTCGCGGCGGGCGCAAACGAAAACGGCCGGGTCGCCCCGGCCGTCCGTCGTCGCTGCGATGCCGGACGGGCTTCGATCAGCCCTTCGGCCCTGCGGTTCCACCACGGGTGAACTGTCCGCGGCGCGGACCGTTCACCGCCGGCTCAGCCCTCCGCCTTGCGGTTCCACCAGCCGGCGCGGCGGGGTGCGCCGGTATTGGCAGGCTGCTGGACCTCGACCGGCTCGGGATCGGGGGTGCGGCGGCGGCGCACCGGCTCCTCGGCCACCGGTTCGGCGGCGAGCGGCGTCTCGGCGGCGGGAGCGATCGTTGCGGCCTCCGCCGGGCCAGGGGCAGGGGCGGCTGCCGATTCCGGCGCCGGTGCCGGCGCTTCCGCGGCCGGTTCGGCGGCGCGGCCGGCGCTTCCGCCGTCGCGGCGGCAACGGCGGGCGCCTCCGGCTCCGCCGGCGCGGGCAGGCTCGTCTCGGCGAGGCTCGTCTCGGCGACGACCGCTTCGCCCTCGAAGAGGTCCGCGCCGGCAGCCTGATCGGCGGCAAGCCCGGTTTCATCCTCCCGGCGGTTGCGGCCTCCGCCGGGCCAGGGCAGGGGCGGCTGCCGTCACCGGTATCCTCGGCGCTGCCGGCTTCCTCGCCGGAAGCCTCGGCGCCATCCTCGGCGGCCTCCTCCTCGTCCTCCTCCGGCTCGTCCTCGTCGTCATCCTCGCGCGCGTCATGCGCCGGGTGACCGTCCTCGTGATGCTCGCGCTGACCGTCCTCGCGGCCCTCGCCGTTCCGGCCACGCCGGCGCCGGCGGCGGCGCTTGCGGCGGCGCTCGCCGTTCTCCGTCTCGTCGCGGTCGCCGCGCGCCTCGCGCGGCGCGCCGCCGGACGTCGCCTCGGCGGCCTCCTCCTCGTCCTCCTCCGGCTCGTCCTCGATCAGGTCCTCCGGCTCGATGGGGGGAGGGGCGATGACGGGCGGACGGTAGGCGGTCTCGTGGGTATGCACCTGCGCGCCCTTCTCGATGGCGAACATGTGCTGGCCGGTAATGGTCTCGTCGGCGCTGATCTGGACGCTGACGCGGAAGCGCTCCTCAAGCTCGTGCAGATGGGCGCGCTTGTTGTTCAGCACATAGAGCGCGACCGCGGTGCGGGTGCGCACGATGACGTCGTACATGGCCGAGCGCAGCAACTGCTCCTCCACCGAGCGCAGCAGATGCAGGGCGACCGACGACACCGAGCGGACATGGCCGAGGCCGCCACAGGTCGGGCAGACCTCGGTCGAGCTTTCCAGGACGCCGGTGCGGATGCGCTGGCGGCTCATCTCCAGAAGGCCGAAATGCGAGATCCGTCCCACCTGGATGCGGGCGCGATCGTTCTTCAGCGCATCCTTCATGCGCTTCTCGACCGCCCGGTTGTTGCGGTTCTCGTCCATGTCGATGAAGTCGACGACGATGAGGCCGGCAAGGTCGCGCAGGCGCAGCTGGCGCGCCACCTCGTCGGCGGCCTCCAGATTGGTGCGCAGCGCCGTGTCCTCGATATTGTGCTCGCGCGTCGAGCGGCCGGAGTTCACGTCGATGGCGACCAGCGCCTCGGTCGGGTTGATGACGATGTAGCCGCCCGACTTCAGCTGGACCGTGTTGGAGAACATGGCGTCGAGCTGCGCTTCGACACCCGAGCGGGCGAACAGCGGCTGCGGCTCGCGATAGGGCTTCACGTTCTTGGCATGGCTCGGCATGAGCATGCGCATGAAGTCCTTGGCCTCCTTGTAGCCGTCGTCGCCGGCCACCATGACCTCGTCGATATCCTTGTTGTAGAGGTCGCGGATCGAGCGCTTGATCAGCGAGCCTTCCTCGTAGACGAGGGTCGGCGCGTTCGAGCGCAGGGTCAGTTCGCGCACCTGCTCCCACATGCGCAGGAGATATTCGAAGTCGCGCTTGACCTCGGTCTTGGTCCGGTTGGCTCCGGCCGTGCGCAGGATCACGCCCATGCCGTCGGGCACTTCCAGGTCGCCGGCGATCGACTTCAGGCGCTTGCGGTCGGCCGCATTGGTGATCTTGCGGGAAATGCCGCCGCCGCGTGCGGTGTTCGGCATCAGCACCGAATAGCGGCCAGCGAGCGACAGATAGGTGGTCAGCGCCGCGCCCTTGTTGCCGCGCTCCTCCTTGACGACCTGCACCAGCATCACCTGCCGGCGCTTGATCACTTCCTGGATCTTGTACTGCTTGCGCGGGCGGAAGGTCCGGTCGGGCATGTCCTCGTAGGCGTCGCCCGCGCCGACCGATTCCACCACGTCCTCCTCGGCCGGGGCTTCCTCGATATGGCCGTTGCCGGCCTCTTCGCTCTCGTCGCTGTCGTCGGCCTCATCGTCCTCGGCGGCCGCCTCGTCGTGGGTTTCCGCCTCGCCGCCGGCATCGCCGCCGGTTTCGGAAGCCGCCTCGCGCGCCCCGGCTTCGACGACGGCTTCGGCTGCCGTTTCGGTGTCGGGCGGCGCGGCGGCTGCCATCGTCTCGGCCCCGGCTTCCGCGGTCGCCTCCGGCTCCGCGCCCGGCTCGGCGGCCGGTGCCTCGGCGCCGGCCTCGTCAGCGTCCAGCACGGCCTCGCCGGTCCCGCTGTCGGACGTACGGGCCTCGGCGGCCTCCCTGCGCGGGCGCTGGTTGCCACGCCGCCGGCGGCGCCGGCCATCGCGGCCGCCGTCCTTGCCGTTGCGCCCGCCGCGCTCGCCGCGGCCGTCCTCGTCCTCGTCGTCGCGATGGGCGCGCGCCTCTTCGGCCAGCAGCGCTTCGCGGTCGGCGACCGGGATCTGATAGTAGTCGGGATGGATTTCGGAAAAGGCGAGGAAGCCGTGGCGGTTGCCGCCATATTCGATGAACGCCGCCTGCAGCGAGGGTTCGACCCGCGTTACCTTGGCCAGATAGATATTGCCGCGTAGCTGCTTGCGGGACTGGCTTTCGAAATCGAATTCTTCAACGCGGTTGCCACGGACCACCACGACCCGGGTTTCTTCCGGGTGGGCGGCGTCGATGAGCATCTTGTTGGCCATCGGATGAGCTCTTGAAGTTTAAGGCGGCCGCGAGCGCCGGCCCGATCGGGCCCCGCTCTGCAGGATGTGCCAGGGCGGCGCCGCCAGGGCGCCGGCGTACGGCCGTCATTGCGGTGGAAGGGTAGGGTACGGGCCAGGTCGCAAAGCCGACGGCGGGGCTGGCGGAAGAGCAGGCGATCAGTCGATCACCCGTCCGCCTCAAGCCCGACAGTGCCGTCGATCCCGACATGGGCGAGACCCTTTCGAAGTGCGACGCGGCCCCGGAACGGGGCGCGGCTCAGGGCGACACGACAGCGGCTTGCCGAAAACGGCGCCACGCGCGGGGCTTGAGGAGGAGCGCTCGGATCGGGGCCACGGAATGAGACCTTCGGCTGCCTTCGATCGACACGCCGCTCCATACCCGCATCACCGTGTCGCACCCTATGTAGCGGCCGGAGTGCGAGCTTGGCAAGCGTAGCCGTCGTACAAAGCTGCCGGCGGCGCTCAGGTCAGGACGACGACCGGCGTTCCGACGCGGGCGCGCTCGTAAAGGTCGATAATGTCGTGGTTGAACAGGCGGATGCAGCCTGACGACACCGCATGACCGATCGACAGCGGCTCGTTCGTGCCGTGCAGCCTGTACATGGTGTCGCGATTGCCGCGGTAAAGGTAGAGCGCGCGGGCGCCGAGCGGATTGTTGATGCCGCCGGCCATGCCGCCGGCATAGCGGGCATTGCGCGGGTCGTGGGCGATCATGTTGGCGGTCGGCGTCCAGTTCGGCCAGGCGCCCTTGCGGCCGATCGCGGCACGCCCGTGCCAGAGCGCGCCCTGACGGCCGACGCCGACGCCGTAGCGGATCGCGCGGCCGCCGCCGAGCACATAGTAGAGATGGCGCTGGCTCGGCTGCACCACGATGGTGCCGGGCCGCTCGCGGGTGGCGTAGGCGACCTCCTGGCGCAGGAAGCGCGGGTCGATGCGGCCGGTATCCATGGCCGGCAGGGTGACGTGGCCGTCGCGCCGGGCGCCGTAGGAACTGCCGCCGCCGCTGCTGACGCAGCCGGCCAGCACCGCCGGGGCCGCCAGCAGGAAGAAGCGCCGGCTGAGCTCCGAGGACGCGGCGGCAATCCGGTCGGCGGGAGCGATCGTCTCAACGGCATTTTCGGCGTGATGGCTCATCGTGTGCGCGCTCGCTGCAAGGAGGGAGTGGACTCGTGGCGTTAACCGTGCCCAGCCGCGCGGCCAGCTGATGTTCACGAATTCGTGAGCTTGGCCTGGGCGGCAGCCTTCGCGGCGGTTCTGTGGCCGATTTCACACAGTTCCGCCGTCGGCCTGTCCGCAGCCGAGCGGTGCGGGCCGGGCGTTGCCGCCTTCCGTTGCAGGGAAGGGCAGCGGGCGCCGCCCGGCGTGGCCGGAGGCGAGGAGGGGCGGCGGGAACGCGCGGTCGCCCCGTCATGCCGGTGCAATCCTCGCGCGGTTCCTGTGGGAATCGGCACGGCCGAGGCCGAATATGGGTAACGCCCGGTTAACCGCCTCCGGACTATCAGCTATCCGGGGATGGTGGTGTCGCTCGCCTTGTCGCGATTCCGGGGAGTCATGGCCAAATCTCGCCTCTTCGCCGCACTGGTCGCAGTCGCGCTCGCCGCAATGCCTGGCGCGCGGGCCGAGGAGCCCTCGGCCGGGGCGGGCGCCGAGGTCACCGGCTCGGTTGCGCCGGCCCGTCCGGCCGGCCAGGACGCGGCCCACAGCGAAACCGCCACGCGCAGCGCGCGCACCGCTCTGCCGGCGGTGGTGTCGGCGGCGCGGCTGTCCGGTGACGGCGCCCGCACGCGGCTGACTTTCGACGTGACGCGCCCGATCGAGATTCGCGCCTTCGCCCTCGCCGATCCCTACCGCGTGATCATCGATCTCGACGAGGTCAATTTCCAGGTGGCGCCGCCGGCGGCGCGCGGCCATGGGCGGGCCGGAGCGCACGGCTCCCGCGAGGCCGGCCAGGCCGGACGCGGGCTCATCCAGGCCTTTCGCTATGGCCTGTTCGCGCCCGGCAAGTCGCGCGTGGTGGTCGATCTCGCCGGCCCGGCCTTGATCGAGCGGGCGCAAATGATCGAGGGACGCGAAGGCGAGCCGCATCAGGTCGTGCTGGAGGTGGTCAGGACCGATGCCGACGGCTTCCGCCGCGTGCAGAACGAGCGCTCGACGTCCAATCTCGCCCGCCGGGGCGACCGCGAGAGCCTGGCTGCCCGGGCTTCCGCGCGGGCTGCGCCGCCCGAAGGCCCGCCCGTCGTGGTCATTGATCCCGGCCATGGCGGCGTCGATCCCGGCGCGATCGCCGGCACCGGCGAGGAAGAGAAGATGATCGTTCTCGAATTCGCCCGGGTGCTGCGCGACAAGCTCAACGCGACCGGGCGCTACCGGGTGATCATGACGCGCGACCGCGACATCTTCATTCCGCTCGGCCAGCGCGTGCGCATCGCGCGCGAGCACAATGGCGCGCTGTTCGTCTCGATCCACGCCGATTCGATCCGGGGCGCGCGCGACAATGCCCGCGGCGTCACCGTCTACACCCTGTCCGACCGGGCGTCGGACGCCGATTCGGCAAGGCTCGCCGAACGCGAGAACAAGGCCGACGCCATTGCCGGCCTCGATCTGTCCGAGGAGCCGAGCGAGATCGCCGACATCCTGATCGACCTGACACGCCGCGAGACGCGCATGTTCTCGGCCAATTTCGCGCGGACCCTGGCCGGCGAAATGCGCCAGTCGACCCGCATGCACCGGCTGCCGCTGCGCTCGGCGGGCTTCCAGGTGCTGCGCGCGCACGACATTCCCTCGGTGCTGGTCGAGCTCGGCTTCGTTTCCAGCGCCAAGGACGTGGAAATGCTGACCTCGGCGATCTGGCGCAACCGGACCGCCGAGTCCGTGACCAAGGCGATCGACCAGTTCTTCGCGAGCCGGACCGCCATCCGGCCGGCCGCGCAGCGGTCGAACGCGGCCAATTGAGTCGATCGTGGCCGATTGACCTGGCGCGTCAGTGTTGCGCGGGCGCCCCAGGGGGCCCGTCAGCGTCGTTCGCGACGCACAATGGTGCTTGGTGTCACGGCCTTGCAGGGGTAAAGAACCCGGTCACGTCCGGGTCACATCCGCGCCACAGTCGCGGGGCATCGCTCGACCGGAAGTCCAGCCGCGGCATTCGCGCCTGCGGGGGGCGTGTCGACGTGGTATGATTTGACACATTCGAAACGGGGCGCCCCCGGCCCGGTTTCCATGAGCGGCGGTACCACGGGGACGAGAGGCGCTGCCCGGCGGGCACGACAAAACCGGATGAAACTCATTCTCCGCTTCTTCGGCTGGGCTTTCGGCCTCGGCACCGTGGCGTTCCTGCTCGGTGCAGCCGGCGTTGCCATCTACATCGTGACCGTTACCAAGGAATTGCCGGACTACAACACGCTGCGCAATTACGAGCCGCCGGTCATGAGCCGCGTCCATGCCGCGGACGGGCAGCTGATGGCGGAATATGCCCGCGAGCGTCGCCTCTATCTGCCGATCCAGGCGGTGCCGAAACTGGTGGTTCAGGCCTTTCTCGCCGCGGAAGACAAGAACTTCTATTCCCATAACGGCATCGACGTGATGGGCATCGCGCGCGCCGCGCTGACCAATTTCAACAACCGCGGCTCGGGGCGCCGGCCGCAGGGCGCCTCGACCATCACCCAGCAGGTCGCGAAGAACTTCCTCCTCTCCGGCGAACAGACGATCGACCGCAAGATCCGCGAAGCGCTGATCGCCATGCGCATGGAATCGGCCTTCACCAAGGACCAGATCCTCGAGCTCTATCTCAACGAGATCTATCTCGGCTTCGTTCTGCCCGGCTACGGCGCCTATGGCGTCGCCGCCGCTGCGCTCGTCTATTTCGACAAGTCGGTGCACGAGCTGACCCTGCCGGAGGCGGCCTATCTCGCGGCGCTGCCGAAGAGCCCGACCCAGCTTCACCCGTTCCGCAACCGCGACCGCGCCATCGAGCGCCGCAACTACGTCATCAACCGCATGGTCGAGGACGGCATCGTCAGCGCGGAGGAGGGCGAGCGCGCCAAGCGCACGCCGCTCAACATCAACCCGCGGTCGCCGCGCCAGCAGACCTTCGCCGCCGACTACTTCGCCGAGGAAGTGCGGCGTGAGATGGCCGACCGTTTCGGCGAGAAGAAGCTGCTCGAAGGCGGCCTCTCGATCCGCACCACGCTCGATCCGAAGCTGCAGGTGGCGGCCCGCCACGTGCTCGCCAACGGTCTCATCCGCTACGACGAGGCGCGCGGCTTCCGCGGCCCGGTGACCCGGATCGAGGACGTGCGCGGCGACTGGGGCGCGCGCCTCGCCGAGATCCGCGCGATCAGCGATGTCGGCTGGAAGCTTGCCGTGGTGCTCGACGCCCAGGCCGATACCGCCCGCATCGGGCTGCAGCCGGGCCGCGATGCGGCCGGGGCCGTCGTCAGCGGCCGCCAGATCGGCCTGATCACGGCCGACGGGGTGCGCTGGACGCGCAAGGCGGTCAACCGCGCGCTCAATCCCGGCGACGTCGTCTATGTCGAGCCGATCCCGGGGCGCGAGGGCCAGTTCCGCCTGCGCCAGGTGCCGGAAGTCTCCGGCGGTCTCGTCGCCATGGATCCCTATACGGGCCGCGTGCTCGCCATGGTCGGTGGCTTCTCCTTCGACCAGAGCCAGTTCAACCGCGCGACCCAGGCGCGCCGCCAGCCGGGCTCCTCGTTCAAGCCCTTCGTCTATGCCGCCGCGCTCGACAACGGCTATACGCCGTCGACCGTGGTGCTCGACGCCCCCTTCGAGCTCGCCCAGGCCGACGGCTCGATGTGGCGGCCGGAAAACTATTCGGGCCGCTTCTACGGCCCGCAGACCCTGCGTTTCGGCATCGAGCAGTCGCGCAACGTCATGACCGTCCGGCTCGCCAATGATGTCGGCATGCCCCTGATCGCCGAATATGCCAAGCGTTTCGGCATCTATGACGACATGCAGCCGGTCCTGTCCATGGCGCTCGGCGCCGGCGAGACCACGCTGATGCGCATGGTGGCGGGCTATTCGATGTTCGCCAATGGCGGCCGCCGCATCCGGCCGACACTCATCGACCGCATCCAGGACCGCACCGGCCACACCATCTTCCGGCACGACGACCGCCAGTGCCAGGGCTGCACGGCCGAGCGCTGGAGCCGGCAGGACGAGCCGATCCTGATCGACCGGCGCGAGCAGGTGCTCGACCCGATGACCGCCTACCAGATCACCTCGATGATGGAAGGCGTCGTCCTGCGCGGCACTGGTACCGTGGTGCGCGAGCTCGGCAAGCCGATCGCCGGCAAGACCGGTACCACCAACGAGGAGAAGGACGCCTGGTTCGTCGGCTTCTCGCCGGATCTCGCCGTCGGCGTCTATATCGGCTACGACACGCCGCGGCCGATGGGCCGCGGCGCGACGGGCGGCGTCATGTCGGCGCCGATCTTCCGCGACTTCATGCGCGTCGCGCTCGCCGACCGGCCGGCCGTGCCGTTCCGCGTGCCGACCGGCATCAAGCTCATCCGCATCGATCCCCGCTCGGGCCTGCGCGCCGGCTCGGGCGCGACCAACGCGATCCTCGAAGCCTTCAAGCCGGGCACCGCGCCGCCGGATTCGCTGCAGCTCATCAATCCCGGCGACCAGGCTTCGAATGGCGGTGGACGCGGCGGCCCGTCTTCGGAGTCGAACCGTGCGATCTCGACCGGCACCGGCGGGCTCTACTGAGCCTGCCGCCGGCTCGCGCGCCGTGCGAGCATCCGCGGCCAGCGCCTTCATATGATTCATGAAAAAGGCGACCCTTGCAGGTCGCCTTTTCCCTTTTGCGTTCAAATGCGGCCGCCACTCGAGCCTTGGCCGGGTGCGATCACTCGGCCGAGGGCTCGCGCAGCATGTGGTAGAGCAGGATGCAGCCGAAGGTCGCCGTGCCGATGCCGTCGAGCGTGAAGCCGGCAATGGTCAGCTTGAAATTGCCGGCGCCGAGCACCAGCGCCACCGCCACCGTGATGAGGTTGCGCGGATTGGAGAAGTCGACCTTGTTTTCCACCCAGATCCGCCCGGCGGTCGCCGCGATCAGGCCGAACACGACGATCGAGAGGCCGCCGAGCACCGGGCCCGGAATGGTCAGGATCAGCGCGCCGAATTTCGGCGAGAAGCCGAGCAGGATGGCGATGAAGGCGGCGGCGACGAACATCAGGGTCGAGAAGATGCGGGTCACCGCCATCACGCCCATATTCTCCGCATAGGTGGTGACGCCCGTGCCGCCGGCTGATCCGGACAGCATGGTGGCGATGCCGTCACCGAGGAAGGCGCGGCCGATGAGCGGGTCGAGATTGCGCCCGGTCATCGCGGCGATGCCTTTGATATGACCGAGATTTTCGGCGACAAGGATGACCGCGACGGGGGCGATCAGCACCATGGCGCGGGCATCGAAGACCGGCGAGGAGAGATTGGGCAGGCCGATCCAGGCGGCCTTGCCGACGCCGGAAAAGTCGATCGGCGCGCCCATGCCGAGGCCATTGGCGAGGACGAGATAGAGGAGATAGCCGGCGATGGCTCCGAGCAGGATCGGCAGGCGCCGCCACATGCCGGGCGCATGCACCGCCAGCAGGCCAACCGCGGCGACGGTTGCGAGCGCGATGAACCGGGCAAAGCCGGAGCCGTCGGCATTGCCGGGCCCGGTTCCCGAGGCGCTGGCAATGGCGATCGGCGCCAGGACCAGGCCGATCGCGGCGACGATGGCGCCGGTGACGACCGGCGGCATGACCTTTTCGATCCAGGCATGGCCCGCCCCCATCACGATCAGGCCGATGGCCGTATAGACCGCGCCGGCCGCGATGATGCCGCCGAGCGCCACGCCGATATTCGGATTGGGACCGCCGGCGACCGTGGCTCCCGTCGCGACCAGGACCGGCCCGATGAAGGCGAAGGACGAGCCGAGATAGCTCGGCACGCGCCCGCCGGTGACGACGAAGAAGAGAAGGGTCGCGACGCCCGAGAACAGGATGGCGAGATTGGGGTCGAAGCCCATCAGGATCGGCGCCAGCACGGTCGAGCCGAACATGGCGACCACGTGCTGCAGGCCGACCACGATGGTCTGGCCCGTCGGCAGTCTCTCGTCGGGCATGATCGTGCCCGCGCTCTTTTCGGTCCACCGCGGAAAATAGCCCTCGGCCATGACTGGCTCCCCCTCGCGTTATCCGGATCCGTTGCCGGGCGCCTCACCAGGATGCTAAGCCGGGCGGGACCCGAAACGACAGGGCGACGCAATGCAATCCACTGGAAATGCCGGGGAAAACGCGAACTGAAGGGTGCCTGTCGCGTTTTTCGACATGCGCCCGTCACGGCCGGCGGCAAGGCTCGGGCGCGGCGGGCCGTCCGACTCTGCTATTCCTGGCTTGGACGGCGGGGCTCGAGGCAACCTGCCGAGATGTCCGGCCGCCGGGCCGTTCGAGGAGTTCGACGCCATGACACCGTTTCAGCAGCCGCGCCGCCTGAGCCTCGTCGGAGCCCCGGTCGAGGACGGGGCCGGGGTGCTCGGCGCGGCCATGGGTCCCGCCGCGCTGCGCACGGCAGGGCTTGCCGGCGTGCTGACCGAGCTCGGCCACGAGGTCGAGGATCGCGGCGATCTTCGGCTCGGGACCGATCTGCCGGCGCTGGCGCCTGTTGCGGGAAACGCCAAGAATGTCGAGCGGATCGCGGGCTGGTCGCGGCTGATCGCGCGCGAGACCGAGGCGGTGCTCGCCGCCGGCCGGCTGCCGGTCGTGCTGGGCGGCGACCACGCCCTCTCCATGGGCTCGGTCACCGGCGTCGCCCGCCATTGCGCGCGGACCGGGCAGCCGCTCTTCGTGCTCTGGCTCGACGCCCATGCCGATTTCAACACACCGGAAACCTCGCCCTCGGGCAATATGCACGGCATGCCCGCCGCGTTCCTGTGCGGCGAGCCCGGCCTCGACGACCTCTTCGGCGGCGAGGCGAGGGTTCTGATCGACCCGAAGAACCTGCATCTCTTCGGCATCCGTTCGGTCGACCGCGCGGAGCGCGAACTGCTCCGGGCGCGCGGCATCGACGTCGTCGACATGCGCCTGCTCGACGAGTTCGGCGCCTCCGTGCTGATCCGCCGGATCATCGACCGGGTGCGCGCGGCCGGCGGCATCCTGCATGTCAGCCTCGACGTCGATTTCCTCGATCCGACGCTCGCGCCGGGCGTCGGCACGACGGTGCCGGGAGGCGCGACCTATCGCGAGGCCCACCTCGTCATGGAACTCCTGTCCGAATCCGGTCTCGTCGGCTCGCTCGACGTGGTGGAGCTGAACCCCTTCCTCGACGAGCGCGGCAGGAGCGCGCTGCTGCTCGTCGATCTCGTGGCGAGCCTGTTCGGGCGCCATGTCATCGACCGGCGAGCCTAGCGCGGGCGCGCCCGTCGCTCACCGCGGAACATGTCGTTTCAGGCAGGGCTGCGGCTCACCGCAGGCGGCCAGCTGTGCGTCTCGCCCGTTCTGGCGCGGGCCCAGGCGTAGAGCGCATCGTAGATGACGAAGCCGTGCTTCAGCACCTCGTGATCGTCGGGGGAAAGATCCCGCAGACCCATCGAAATCGCCAGGAGGCCCGCCGATTGCGGGGTCAGGTCGGGCCGGTCGGTGTCGGCGCCGCGGACGATCGATGCGATCGTCGCGATGGCGGCATCGCCGCCGAGGTCGTGCATGGCGACAAACGTGTCGAAGCTGCAGCCGTCATCGATATGCGTGTATTCGACGCCTGGCACGTCGTAGGGAATGGCGCCCGTCTTGGCCGCGACCTTCGT
The DNA here is from genome assembly GCA_000751295.2 of bacterium YEK0313. NCBI lineage: Bacteria > bacterium YEK0313. The sequence continues at coordinate 2,771,908 of CCMO02000001.1, forward strand.
CACCTCGTCGGGCGGAACGAAGAGAAACTCCGGCTCGCGGTCGATGAAGCGGGTGATAAGCCACGGACAGGCGATGCGGTCGATGACCGGGCGTTCGCGCGTAACCCATTTCATGGATGGTCCTCCTCGAAAACGGGGCAATGGGACGGTCGGGCAACCGGGGGCTTGCCAGGCCGCGATGCCGCCGGCCAGGGCTCGGGCGTCGCTGAAGCCCGATGCACAGGCATCGGCCGAAGGGCAGGTTATGTCTCTTTCTAACGTGATACAACTGTTGCAATATCGTGTATTAACGATACAGTATCGATATGACTGATATCGAGCCTGCGACCGCCCCTTGGCTGCTGCTGATCCATCAATTGCCGCCGAAGCCGGCCTACTTCCGGGTCAAGATCTGGCGGCGGCTGCAGGGGCTCGGTGCTGTCGCCGTGAAAAGCACGGTCTACGCCTTGCCAGCGAGCTCCGACGCCCAGGAGGATTTCGAATGGCTGCTGCGCGAGATCGTCGAAGGGGGCGGAGAGGCCATGCTGTGCGAGGCACGCTTGATCGACGGTCTTTCCGACGCGCAGGTGCGCGGCCTGTTCGATGCGGCGCGCGATGCCGACTACGCCGAGATGGCCGAACAGGCGCGCGGGATCGGCATGGCGGCGGCCGATGCGTCGACCGCCGATGCCATGGCGGCGGCCCGCGGCCAGCTTGGCCGGCTGCGCCAGCGGCTCGCGGACATCGCAAGGATCGACTTTTTCGGTGCGCAGGGACGGCTCGCGGTCGAGGCCTTGCTGGCCGATCTGGAGGTGCGGCTTGCCGACGAACGGACGATGGCCGCCGAGCGGCGGCACACGACGCACGTCGAAGTGCTGAAAGGTCGCATTTGGGTGACACGGCGGGACGTTCATGTCGACCGCATCGCCTGCAGCTGGCTGATCCGGCGCTTCATCGACCCCCAGGCTGTCATACGGTTCGTGTCCGGAAAGGGTTATGTGCCCAATCCGGGTGAATTGCGTTTCGACATGTTCGAGGGCGAGATCACGCATGAAGGTGACCGCTGCAGTTTCGAGGTGCTGCTCGACCGTGCCGGCCTGGTCGATCCCGCTCTCGCTGCGATCGGCGAGATCGTCCACGACATCGACCTCAAGGATGGCAAGTTCGGGCGCGAGGAGACGAGCGGCATAGCGGGACTGGTCTCGGGCATCGCTGCGGCGAACGCGGACGACGACCGGCGGATCGCCGAGGGGATGTCGGTCTTCGACAACCTCTATCGATATTTTCGCAGCAGGCGCTGATCGCCGACGGGACATGAATGATGAGCGATGCTGAAGCCGCCGTTTCCCGCTCGACCCGGCAGCCCGACCTGCCGGCGCACGGCATTCCGTTCGGCGAGGCGGTCCGGGTCTGGGCGCGGGTCGCGGCCCTCAGTTTCGGCGGCCCGGCCGGCCAGATCGCCGTGATGCACCGCATCATCGTCGAGGAAAAGCGCTGGATCGGCGAGACCCGGTTCCTCCACGCGCTCAACTATTGCACGCTTCTGCCGGGACCGGAGGCGCAGCAGCTCGCCATCTATATCGGCTGGCTGCTGCATCGGACCAAGGGCGGCCTCGTCGCCGGTACGCTGTTCGTGCTGCCGGGCCTCGTGGCCATCATGGCGCTCAGCTGGATCTATGCGCTGTTCGGCAATGTCGGCCTGGTCCAGGCCCTGTTCTTCGGCCTGAAGGCGGCGGTTCTCGCCATCGTGCTCGAAGCGGTCATGCGCATCGGCCGGCGGGCGCTGCGCAACCGCGTGATGCTGGTCTTGGCGGTGGCCGCCTTCGTGGCGCTCGCCCTGTTCCACCTGCCGTTCCCCTTCGTCGTGCTCGGCGCTGGCCTCATCGGTTATGCCGGCGGCCGGCTGGGGCTTCAGGCCTTCCTCGCCGGCGGTGGCCATGGCGGTCCGGCCGGCGGCCTTGCCGACGCCGACAGCGCCCTCGGCGAGACCATTCCGGCCCATGCCCGGCCTCCGGTCGGCTGGTCACTGAAGATCGCCGGCTCCTTCCTCGCGCTATGGCTGCTGCCGATCGCCGGCCTCTGGCTGGCCCTCGGGCCGGCCCATGTCCTCACCGAGATCGCCGTCTTCTTCTCCAAGATGGCGGTCGTCACCTTCGGCGGCGCCTATGCCGTGCTCGCCTATGTCGCACAGCAGGCGGTCGATCATTACGGCTGGCTGAAGCCGGGCGAAATGCTCGACGGGCTCGGCATGGCCGAGACGACCCCGGGCCCGCTGATCATGGTCACGCAGTTCGTCGGCTTCATGGGCGCGTATCGGGCGCCGGGACAGCTCCACCCGCTGCTCGCCGGCACGATCGGCGGCCTCATCACCACCTGGGTGACCTTCGTGCCGTGTTTCCTCTGGATCTTTCTCGGCGCGCCCTTCGTCGAGACCATGCGGGCGAACCGGGCGCTCTCCGCGGCGCTCGCGGCCATCACGGCGGCGATTGTCGGCGTCATTCTGAATCTTGCGGTCTGGTTCGCGCTGCACGTCCTCTTTGCGGAGGTTCGCGAGATGCGCCTCGCCGGCATGATGCTGGAGGTGCCGGTGCTGCATTCGGTCAATGTCGCCGCGCTGGCGTTGACCGCGCTGGCGCTGGTCGCCGTGTTCCGCCTCAGGCTCGGCATGGTGCCGGTGCTCGGCGGCTGCGCGCTGCTCGGCCTTCTCTATGGCATCGCCCAGGGCAGCCTGTAGCACCGGGCTTCTTGCGGAAGACCGGCCGGCGGCAGGGCCGCCGGCCGGTCTGGTCAGGCGCGCGTGAGCTGGTCGCGCACCGGCAGGCGGCGGATGCGCCGGCCGGTCGCTGCGAAGATCGCGTTGGTGACGGCGGGCGCGACGGGCGGTACGCCCGGCTCGCCGACGCCGCCGAGCGGCAGGTCATAGCTTGCCGACGGCACGAGGTGGACATGGATCTCCTTCGGCGCCGCGTCGATCCTGAGCACTTCGTAGCGATCGAAATTGCCCTCTTCGACCCGTCCGTTGGCGAAGGTGATCTCGCCGTAGAGGGTATTGCTGAGGCCCATGATGACCGCACCTTCGAGCTGCGAGCGGATGCGTTCCGGATTGACCTGCGGGCCGCAGTCGGCGGCGATGTCCACCCGCGGCACCGTCAGCATGCCCTTGTCGTCGATCAGCACCTCGGCGGCGACCGCGACATAGGTCACGAAGCTGTAGTGTCCGGCAAGGCCGACACCGCGCCCGCGCGGCCGGCTGTTGCTCCAGCCGATCGCATCCGCCGCCATGGCGATCACCCGCTTCAGGCGGCCGGTATCGATCGGATAGAGCTTCGGGTCCTCGCCGTGGTTCCAGGCATCCGAGATCGCGCCCGGGTCGATCTTGCGGTCCGGTCCGATCAGCTCGAGCAGATAGTCCTTCGGGTCGCGTCCGGCGGCGTGCGCCAGCTCGGCCACGAAGGACTGGATGGCGAAGGCATGGGGAATGTTCGACACGGAGCGGTACCAGCCGACCCGCGTCATGGCCGCGGCCTCCGGATTCTCCATCCTGACATTGGGGATCGAGAACGGCAGGTTGACGAAGCCCATGCCGAGCTCGACCGGGATCTCATGCTTCGGGTCCGGTCCGAACAGCGCGCCGAGGGTCGGCGCGACGCTCCGGTGCAGCCAGGCGACCGGCTTGCCGGACTGGTCGATGCCGGCCTCGATCCGCTCGACCGAGACCGTGTGATAATAGGAGTGGCGGATGTCGTCTTCGCGGGTCCAGGTCACCTTCACCGGCGCGCCGTCCATGGCTTTCGACAGGAGGCCGGCCTCGACGACGAAATCGGGCTTGGACTTCCGCCCGAAGCCGCCGCCGAGCAGGGTGACGTTGACGGTCACGTTCTCGACGCCGATGCCGAGCCGCTTGGCCAGGCGCTCGCGCGCGGCCTGCGGGGACTGGACGCAGGCCCAGGCCTCGCAGCGCCCGTCGACGATGCGCACGGTCGCGGCCGGCGGCTCCATCGGGGCCTGGGTGAGGTGGGGGATATAATAGTCCGCCTCGAGCCGCCGCTCAGCCTTGGCCATGGCGGCATCGACATCGCCGGCATTGCGCACGACCTTGCCAGGTTTGGCCGCGGCCGCGGTGAGGGTCTGGCGATAATTGTCCGAGGAATAGGCCGCGTTCGGGCCGTCGTCCCAGGTGATCTTCAGCTTGTCGCGCCCCTGGATCGCGGCCCAGGTGTTGCGGGCGATCACGGCGACCCCGCCCAGCGGCTGGAACTCGGACGGGATCGGCGTCGGATCGATCGCCACCACCTTGACGACACCGGGCACCGCCAGGGCTTCCGTGGCGTCGAAGGTGGCGACCTTGCCGCCATAGACGGGCGGCCGGGCGACGACGGCATGGAGCATGCCCGGCAGGCGGGTATCGATGCCGTAGCGCCCCTTGCCGGTGGTCAGGTCGAGATTGTCGATGAGGCCGATCTCGCCCTTGCCGATATAGCGGAAGCGCGCGGCGTCCTTGAGCTTGATCGCGCCGCGGGCAGGGGTCGGCAAGGCGGCCGCTGCCTTCGCCAGCGCGCCATAGCCGAGGCGGCGGCCGGACGCCTTGTGGACGACCTCGTGGTTCTCGGCGGCGACCTCGCCGGCCGGCACGCCCCACTGGGCGGCGGCGGCCTGTTCGAGCATCGTGCGCGCCGCCGCGCCGCACAGCCGCATCGGCACGAAGAAGTGGCGCAGCGAGCGCGAGCCGTCGGTGTCCTGGTTGCCGTAGCGGGGCTCGTCGCCGACAGCCTGGACGACCTTCACCTTGGCCCAGTCGGCCTCCAGCTCGTCGGCGATGACCATGGGGATCGAGGTGCGCACGCCCTGGCCCATTTCCTGGCGGCTGCAGGTGACGGTGACCGTGCCGTCCTCGGCGATGGCGAGAAAGATCTTGGGATCGTCGCGCAGGCCGTTCGGCATGCCGTCGCCGCCGAACTTCTGCTGGGCCTGGGCGACGGCCGGCCGGCCGGCGCCAGCACGAAGGCGCCGGCGCCAAGGCCGGCCAGGGCGCTGCGGCGGCTGATATTGACGATGCCGGTCGAAAGGGCGGGATCGTGGATCATGGCTTGGCCCCCGTCGTCGCGGCCTGCTTGATGGCGGCGCGGATGCGGGGATAGGTGCCGCATCGACAGATATTGCCGCTCATGGCGGAATCGATGTCCTGGTCGGTCGGACGCGGCGTCTCCTTCAGCAGCGAGGCCGCCTGCATGATCTGGCCGCTCTGGCAGTAGCCGCACTGCGCGACGTTCAGCGCGCGCCAGGCGAGCTGCACCGGATGGTTGCCGTCGGGCGACAGGCCCTCGATGGTCGTGACCGTGCGCCCGTCGGCATCGCCGAGCGTCGTCTGGCAACTGCGGACCGCCGTGCCGTCGAGATGCACGGTGCAGGCGCCGCAGAGCGCCTGGCCGCAGCCGAACTTGGTGCCGGTCAGGCCCAGTTCGTCGCGCAGATACCAGAGCAGGGGCATGGCCGGGTCGCCGTCGTAGCGGCGCTCCTCGGCATTGACACGCAGCGTCACCATAGCGGGGATCCTCCCTGGATGGCCGGACAGAAGGCAGGTCGCAGCGCCGCGGCGCTGAAAGGCGGGGGAACGTCTTTTTGTCGACGGATCGCGGCGGCGACGGCTGTCGCCACCGGCGTCCGGGGCTGCTGAAGCAAGGCTGATAGGCTAACCTCGATGATGCTACGTCGCAGGATGGGCCAAGGCAACGCGCACCGCCCGCCGGAGCCGGCCACCCGCCGATCACAATATCGGGCGCACTGGCCGCAGGCGTCGCCGCCGACCATCTGAGAGAGAACAGACCCAGCAGCGGAGACCGTCATGACCTTGTCGAGCTCGGACCTGATCGCCACGGAACTGCGGCTCGGAGCCCACAACTACCAGCCGCTCGACGTTGTGCTGGCACGCGGCGAGGGGGTCTATGTCTACGATGTCGACGGCCGGCGCTATCTCGACTGCCTGTCGGCCTATTCCGCGGTCAACCAGGGCCATTGCCACCCGAAGATCCTCGCCGCCATGGTCGAGCAGGCCCAGCGGCTGACGCTGACGTCGCGGGCGTTCCGCAACGATCAACTCGCCCTGTTCTACGAGGAGCTCGCGGCGCTCACCGGCTCGCACAAGATCCTGCCGATGAACAGCGGCGCGGAGGCGGTCGAGACGGCGATCAAGGCGGTGCGCAAATGGGGCTACGAGGTCAAGGGCGTGCCCGCCGGCGCCGCCGAGATCATCGTCTGCGCCAACAATTTCCACGGGCGGACGATCGGCATCGTCGGCTTCTCGACGGATCCGACCGCGCATGGCGGCTTCGGACCGTTCGCGCCGGGCTTCCGGATCATCCCCTTCGGCGATGCCGGGGCCCTCGAGCGGGCGATCGGCCCGAACACGGTCGGGTTCCTGGTCGAGCCGATCCAGGGCGAGGCCGGCGTGATCATTCCGCCGGCGGGCTATTTCGCCCGCGTGCGCGAGCTCTGCACGGCGCACAATGTCGTGCTGATCCTCGACGAGATCCAGACCGGGCTCGGCCGCACCGGCCGGCTGCTCGCCGAGCAGCACGAGGGCATCGAGGCCGACGTGACGCTGATCGGCAAGGCGCTGTCGGGCGGCTTCTATCCTGTCTCGGCGGTGCTCTCCAATTCGGAGGTTCTGGGCGTGCTGAAGCCCGGCCAGCACGGCTCGACCTTCGGCGGCAATCCGCTTGCCTGCGCGGTGGCACGGGCCGCCGTCCGCGTGCTCACCGAGGAGGGCATGATCGACAATGCCGCAGCCCAGGGCGTCTATATGCAGGCGGAGCTTGCGGCGATCCGTTCCAACGTCGTCCGCGAGGTGCGCGGCCGGGGGCTGATGCTGGCGGTCGAACTGCACCCGGAAGCGGGCGGTGCGCATCGCTTCTGCGACCTGCTCAAGGAACGGGGCGTCCTCGCCAAGGATACCCACCGCGACACGATCCGCATTGCCCCGCCGCTGATCATCACCCGCGACCAGGCCGACTGGGCGCTGGAGCAGTTCGCCGCCGTGCTGACGACCGCCGGCTGACGGCGCCGCCCGGTCAGGGCGAGGGGCCGGCGAGGAAGGCCGCGAGCGCGGCGCGATCCTCCGCGCCGGCAAGGCCGGGCGGGCTCATCCAGGTGCCGGGAAACATCGCCTCGGGGTCGACGAGGAAGGTTTCGAGCCGGTCCCTGTCCCAGCGCAGGCCCGCCGCGCGTGCCGCCTTCAGCGCCGGCGAATAGTCGAAGCCCGGGTCGGAGCCGACCAGACGGCCGCCGAGCCCGGCAAGGTTCGGACCGGCCATTCCGGCTGCGCCGGTCGCGCGGCTGTGGCAGGCGCTGCAGGCTTCGAACAGCGCGGCGCCGCGGCCCGGCTCCTGCGCCACGGCGGGTACAGGGACGGCGAAGCCGGCGAGCGCCAGGGCAAGAGCCGCTCGGATCATGTACTAAGCGGCCGTCCTGGTCTGGATCCGCACCAGCCGGCTCTGCCCGGATTCGCCACCCCAGGCTTCGCCCGGCCGGCCGTCCATCTGGCGCACATTGGCGCCGGGCCGGTCGCTCGGGAAGCTGACGAAGGTTTCGGTCGCGGGATCGAAGCGGACGATGGCATTGGCCGAAAAATCGGTCAGCCAGACCTTGTCCCGGTCGTCGACATAGACCGAATAGGTGCGCGGCCGCTCGCCCGGCAGCTTCCAGGTCGCCCAGGTCTTGGCCACCGTGTCGTAGGCGGAGACATTGCCGGAATTCCATTCGCTGACCCAGACACGGTTGCGGCTGTCGGCCCAGACCCGCCGCGCACCCTGGTTGGCGGTAGGCGGCTCCACCACCTCGACCGCGGTCGTCGTCGTGTCGATCCGGCCGATATAGCTGCCGGCGAGCGAGGCGAACCAGATCTCGCCCGACGGCGTGCGGGTCATGCCGTAGGGGCCGCGCCCGCGCGGCGCGTCGAACACGTCCATGCGTGCCGTCTTCGGGTCGAACCGGCCATAGATGCCGTTCTGGCCGGTGAACCAGAGCGTGCCCGACCCGTCGAACACGGCGGTGTTGAGATTGGCATTGGCGCGCGCCGCCGGCAGGCGGAACAGGTCGACCTTCAGCGAGTCCGGGTCGACCCGAGCAATGGCGTTCTGTCCGCCCTCGGTGATCCAGGCGGCGCCCTCGGCATCGGTGATGACGCCGTGCGGGGCGGCTCCCTCGCCGAGCGCGATGACCTTGAGGCTGCCGTCGGCCGGGTCGAACAGGCCGAGCGTGCCGTTGCGCTGGCCATTGACCCAGATGCGCCCATGGCGCGCGGCCGTGACGTCGCGCGAGCCCTTGATGGCGGGAATATCGAAATAGGTGACCGTGAACGGCGCTTCCTGCGCCGCTGCCCGCCGCGTGGCCACGAGCGGGGCGGCGAGGGCGACAAGGCCGAACTGCAGCAACGACCGGCGATGCATGACGCGTCTCCTCGGGCGGTTGAGCCTTGGGAGGCACGATAGGGCTTCGTGCGCGGCTGTAAATCCACAGCCGCGTGAACGTTCGCTCAGGTCGCGGCAACCTCCTTCGCTTCCGCCGTCGGGGCGGGCGCCAGGGGCGGGCTGTGAATGCCGAAAGTGTTGCGGATGATCTCGACGAACTCGGCATGCGGCTGGGGCCGGCCGAGCAGGTAGCCCTGGGCCTCGTCGCAGCCCTCGACATGCAGCAGCGACAGCTGGTCCTGGGTTTCGACACCCTCGGCCAGCACCGGCACCTCCAGGCTGCGGCCGAGCGCGAGGATCGCGCGGATGATCGCCTTGGCCTGCGGGCTCGTCTCCACCTCGGTCATGAAAGTGCGGTCGAGCTTGATCTTGTCGAAGGGGAAGGAGCGCAGAGTGTCGAGCGAGGAATAGCCCGTGCCGAAATCGTCGATGGCGATGGTCACGCCCAGCCTCTTGATCTGGCGCAGCACGTGCAGGGCCCGGGCCTTGTCGGCGATGATGGTCGTCTCGGTGATTTCCAGCTCCAGGAGATGCGGCTTGAGGCCGGTGTCGTCGAGCACCTGGCGCACCAGGGCGACGAGGTCGACATGGCCGATCTGCACCGGCGAGAGGTTCACCGCGATCTTGCAAGGGTGCAGCCAGGTGGCGGCTTCGGCGCAGGCCGTGCGCAGCACCCATTCGCCAAGCGGCACGATGGCGCCGCATTCCTCGGCGATCGGGATGAATTCGCTCGGTGGCACCGTGCCCCGTTCGGGATGATGCCAGCGCAGCAGGACCTCGTAGCCGACGGTCCTGCCGGTCGAAACCGACTTCTGCACCTGGTAGGCAAGGCTGAACTGGTTGCGCTCGAGGCCGAGCCACAGGTCCTTGGCGAGCGCCCGGCGCGAGCGCGCGGCCTCGTCCATGCGCGCTTCGTAGTAGCAGATCGCCTGGTTGACCCCGCCCTTCGCCCGGTACATGGCGAGGTCGGCATTGTTGACCAGTATCTCGCGCGCCGTGCCGTCGTCGGGGAAGAGCGCAACGCCGATGCTGGCGCCCGGCACGATGTCGAATTCGGCGCGGGTGATGTGGCTGAACAGGCAGCGTTCGAGCCGCTCGAGGAAATCGACGAGGTCCGCCTGGTAGCGGTAGGTCTTCACCGCTGCGAACTCATCGCCGCCGAAGCGGGCGACGAATTCACCCTCGCCGAGGGCCTCCTGCATGCGCAGCGATAGGATCTGCAGCACCTCGTCGCCGGTCGCGTGGCCGTGGATGTCGTTGATCTCCTTGAAGCGGTCGAGGTCGATGCCGACCACCGCCGCCTTCTCACCGGCCCGGGCGGCCCGTTCCAGCTCCTGGTCCAGATGATCGTTGAAATAGGCGCGGTTCGGCAGGCCGGTCAGCGCGTCGTGGCGCGCCATATGGGCGATCTTCTGCTCGGAGCGGCGGCGATCGGTGATGTCCTCGAAGGTGGTGACGAACGAGCCGTCGGCCGCGGTGCGATGCGCGATCGAGATGGACCGTCCTGTGCCGAATTCCTCCACCACCGCATGGCCGTTGCGGCTCGCGATCAGGTCGCGGTGGCGCAGATACATGCGCTGTGCCTCCTCGGCGCTGCCGCCCGAGGCGCCGACGATCCGCTCCAGCAGGTCGCGGAACGACGTGCCGGTCGCAAGATCGCCGGCGGCGAGGCCGAACAGCTCGGCGAGCCGGCCGTTGGTCAGGACCAGCTCGCCGGCCGGCGCGAACAGACAGAGACCCTGGCTCATGTTGGACAGCGCGAGATCCAGCGTGCGGCTGACCTCGCGGATGCGGTCTGCGTCGGCCTTCTCGCGCGTGCAGTCGCGGATGATCTGGGCGAAGCCGACGAAGTCACCGGTATCGTCGCGAATGGCGTCGATGGCGATATGGGCCCAGAAGCGCGAGCCGTCCTTGCGCAGGCGCCAGCCTTCCTCCTCGTGTCGGCCGGTGGTCGCGGCCGTGGCGAGCGCAGCCTCGGGAGCCTCGGCGGTGCGGTCGGCAGCCGTGTAGAAGCGCGAGATATGGGCGCCGACAATGTCGTCCGCTGCATGGCCCAGCATGCGCTGGGCGCCGCCGTTCCAGTTGGCGACGCAGCCTTTGCGGTCGATCATGAAGATCGCATAGTCGTTGACGCCTTCGACGAGCAGGCCGAACCGTCTTTCGCTCGCCAGCCGCTCGGCCAGCGCCAGGCGGGCGATGCGCGCGACGACGAGCGCGCCGCCGATGAGGGCGATCGCCGCCACCGCCAGCGAATAGGCCATGGTCTGCGGGTCGAGGATCGAGGCCGCGATGTTGCGGGCCGGGTCCGGAACCACGGTGACCGCGCCCATCGCCGTGAAATGCATGAGGCAGATGGCGAGCGTCATCAGTAGCGTCGCGGCGAGGTCGCCGCCGCTGCCCCGATGGCGGCGCGCCACCGTCAGCGCCAGCGCGCCGAATATCGCGCCCAGCACGAGCGACGCCGCGACGAGGTCGGGCGCCCAGATGATCCGCGCCGGCATTTCCAGTGCTGCCATGCCGAGATAGTGCATGGTGCTGACGCCGATGCCGACCAGGGCGCCGCCGGCCGGCGCCGCATATCGCGCCCGCCAGCCGAGCGCCAGAGCGAGGCCGCTCATGGTCAGGACGATGGCGACCGCAAGCGACAGGATGGTCAGGCCGAGATCGTAGCCGGCGACGACGCCGGGATCGTAGGCCAGCATGGCGACGAAATGGGTCGACCAGATGCCGAAGCCCGCGGCGCAGCCGGCGACCGCGATCCAGATCAGCCGCTGCCCCCGCTTGGCGCCGGCCGCCTGGCGGCCGGTGGCGATGAAGCAGTAGCTGGAAATGAAGCAGATGGTCGCGGCAACGGCGACCAGCGACCAGTTGTGGTCGTAGGCAAGGCAGGACAGGACGCGGAACATTGCCACCCTCAGCTCAATGTTCGCTCCGTAAGGTAAGGTTCCTAACGAACCGTGTTTCCGTGCCGCGAAATGTGGGTGCTTTCCGGTGTAGGGAAGGTGGCCGGGGCGCGGCCTATTCTTGCTGCGGCCGGCAAGCGTGACGCATTGACAGCGGGCGCTTCCTGACTAGGGTGCGCGCTCCCTTTCGTTCGTAACCCCAGAGGACAGCGCCATGCGTGCCGACATCGTCGCCAGCGCCGAGGCCATCAAGGAGTCGGTCGGGCTCCTGAGGAGGCATCTTTGACTGGGATGTCGCCCAGAAACGCCTTGCGGAGCTGAACGCTCTCGCCGAGAGCAACGATCTCTGGAATGATCCCGACCGGGCCCAGAAGGTCATGCAGGAGCGCAATGCGCTCGACGGGCGGATGACCGCGCTGACGACGATCGAGCGCGATCTCTCCGACAATCTGGAGCTGGCCGAGCTCGCTGAGGCCGAGGACGACACGGCGACGCTGGAGGAGGCCGCCAAGGCGCTCGCCGACACCAGCGCCAAGGCGCAGCGTCTGCAGCTCGAGGCGCTCCTGTCGGGCGAGGCCGACGCCAACGACACCTACCTGGAAATCCACGCCGGCTCGGGCGGTACCGAGAGCCAGGACTGGGCGCTCATGCTCATGCGCATGTATACGCGCTGGGCCGAGCGGCGCGGCTTCAAGGTCGAGGTGGTCGAAGAAAGCGAGGGCGAAGAGGCCGGCATCAAGTCGACCACGCTCCTGATCAAGGGGCACAACGCCTATGGCTGGCTGAAGACCGAAGCGGGCGTGCACCGCCTCGTGCGCATCTCGCCCTTCGATTCGAACGCCCGCCGGCACACCTCCTTCGCGGCGGCGACGGTCTATCCGGTCATCGACGACAAGATCGATATCCAGATCAACGAGGCCGACGTGCGCGTCGACACGATGCGGTCGGGCGGCGCGGGCGGCCAGCACGTCAACAAGACCGAATCGGCGGTCCGGCTGGTGCACAATCCGACCGGCATCATGGTGGTGAGCCAGGGCTCGCGCTCGCAGCACGCCAACCGGGCCGTGGCCTGGCAGATGCTGCGCGCCAAGCTCTACGAGCGCGAGCTGAAGATCCGCGAGGAGGCGGCCGCGGCCGATTTCTCCGCCAAGACCGATATCGGCTGGGGCCACCAGATCCGCTCCTACGTGCTGCAGCCCTATCAGCTCGTGAAGGACCTGCGCACCGGCAAGACCTCGGGCGTGCCCTCCGAGGTGCTTGACGGCGACCTCGACGGCTTCATGGAAGCGACGCTCGCCATGCGCGCCTATGGCACCAAGGCCGGCGACACCGACGACGTCGAATGAGGCTCTCCGGCCCCGCCGCATGCGGGGCCGGCCGCCCCTCGCGCGACGTTCGGATCAGCGCCGGAACCGCAGATCCGAGCCTGCGGCGATCCATGCCGCCTCCATGGCGTCGAGGTCGGTGCAGCCCGACGGGTTCGCCCGCGTCGGCGCCCAGCCTTTGCGGGCGTTGATATGTCCGCGCCAGAGCCCGAGCAGCCGTTCGAGCTCGCCGAGCGGGGCGCCATGATCGTCGACCCGAATGTCGAGATCGGGGAAGTCCTCGGTGGTGACGAGCTTCATCGCCGCAGACTGCCGGCCGCGCCGGTCGCCGCCGGCGGCTTCGCCGGCCTGCATGGCGGCGATCAGCCGTTCCGGCAGGGCGAGCCCGCGCGAAGCCGCGAAAGCATCGAAGCAATCGGCGACGACCGCTTCGCCGGAAAGCATGTTGCCGGCGACCGAGACGTGGGCGGCGGTGCGCTCGCCGCACCATTCCACGCAATGGCGTCCGGTGAAGGCGGAGGCGCGCCCCTTGGCGTCGACCGCATGGACCTGGCGCAGGCCACGCCCGTCATCGCGGCCGAGCGCCTGCTCGATCGCCTCGGCCGGGCCGAGCCCGGCTTCGAGTCCGTCGAGCACGGCGGGCCCCAGATAGCGATTGGTCATCGACTGGGTCGATACTGCGCCGACGCCGGCCCGCACGAAGGGACAACTCGCCCCGACGGCGAAGGAGCGGGTCGCCACCGCGACGGCGAAGGCGCCGCTGTCCGGATCATGGGCGACGATAGACCAGGTCATCCCGCGTCCTCTTAGCGTTTTTCGACGTTCCACAGCGCCAGGGTGGAGGCGGCGAGCAGGCCCGAAATGTTGCGGCGATAGGCCGTCGGCTGGAGATATTGGCCGAGCTGGATGTGGGTCGGATAGACGGCGGCGCGCCGTTGCACGGCTTCGGCGAGCGCCTTCTGTTTCTCCGGGTCGGCCTCGCGGGCAAAGGCGTCGCGCAGCCGCTGCAGCTCGGCATCGCAGGGCCAGCCGAAGGTCGCCCGCTCGCAGGAGGCGTTCAGGAAGGCGGTCGCGGCAGGATCGAGCACGTCGATCGAGCCCCAGGAGGTGAGGAAGATGCTCCAGCCGCCGGCGGCAGGCGCGTCCTTCCGGGCCCGGCGCGTCACCAGCGTCTGCCAGTCCATCGCCTGCAGGTCGACCCTGAAGCCGGCCCGTTCCATCAGGGCCTTGGCGACCGGCGCGAGATTGGCGAGCGAGGCGACATCGGTCGACTGCATGAGCACGACCGGCGTGCCGTCATAGCCGGCCTCCTGCAGGAGGGCGCGGGCCCGGGCGAAATTGCTCTCCAGCCGATCCTCGAAGCCGGCCGTGGTCGCCAGCGGCGAGCCGCACGGAAACAGCGACTTGCAGGTGACGAAATAGCGGGCATCGCCGATCGTCGCTTCCAGGAAGTCGCGCTGGTTCAGCGCATGGACGACGGCTTGGCGAATGCGCGGGTCGTCGAACGGCTTGTGCAGCACATTGAAGCGCAGGGCATATTGGCGGCCCATCGGCGCCAGGACCTGGAGCGCGACGTTCGGGTCTTTCTCCAGCAGCGGCAGGAGATCGTGCGGCGGCGCCTCGACGATGTCGATCTCGCCCTGCAGCAGCGCATTGACCTGGGTCTGGGCATCCGAGATCCAGATCCACTCGACCCGGTCGACCCTCACCACCTTGCCGCCGGCCATGCCGGACGGCGGTTCGGCGCGCGGACGATAGCGCGGATTGCGGATGTAGACCGCCCGTTCGCCCGGCTTCCACTGGTCCCGGACGAAGATGAACGGGCCGGAGCCGATCGTTTCGGTGATCTGCGTGTTGGGGTCGGTCTCGGCGATCCGCTTCGGCATCATGAACGGTACGCTCGAAGAGACCTTGCCGAGCGTCGACAGCACCAGCCCATACGGCTCTTTCAGCCTGAGCGTGAAGGTCTTCGCATCGACCGCGGCGAGTTCCGCCGTCTTTTCCATGAGCGTCTGGCCGAGGCCGTCGCGGGCGCCCCAGCGCCGGAGCGAGGCGACGCAGTCCTCCGCCGTGACCGGCTGGCCGTCATGCCATTCGAGACCGTCGCGCAAGGTGAAGGTATAGGTCAGCTTGTCGTCGCTGACGCTCCAGCGGTCGACCATTTGCGGGCGCACGGTCATGGTCTCGTCGAGCGCGAACAGCGTGTCGTAGACCATGAAGCCGTGATAGGTCGTGATCAGCGCCGTTGTCCAGATCGGATCGACGATCTTGAGATCGGAATGGAGCGCGATCCGGAGCGTGGATTGGGCCGCCGCCATGCCTGGCGCCATGGCGAGCAGCAGGCCCGCGAGCAGGGCGAGGCCGGCCCGCCAGCGTCGGCCGAAGCCGTGCCTCCGCATCGAAAAGAAGACGCGCGGGCCGTGCCCGCTGGCAGAACCGACATCAGGCATGGTCGTCCCCCGCTTCTTGGCCCGCCCGGGCCGTGATGCGCCGGCGGGCAGGCGCCGACGTTAGCGAGGGGCGGTCACGACGGCAACGCGCCGCGAGGAGCGCGCGAAGCGGCCAAGGCCTTCGGTGCGGATGGAGCTATTCCGCGCTGGCGAGGCGCAGCCCGGCGCGCAGGAATTTCAGCGGGTCGACGGGCTCGCCGTTGACGCGGGTCTCGTAGTGCAGGTGCGGGCCGGTCGAACGGCCGGTCGAGCCGACCCGGCCGACGCGCTGATTGACCGCGACCATGTCGCCGACGCTGACGTCGATGCGTGAGAGATGGGCATAGCGCGTGGCGATGCCATTGCCATGGTCGACCTCGACCATCAGGCCGTAACCGCCCATGGAGCCGGCATGGGTGACCTTGCCGGCCGCCGTGGCGCGCGCCGGTTCGCCGGTCGCCGCACGGAAATCGATGCCGGAATGCAGCGCCCAGGTGCGCAGGAACGGATCGAGCCGCGGCCCGAAACCGGAGGACTGTTCGAGGTCGCCGGCATGGGGCCGGCCGAGCGGGATGCTCGCGGCGAGCTGGTTCAGCCGCTCATGATCGCGCATCACCGCCTGCAGCCGGACGACCTGCCGCTCGAACGGCGTGCCGGTGGCGGTCGGCGGCGCGATCGGCAGATAGGGGCCGCCGACCGCCACCGGCACGTGCGGCCGGCGCAGCCAGCCGGCCCTGGTCCAGGCCGAGATCGGCGAGAACAGTGCGGATCCGGCGGGCCTGCCGCTCGGTGCGTGTCTCCAGCGTCTGCAGCTCGGCCTGCTGGGCGAGCTCGATCTGCTCGAGCGAGCGCTCGACCTTGGCCATCGCGGCGTCGCGCGCGGCGCTGGTGCTGGCCATCGCGGCGACCGGAATGCGCGCCGACGCGGCGGCGATCTCGAACGGCTGTGGCCGGGATTCGAGCCGGGACTGCCTTTCGACCGGCGGGGCGAGGCGCAAGGTGTCGCCGGCAGGCAGCGGCCGGGCCTCGGGCAGGGGCGGCGACAGCGGCACCGTGCCGGCGGATGGGCGCGGCCGGACCGGGGCCGAGGCAGAGATCGCCTGCACGATCGACTGGCGGCTTTCCAGAAGCGACTGGCGCTCGACGATCTGCTCGATGCGGCGCTCGACCTCGCTCTGGTCGACGAGCTGGCGGCTGGTGAAGCGGTCGAGCTGGCCCTTGAGCTCGCGGATCCGGTCCTCGTAGGCATATTGCATGGCCGCCTGGCGGTTCATCAGGCCCCCGAGGATGTCGTCCTTGAAGACCAGGTAGCTGGCGGTGGCCGCGCCCCAGACGCCGAGTGCCAGAGTCAGCGCGCTCAGCGAGCCGCAGGCGAGATAGGAGAGGGAGGCAGTCTTCAGGCCGCTGCGCCCGCGCCAGACGAAGGTGACGGCGCCTTTCGGGATGGCGGCCCGCCGCTGTGCGTCGGGTGCGGCCTGCGCATGGTCGATACGGCTGCTCTGTGACATAGGCGAACGATTCCGTACGCGAACGAGACGAGCCATTACCGCCGATTAAGGTTAACGAACCGTACAAATCACGGCGCTGCCCTGCTGTTTCCCGGCCCCGCGAGGCGAAAAAGGCCTGCGAAAACAAGAAGGGCCGGCATCGGGCCGGCCCTTCGTGGCGTTGGTCACGGGATCGCTCAGCGCGCCGGCAGGATCGTTGCGCGGCAGGAGCCGAAGCCGATCGACGCGAAGCCGTCCCGGCGCGCCCGCGCGGTGAAGATCACCTCGTCGCCGTCGGCCAGGAAGCGTCGCTCCTCGCCGGACGCGAGGCGGATCGGCTCGCGGCCGCCGTCGGTCGTTTCCAGGATGCTGCCGCTCGCCTCGCGCGTCGGCCCTGAGATCGTGCCGGAGCCGAGGAGGTCGCCCGGCTGCAGGTTGCAGCCGCCGCTGGTGTGATGGGCGATCATCTGCGCGACCGTCCAGTACATGTGGCGCGTGTTCGAGAGCGCGAGACGATGCGGCGGCAGGCCCTTGTCCTTCAGGCCCTCGGTGCTGATCAGCACTTCGAGCTCGATATCGAACGCACCGGCCGCCGCGTCGCCCGCATCGGTGAGATAGGGCAGGGGCGCCGGGTCGCCGGCCGGACGCGGCGGCTGCGCCATGCGGAACGGCGCCAGCGCCTCCGGCGTGATCACCCAGGGGGAAATGGAGCTTGCGAAGTTCTTGGCGAGGAACGGGCCGAGCGGCTGGTATTCCCAGGCCTGGATATCGCGGGCGGACCAGTCGTTGAGGAGGCAGAAGCCGGCGACGTGGTCGCCCGCGCTGCCGACCGGCACCGGCTCGCCGAGATCGTTGCCCGTGCCGATCCAGACACCCAGCTCCAGCTCGTAGTCGAGCCGCTGGCTCGGCCCGAAGACCGGCGCCGTGGCGCCAGGCGGCATGGTCTGGCCTTTCGGCCGGCGCACCGGCACGCCCGAGGCGACGATCGAGGAGGCCCGGCCGTGATAGCCGATCGGCACGTGCTTGTAGTTCGGCAGCAGCGGATTGTCGGGCCGGAACAGCTTGCCGACATGGGTCGCGTGATGGATGCCGACATAGAAGTCGGTGTAGTCGCCGATCCGGGCCGGCCGATGCAGCGCGACGGTGGCGGCGGCCTGCAGCAGGCCCTCGGCCTTGGACCGGTCCGGACTGTCGGCGCTCAGGATCTCCGACAGGCGCTGGCGCAGGGCCTGGCGCGGGCCGCGGCCGAGCGCGAACAGCGCATTGAGGTCGCTGCCATTGGCCGCCTGCGCCGCCTCCTCGGCGTCGCCGGCGAATAGCCCGGCGGCGAGCGCCGCCGGCAGGGTCAGGATCTCGTCGCCGATGGCGACGCCCGCGCGGGGCGCGCCGCCCGGCGGGCTGAATATGCCGAGCGGCAGGTTCTGGATCGGGAAGTCGGCATGGCCGTTGGCCGATGCGACCCAGCTCGTGCGGGCCGGGTCGTGGCTTTGGTCGAGATCGGCCGGGAGCTGTGCGGGCATCTGTGAACTCACGGACGGCTGGGGTCGAAATGTTTGGTCAGCTTGTGACCGTAGCCGCCATAGTCCTGCTGGAGGGCGCCGGAATTGGCCGCGAAGGCGCTGACGCGCTGCGGGAACCGCGTCTCGAACATGAAGGCCAGCGTGTTCTCCAGCTTGTGCGGCTTCAGTTCCGCGTTGCTCGCTCGCTCGAAGGCGTCACGGTCCGGTCCATGCGGCAGCATGGTGTTGTGCAGCGACGCGCCGCCCGGCACGAAGCCGCCGCCGGTCTTGGCGTCGTACTGCCCGTAGACCAGCCCCATGAACTCGCTCATCACGTTCATGTGGTACCAGGGCGGCCGGAACGTGTTCTCGGCCACCAGCCAGCGGTCGGAGAACAGCACGAAGTCGATATTGGCCGTGCCCGGCGTCTCCGAGGGCGAGGTGAGCACCGTGAAGATCGACGGGTCGGCATGGTCGAACAGCACCGGGCCGACCGGCGAGTAGCGGCGGAGGTCATACTTGTAGGGTGCGTAGTTGCCATGCCAGGCGACGACGTCGAGCGGCGACTGGCCGATATCGGCGGCCCACAGGTTGCCGCCCCATTTGACGTAGAGGCGGGAGGGCACTTCGCGGTCCTCGTAGGCCGCGACGGGGGTGAGGAAATCGCGCGGATTGGCCATGCAGTTGGCGCCGATCGGACCGCGCTCCGGCATGGTGAAGGCGCCGCCATAGTTCTCGCAGATATAGCCGCGGGCGGGGCCGTCCTTCAGTTCGACGCGGATCTTGACGCCGCGCGGGATGATCGCGATCTCGCCCGGCTCGATGTCGATGATGCCGAACTCGGTCGCAAGGCGCAGCGAGCCCTGCTGCGGCACGAACAGCATCTCGCCGTCGCAATTGTAGAAATATTCGTCCGCCATCGAGCGGGTGATCAGATAGACGTGCGCGCCCATGCCGGCCTGCGCGCCGGCATCGCCCGCCGTGGTCAGCGTGCGCATGCCCTCGATGAAGCTGAGCGGCTCCGACGGGATCGGGATCGGGTCCCAGCGCAGCGGCGCGATTGGCATGTCGACCTCCGGCGCGGGCGCCGTCCGCCACAGGCCGATATCCACCTTCTTGAACTGGCCCCAGTGCCCGACCGTCGGCCGGATCCGATACAGCCACGACCGCTCGTTGGTGGTGCGCGGGGCGGTGAAGGGCGAGCCGCTGAGCTGTTCGGCATAGAGGCCGTAGGCGCATTGCTGCGGCGAGTTCCGCCCGAGCGGCAGCGCGCCGGGCAGCGCCTCCGTTTCGAAGCCGTTGCCGAAGCCGGACATGTAGCCGGCCTGGATGGCGCTCTCGGGTGCCGTCTGCCGGCCCGCGAGGGTCTGAGCGCTCTGGATGTTCATGTGCGCGTCCTCCGAAAAAATCAGTTTCATATGTAACTAATAGTTCGCGCCCTGGCAATGCGGCTGAGCGCCCGCCGGCGAAAAGTTCGGCAGCGTCCGATGCCGGAGGACGGGGCTACAGGTTCCGCGCGGCCGCGAGCACGTCCTCGGCATGGCCCTTGACCCGCACCTTCGGCCAGATCCGGGCGATCCGGCCGTCGGTGCCGATCAGCACAGTGGTCCTGATGATGCCCATGAAAGTGTGGCCATACATGGATTTCTCGGCCCAGACGCCATAGGCGCCGAGCGTGTCGAGCGTCTCGTCGGAGGCGAGCTGGACGGCGAGGTCGTGCTTGCTCTGGAACCGGTCGATGGCCTTGATCGGATCATGCGAGATGCCGACGACCGTGGTGCCGGCCTTATCGAATTCGCCCTTCAGGCGGGTGAAGTCCTGGGCTTCGAGCGTACAGGCCTCGGTATTGGCCTTGGGGTAGAAATAGACGACGACCTTGCGGCCGCGCAGGCCCGAGAGGCTGATGGTGCCGCCATGGGCCGTGGGCAGCGTGAAATCCGGGGCGGGATCGCCGGGCGCAAGCGCCATGATGCCTTCCTTTTGTCTGGTTTATGGGCGAATTTGACCGGCAAGGTTCCGAGGCGCCCCGTCCGAGCCCGAAAACCGACCCTTGGCGCGGCCGAGGGTTGCCGCTGGCCGACGAATGGGTGAAGGACCGGTTGCCTCTGGTCCGCGCTTGCGATTCGTGGCCAAGGTTCGGTTAACAGGCCGTGGGCAGAATGAAGCATCCGGCGCGGCCGCGCCATATCTGACACGCGCCTCTGTGGCGGCAGCAGCGAGGGACGAGGCGGAATGGACATCGGCGCCGAACACGGCCGCTCCTGCGCGCCCGCACCGACCCGGCCGGGTCGGTTCGCCGCCTTGTGGGAGAACCGCCGTGTTCCGCCGTTCCTGACCTGCTGGCTGCAGCGCCGATGGTGGTCCTGGCGCCGGGGCGTCGTCGTTACCGTCGCCGTCCTGTTCCTGGCGGTCGCCGCGCCCTGCGCCTATCTCGCCTGGCAGATCAACCGGGGCGGAACGGTTGCGCTCGACCTTCTCACGCCCTGGATCGCCAGCTCGCTGTCGAGCCAGCTCGGCGACGGCCGCTCGGTCACCATCGGCTCGGCCGTGGCCGCCCGCGACGTGTCGGGCGGCGTCGAGGTGGAGGCCGAGAACGTCACCATTCATGACGCCGAGGGACGGCGCATCATTTCCATGCCGCGCGTGGCGCTCGGCCTCGACGGCATGCCGCTGCTCGGACGGCCGTCGGTGCGCCGCATCGATCTCGTCGGCGCTTCCGTCGCGCTGAAGCTTGGCGAAGACGGCCAGATCGCCTTTGCCGCCGGCGAGTTCCGCACGTCCCCGCTGCCGCCGCCGGCCGCTCCCGAGGCCGGCAGCGACCAGGCGCCGCAGGCCGAGATACGCTCGAACCTCGCCGAACCCGACATGTCGCCGTTCCGGCGCCTCGGCATCTGGCTCGACCTGATGGAGAAATCCGGGCTCGACGGCCATCGGCTGATCGGCGTCGGCCTGCGCAACGGCACGGTCATCGTCGACGACGTGCGCTCCGGCAAGCGGTTCATCTTCGGCGGCATCGATTTCGACATGAAGGCGCCGGCCGCCGGCGGCCTCACCCTGTCGGTCGCCGCCTCCGGGTCCGGCGCGCGCTGGAATTCGCAGGCCGCGATCACGCCGCGCGATGCCGAGGGACGGCGCAAGATCGACCTCGTGGTGGCCGGCCTGTCGCCGCGCGACCTCAGCCGCGCCCTGCAGAACCCGGAACTGTTCCACGCCGACACGCCGATCTCCGGTTCGCTGAAGGCCGAGCTCGATTCCTCGGGCGACCCCGCCCAGTTCGCCGGGCGGGTGGCGCTGGGCGCCGGCACGGTCGGCGATGTCGGCAATCCCGAGATGCGCATCGCCATCGACCAGGCCGCCGCCGACGTGCGCTGGCAGGCCGGCACCCGTGGCCTCAGCATCGAGCGGGTCCATTTCTCCGCCGGGCAGAACCAGGGCGAGATGAACGGCACGGTCTGGACGCCGGCGGCACGCGGCGAGCCGCTGGTCGTCGAGATCGCCAACGCGGCCACCGTCACGTCCCTGCTCAATCCGCAGGAGCCGCCGGTGCCACTGGGCCTGACGCAGTCGCGTTTCGTCTATCAGCCGGACAGCCGGGTGCTGACCATCGAGCGGATGAACGTCAATCAGGGCGCGGCGACGGTCGCCAATGTCACCGGCCGGGCGACGCTCACCAGCGCCGCTCCGGCCATCTCCCTGCGTGTCGAGGCGCCGCGGCTGGCGCTTGCCGACGGGCTGAGGCTCTGGCCGCGCATCACCAACCCGCATGTGCGCGACTGGGTGGTCGACAATCTCTCCGGCGGCGTCGCCGAGGATACGCTCGTGCGCATCGAGATCGCCGAGGGCCAGCTCGCCACCATGCCCATGCTGCTGGAGCCCGACGCGCTGCTGGTGCAGTCCAAGCTGCGCGGCACGGCGCTGCGCGTCCTGCCCAATCTGACGCCGCTGAAGGCAGCCGATATCGACGTCCTGGTCGACGGCCAGGCCACCCGCCTGAACGTGCAGCGCGGCATCCTGGAGCCGGCGCCCGGCAAGCGCCTGACGCTGAGCCAGGGCAGTTTCACCATTGCCGAGCACCGCGTGGCCGATCCCCGCTCGGCCAGCCGTTTCCGTCTCGAAGGATCGGCCGAAGCGGCCTTCGCGCTGCTCGGGCAGGATGCGTTCAGGGGCGCGGCGACCGGGCCGGCCCTGCCGACCGGACCGGTGCGCGGCAATGTCGTGGCCAATGTCACCGTCAACGTGCCGATTTCGGACAAGCTGCAGCCGAGCCAGATCGATTATCGCGTCGACGCCGATTTCACCGCCTTTGCCGGCGACAAGGTGTTCGGCGAGATGCGCATCGAGAATGCGAGCTTCAAGGTGGTCACCACCCCGCGGGACTTCCTTCTGCGCGGCGACGGCCGGCTCGGCGGCGCCCAGGCCAATTTCGAATATCGCAAGCCGCGGCCCGATGCGAAGCCGGTCATCCGCCTCACGGCCACGCTCGACGATGCCGGCCGCAGCCGCCTCGGCCTCAATATCGGCGCGCGCATCGTCGGCCCGACGCCGCTGAAGGTGACGACGGAGGGCGACGATTCCGGTCGCTACGCAGTGGAGGCCGATCTGACCCAGGCAACGCTCGCCGAGCTGCTGCCGGGCTGGAACAAGCCGCGCGGGCAGGCCGCCAAGGCGCGCTTCACCGCCATCGAGGGCGAGGGCGGCTGGCGGCTCGAGGATCTCGTCGTCGAGGGCCGGGGCGTCCTGGTGCGCGGCTCGGCGCTGCTCGACAACAGCGGCAGCCTCGTGTCCGGCCTGTTCCCGGCCTACAATCTCTCGGACGGCGACCGCATCAATGTGCGGGTGGAGCGGGCCGGCAACGGCCACAAGGTGACCGTGCGCGGCGAGATGATGGATGCCCGCCAACTGATCCGGCACATGCAGGACCCGACCCAGCTCGGCGGCACCGGCGCGTCCGCCGGCCAGGCGACCGAGCTCGACATCGACATGAAGACCGCCGCCATTGCCGGCGGCAACGGCGAGGTCATCAGGCAGTTCGAGATGCGGCTCGTGAAGCGCGGCGCCGAGATCCGCAATCTCACCGCCAGCGGCCGCGTCGGGCGGAATGCGCCCTTCGCCATCGGCACGCGCGGTCAGGGCAGCGCCATGCGGCTCGCCGTCAGCTCGGGCGATGCCGGCGCGGTGCTGCGCTTCCTCGACCTCTGGACGACGATGCAGGGCGGCAGCCTCGCGCTGATCATGACGCCGCCACGCCCGGACGGCACGATCCGCGACGGCAATGTCGAGATCACCAATTTCACCATCCGCGGCGACCGAGCCATTGCCGGCATGGTCGCCGCCGCCGGCGATCCGCGCGGCGGCCGCCGTGGGCCGCCGCCGCAGGCCAACGACGCCTTCGCGTTCTCGCGCCTGCGCGCGGCCTTCACCCGTACGGGCCCCAAGGTGGAGGTGAGCGACGGCCTTCTGTGGGGCGCGGCCATCGGTGCGACGGTCGAGGGCGAGGTCGACACCGTGCACGACCAGCTCAAGCTGCGCGGCACCTATGTGCCCGCCTATGCGCTGAACAATCTCTTTGCACGCATCCCGGTGCTCGGCGTCTTTCTCGGCGGCTCTCCGGACGAAGGCGTCTTCGGCATCACCTACGAGATCGCGGGCGCCTTCAACCAGCCGCGGCTGACGGTCAATCCGCTCTCGGCGGTCGCGCCGGGCTTCCTGCGCAAGATGTTCGAATTCCGCGGGCGCAGCGTCGTCAGGTCCGACGATCCGGCCACCGGCGGCCTTCGCTGAGGTCTGGAAAGAAACCGGATATCAGGGATTTAACGCGCGTTCCGGACTCTTTTTCTCGAACGCTTCATCCTGAATCATCGGGTGAAGTCGATGGCGATCTTGCCGAATACGGCATTGCCCTTCATGGCCCGGAAGGCGTCCACCGCTTCGGGAAAGCCGTAGCTGGCGCCGATTACCGGCTTCAATCCGGATGCCTCGATCGCCTTCAGCATGGCCTCGAACTCGCGCACCGCGCCGACCGTGATGCCCTGCAGCCGGATGCGGCGCATGACCGCCAGCGGCAGGTTGAGCGGCGCGATCGCGCCGGACAGCACGCCCACCAGCGAGATGATGCCGCCCGGGCGGACCGCGCGCAGGGCACCCTCCAGCGTTTCGGCGCCGCCGACCTCGATCACGTGGTCGATGCCGCCGGGGGCGAGCCGGCGCGCTTCCTCCGACCAGCGCGGCTGGGTGGCGTAGTTGATGATGTGATCGGCGCCGAGCGCGCGGGCCGCTTCGCCCTTGCGGTCGGACGAGGTCGTCACGATGGCGGTGGCGCCGAAGAGCTTGGCGAACTGCAGGGCGAAGATGGCGACGCCGCCCGTGCCCTGGATGAGCACCGTGTCGCCCGCCTTGACGCCGCCGTGGGTGGCGAGCGCCGACCAGGCGGTGAGGCCGGCGCAGGGCAGGCTCGCCGCTTCCGCGGCGCTGAGATGCGCCGGAATGCGGGCTATGCCATGCGCGGGGAAGATCACGGTCTCGGCCAGCACGCCGTCGCCGCCATGGCCGCCGCGCGACGACATCAGGCTGGCCTGCGTCGGTTCGCCGTCGATCCAGTCGGGAAAGAAGGCCGGCACCACCCGGTCGCCCGTCTGGAAGGCGGTGACGCCGAGCCCGACCGCGGCCACCGTGCCGGCGCAGTCCGAACCCGGCACGACCGGAAAGCTCTGGCGCGGATTGTAGACGCCCTCGACCAGCAGGAGGTCACGCCGGTTGAGCGTTGCCGCTTCCACCGCGATCGCGACTTCGCCGGGACCCGGCTGCGGCGCCGGACGATCGTCGAAGGCGAGGCCGTCGAGGCCGAAGCGGTGGAGCGCGAGCCGGCGCATCAGCCGCGCTCGAAGCCGTGGCCCGCCATGGCCCAGGCCTTGAGGCCGCCGGCAAGATGCTGGCCATAGGGCAGGCCGTGGCCCTGCGCGATCTCGCTGGCCTGGATCGACCGGACGCCGCCCGCGCACATGAAGACGACGCGCTTGCCCTGCGGATCGGGAATCGCGGCTGGGTCGAACCGCGACAGCGGCACGTTGACCGCCTCCGGAATGCGCGCCATGGCCAGCTCGTGCGGCTCGCGGACATCGACGAGCAGGATCTCGTCATTGGCGAGAGCGGCGGCGACCGCGTCCGGGCTCAGGTCTTCGACTGGATAGGCCATGGATCTTCCCTTCGGTCCTGCCAAGATAGGGCGCGGGCGGCTGCTTCGCGAGAGGGGCGAAAGAGGGAGAGCCTCAGGCCTGCACGCCGCCGGTGACCGGCTCGCGCACCCCGGTCGTCGAGGGGAAGGTCAGCGGCAGCCCCGCCATCGAGCGCACGGCGAGGAAGGCGAAGGCCTGCGCCTCCAGGAAGTCCGACGACCAGCCGACCTGTTCGCCGGTCCTGACTTCGGCGCGGGCGTGGTAGGCGATGAGCCGCAGCAGCTCGGCATTGCGCGCGCCGCCGCCGCAGACGATCCAGAGCACCGGACGCTCGCGGACGAAATCGGCCGCCCTGGCGATCGAGCGGGCGGTGAAGGTGGTGAGCGTGGCGGCGCCGTCCTCGGTCGAGACATTGCCGACGATGCGATGGGCGAAGGCGTTGCGGTCGAGCGATTTCGGCGGCGATTTGGCGAAGAACGGGTGCACCAGCAGCCAGGCGAGCAGGGCCTCGTCGCCGCGCCCGCGCGCCGCCATGACGCCGTTGTCGTCGAGCGGCTTGCCGGTCCGTTCGCGCATCCAGTCGTCGATCAGCGCATTGCCGGGGCCCGTGTCGAAGGCGGTCAGCTCGTCGTTCGAACCGATGAAGGTGACATTGGCGACGCCGCCGACATTGACCACCGCGAGCGGCCGCGGCAGCTCCTTCTGGGCGGCGAGCGCGCGGTGGAACACCGGCACCAGCGGCGCGCCCTGGCCGCCGGCGGCAATGTCGGCCTGCCTGAGGTCGTAGACGACGGGAATGCCGAGCCGCTGCCGCAGCGCCAAGCCGTCGCCGATCTGCACGGTCATCTTCAGGTCCGGCCGATGGATGACGGTCTGGCCATGGAAGCCGACGACGCCAATATCGGCCCGGCTCAGCCCATGGGTCGCCAGGAATGTCTCGACCGCCTCGGCATGGGCGCGGGTGATCAGGTCCTCGGCCCTGGCGAGCAGGGGCGTGCGGGTCAGCCGGTCCTGCAGGGCTGCGCCTTCCTTCAGCGCCTCGCGCAGCAGGGCGCGCTCCTCGTCGCTGTAGGCGCGGTAGCCGGTCGGCCCGAAGCCCGAAATGCTGGTGCCGTCGGTGTCGATGAGCGCCACATCGACACCGTCCATCGATGTCCCCGACATCAGGCCGATCGCGCGCATGGCTCTCCCGATCCAGACGACTCAAGAGGTGAAATCACCGGATGCCTCTGCTACACCGGCTGCCCGCCGGGCGCGAGGCCCGTCGTGCAGCCACCCCCTGTCTCGGAAAGATCATGACCGCTCCGACATCAGATTTCCTGCGCATTCTGCAAGAGCGCGGGTACATCCATCAGTCCTCCGACTTCGCCGGCATCGACGCCCTGGCGGCCAAGGGCGATGTGATCTGCTATGTCGGCTATGACTGCACCGCCCCCTCGCTGCATATCGGCCACCTCCTGTCGATCATGATGCTGCACTGGCTGCAGAAATCCGGAGGCGGCCGGCCGATCACCCTGATGGGCGGCGGCACCACCCGCGTGGGCGACCCCTCGGGCCGCGACGAGACGCGCAAGATCCTGTCGCTCGAGGACATCGAGGCCAACAAGAACGCCATCAAGGGTGTGTTCTCGAAGTTCCTGACTTTCGGCGACGGCAAGACCGACGCGGTCATGGCCGACAATGCGGAATGGCTGACCAAGCTCAACTATATCGAAATGCTGCGCGACATCGGCCGGCACTTCTCGGTGAACCGCATGCTCAGCATGGATTCGGTCAAGCTCCGGCTCGACCGCGACCAGGAGCTGAGCTTCATCGAATTCAACTACATGATCCTGCAGGCCTACGACTTCGTCGAACTGGCCCGCCGCTACAACTGCAACCTGCAGATGGGCGGCTCGGATCAGTGGGGCAATATCGTCACCGGCATCGATCTCGGTCGGCGCATGGGCACGCACCAGCTCTATGCGCTGACCTGTCCGCTGCTGACCACCGCGTCCGGCACCAAGATGGGCAAGACCGCGGCGGGCGCGGTCTGGCTCAATGCCGACATGCTCTCGGCCTATGACTACTGGCAGTTCTGGCGCAACACCGAGGATGCCGACGTCGAGCGCTTCCTGAAGCTGTTCACGACCTTGCCGCTCGGCGAGGTTGGACGGCTCGCCGCGCTCGGCGGCGCCGAGATCAACGAGGCCAAGAAGATCCTGGCGACCGAGGCGACGGCGCTGATCCACGGCCGCGAGGCCGCGGCGGCTGCCGCGGAGACCGCGCGCCAGACCTTCGAGCAGGGGCAGGCCGCCGCGGCCCTTCCGACGGTCGCGGTCCCGGAGGCCGAGCTCGGCGCCGGCATCGGCGTGCTCACCCTGTTCGTGCGGGCCGGCCTCGTCGCCTCCAATGGCGAGGCGCGGCGCCAGGTGCAGGGCGGGGGGCTGAGGCTCAACGACGAGGCCGTGACGGATCCGCAGATGACGGTATCATCGGGACATCTGAAGGACGGCGTCATCAAGCTGTCCTTCGGTCGCAAGAAGCACGTGCTGATCAAGGCCGGCTAACGGGATGGATGCCTCATGAGCCTGAAGTTTTTCTTTGGCCCGAAGACCTGCGCACTGGCCTCGCGCATCGCGCTCGAGGAAGCTGGCGTCGCCTATGAGGCGGTGCGGCTCGACATGGCCGGCGGCCAGCAGCGCACGCCGGACTATCTGGCGATCAATCCGAAGGGCAGGGTGCCGGCGCTCGTCACCGCCCATGGCGTCCTGACCGAAACGCCGGCGATCCTCGCCTATATCGCCCAGGCCTATCCGGCGGCGAATCTGGCGCCGATCGACGATCCCTTCGCCTTTGCGCAGGTGCAGGCGTTCAACAGCTATCTGTGCTCGACCGTGCACATCAATCACGCCCACAAGATGCGCGGCTATCGCTGGGCGGACGAAGAGACGTCCTATGCCGACATGAAGCGCAAGGTACCGCAGAGCATGGCCGAGAGCTTCACGCTGATCGAGCGGGACATGATCGCCGGGCCCTGGGTCTTCGGCGAGGACTATACGATCGCCGATCCCTATCTCTACACCATGTCCCGCTGGCTCGAGGGCGACGGCGTCGACATCGCGCGCTTCCCGAAGGTCGCCGACCATTTCAAGCGCATGGGCGAGCGCCCGGCGGTGCAGCGGGCGGTCGCCGGCGACGCCTGATCTTCAAGGATCAACGCCGCGGCTCGGCCCAGGCCCGCGCCGCGGCGTCCTGCTTGACGAAGGCCTCGATCGCCGGCGCCTCGGCGAGCGTCATGTCGATATCGTCCCAGCCGTTCAGCAGCTGGGTCCGCCATACCGGATCGATGGCGAAGTCGACGGCGAGATTGCCGGCCGTGATGCGCTGGCTTGCGAGATCGACCGTCACGGTCGCCGCCGGCGCCGCCAGCAGCGCTTCGGCGTCGGCCTCGCTGACCAGCGCCGGCAGCACGCCGTTCTTGACGCAATTGGCGGCGAAGATGTCGCCGAAGCTCGGCGCGATCACCACCTTGAAGCCGAAATCGGCGAGCGCATAGACGGCCGCCTCGCGCGAGGAGCCGCAGCCGAAATTGCGCCGGGCGACCAGGATGGCTTCGCCCGACGAGGGCGCGGCGAGCCGGCCTTCCGCCACGAGGTCGTGCAGCAGGAAGCGGCCATAGCCCTCCGGCACGCGCGGCTCCTTCATGAAGCGCGCGGGAATGAGCTGGTCGGTGTCGATATTGGCGGCGGCGAGCCGCAGCATCGGCGCCGTCTCGGCCTTGAAGGGTCTCATCCCATGTGCCTCACATCGGTGAGCCGGCCGGTGACGGCGGCGGCCGCCACCATGGCCGGCGACATCAGGTGGGTGCGGGCGCCGGGCCCCTGGCGGCCCTTGAAGTTGCGGTTGGTGGTCGAGGCGCAGCGCTCGCCCGGCGCGACCAGATCGCCATTCATGCCGACGCACATCGAGCAGCCGGAATCGACCCATTCGAGCCCCGCCGCCTGGAAGACGGCGGCAAGCCCTTCCTCCTCGGCCTGGCGCTTCACCGCCGACGAGCCCGGCGAGACAACGCCCGGCACCACGGCCCTCCGGTCGCGCAGCACGGCGGCGGCGGCGCGCAGGTCCTCGATGCGCGAATTGGTGCAGGACCCGATGAACACCCGGTCGATCCTGATGCTGTCGAGCCGCTGGCCGGCGGCAAGGTCCATATAGGCGAGGGCATCGCGGGTCGCCGCGGCCTTGACCGGGTCGTCCATGCGCTCGGGATCGGGCACCGTCGCCGAGATCGGCAGGGCGTGCTCGGGGCTGATGCCCCAGGTCACCGTCGGCGCGATCTCGTGCGCCGCGAGCACCACTTCGCGGTCGAAGGCGGCGTCGGCGTCGCTCGCCAACCGCGACCAGGCCTCCTCGGCGGCGGCCAGACGATCGCCGTCGGGGGCGAAGGGGCGGCCGCGGATATAGGCGGCCGTGGTGGCGTCGGGCGCCACCATGCCGCAGCGGCCGCCGGCCTCGATCGACATGTTGCAGAGGGTCATCCGGCCTTCCATCGACAGGGCCCGGATCGCCGAGCCGGCATATTCGATGGCATGGCCGGCGGCGCCGTCCGCACCGATCCGGGCGATGACGGTCAGCATGATGTCCTTGGCCGCGATGCCGGGCCCGGTCGTGCCGTCGACCCGGATGCGCAGCCGTTTCGGCTTCTTCTGCCAGAGCGTCTGGGTCGCCAGCACATGGGCGACCTCCGAGGCACCGATGCCGAAGGCATAGGCCCCGAAGGCGCCATGGGTCGAGGTGTGGCTGTCGCCGCAGACCACGGTCAGGCCCGGCAGGGTCAGCCCCTGTTCCGGGCCGACAACGTGGACGATGCCCTGGCGCGGATCGTCGAGGCCGAACA
The DNA here is from genome assembly GCA_000751295.2 of bacterium YEK0313. Classification (NCBI taxonomy): domain Bacteria; species bacterium YEK0313. The sequence continues at coordinate 2,802,043 of CCMO02000001.1, forward strand.
GCGTGATGCCATGGCGGGCCGTGTTGGCGGCGAGCAGGTCGACCATGCGGGCGATCGAGGCGTCGGGGATCGGATGGCCGCGGCCGCGCGTCGGCACATAATGGTCGGCCACGCCGAAGGTGAGGTCCGGCCGGGCGACGCGGCCGCCGCGCGCGTCGATCTGGCCGAAGGCATGGTGCGAGCCTTCGTGCACGAAATGGCGGTCGATCCAGATCAGCGACAGGCCGTCGTCGCGGCGCGTCACCACGTGGCCGTCCCAGAGCTTGTCGAACAGGGTTGAAGGGGCCGTCATGGGGCAGTTCTTTCGATCACGGCTTGACCGGCGCAAATTGTATCATAGACTAGACAATCAGCGGGAAATTGCGATGGTCTAGTTGACGCCAATGAACTTCGGGGCTCAAACGATTGCCGAAATGCCACACTCCGCAAGGGGTTGTGGGGCAGTGGGCGCCGGAAGTCATTGGGGTGGCAAGGCAATCATGGCAGACGCAATCGAGACATCAAAGACGCGGCGTGTCTACCTGACCCTGCGCGACCGCATCATGTCCGGCGAACTGGCGCCGGGAGCGCGGTTGCCGTCCGAACCGGACCTCGCCGATCTGCACGATGTCTCCCGCGTCACCATCCGCCGCGCCCTCGCCGAACTCGAGCGCGAGGGGCTGATCTCGCGCCGGCCGGGCGCCGGCACCTTCATCACCGCCCGCATGATCAAGCGGCCGATTGTCGCGGATCTCTCCAACGCGCTGGCCCATCTCGTCGAAATGGGCCGTTCGACCGATGTCCGGCTCCTGCAGTTCGGTTACGTCAGCCCGGCCGTCGAGGTCGCCGAGGCGCTGCGGCTGGACGAGAACGAGAAGGCGCAGCGCTCGGTGCGCGTGCGCATCATCGACGGCGAGCCGTTCAGCTATCTCATCACCCATGTGCCCGAACGCGTCGGCACGACCTATACCGAGCAGGAGCTTGCGGCGGTGCCGCTTCTGACCCTGATCGAGCGTTCGGGCGTCAAGGTCGACCGGGCCACCCAGACCATTTCCGCGACGCTCGCGGGCCCCGGCGTCGCCGAAGCGCTCGGCATCGACATCGGCTCGCCGCTGATCGCGCTCACCCGCGTCGTCTACGACGTCAAGCGGCGCGGCATCGAGCATCTCGTCGCCTTCTACCGGCCCGACCGCTACTCCTTCCAGATGGATCTGGTGCGCATCGATTCAGGCGGCGATCGCCTGTGGTCGCCGGTCGAGCGGTTCCGCGGCGGCAGCAATTTCAATACCACGGTGAAAGCCGAATGATTGACGCCGCCCGGCTTGCGCGATCACCTAGGAGCGACGTGAGGAACGGGCCGGCATGCGGCGCAGAGATCGAGGGGAAGGGGCATGACTGACACCAAGGGGTTGTCTTCCGGAACGGGGCTGACGCGACGGCGCCTGATCGAGACGGGTGCCGCCGGCGCGACGCTCATCGCGGCGCCCGGCCTCCTGATGGCCCAGCCGGCGCCGGTCAAGCTCGGGATTCTGCAGCCGGTGACCGGCAATCTGGCGCAGGACGGCGAATATGGCCGCCTTGGCGCCGAGGCTGCGATCAACGAGATCAATGCGGCCGGCGGCATCAAGTCGCTCGGCGGCGCCAAGCTCGAAATGGTCTTCGGCGATGCCCGCTCGACGCCGGAGGGCGGCACCCAGGAGGTCGAGCGCATGCATGCGGAAGGGGTGGCGGCCATTGTCGGCGGCTTTGCCTCGCCGATCTGCCTGGCCGCCTCGCAGGCGGCCTCGCGCTATGACCTCGCCTATATCGTCGATGTCGGCGTCTCCGACGCCATCGTCGCGCGCGGCCTGAAGAACACCTTCCGCTTCGGGCCCGGCTTCGGCATGGTCACCAAGGCGGCGATCGACAACCTGGTCAAGCTGAACGATGCGGCCGGCAAGCCGGCCAAGACCGTCGTCCTCGTTCATGAGGACGGCCTGTTCGGCACCGGCCTCGCCAAGCTGATGAACGAGCGGCTCTCCGCGCTCGGCTTCCAGATCCTCGAGACCATCGCCCATCCGACGCCGGCCCGCGACATGTCCAATGTCGCGCTGCGCATCCGCGCGCTCAATCCCGACCTCGTCATTCCCTCCAGCTATTATGCCGAGTTCGTGCTGCTGGCGCGGACCATGCAGCAGCAGCGCATCCGGCCGAAGGGCATCTATGCAGTGCTGAACGGTGCCGCCTCGAATTTCCGCTTCGTCAAGGAGTTCCCGGACGCCGCAGCCAATGTGATGGACTGCAACCACTGGGCCGATCCGCGCAAGCCCAAGGCGGTCGTGCTGCGCAAGCAGGTCGAGGCCGCCGGCCGCTTCTGGCTCTACAACACGCCGCTCAACTATTCCTGCGTGCAGCTGGTGGCCGATGCGATCGAGCGGGCCGCCTCGCGCGACAGGCCGAAGATCATCGAGGCGATCGCCGCTTCCACCTTCGCCGGCCACATCATGCCCTATGGCCCGACCAAGTTCGAAAACGGCCAGAATACCGGGGCTGCGCCGGTCAATACGCAGGTCCAGGGCGGTGACATCAAGGTCATCTTCCCCGCCGAATTTGCCGATTCCAAGCCGGTCTTCCCCGTGACCGGCTAGAGCAGGGCGCGCGGCGCTCCCTCCACGCGCGCCACGCCTCAGACGTCGCTGACACTGCAAGAACCGGCCGGATCGTCCCGGCCGGCACGAAGTTCTCGTTCCCGAAGCGAACCGCAGGGATCATCCGGTGCTGCCGTCCTATCCGCCCCAGATCGTGCTTGAAGCGCTGATCAACGGCCTGCTGACAGGCTCGGTCTATGCGCTGGTGGCGCTTGGCCTGACGCTGGTCTACGGCGTCCTGCACATCATCAATTTCGCCCATGGCGCGCTGCTGACGCTCGCCATGTTCGCGGTCCTGATGGTCCATCTCGGCTTCGGCCTCGATCCCTATCTCGCGATCTTCGTCTTGACGCCGTTGTTCTTCGGCCTCGGCTACGGCCTCCAGCGCTTCGTCATCGGGCCGGCGAGCCGCAATGACGACGGCTCGATCCTGCTGGTCACGCTGGGGCTCTCGATCATCCTGGAAAACGCGCTGCTCGCCATTTTCCGGTCCGATACCCGCGCCCTGACGCTCGACTATTCCTTCCAGGTCGTCGATGTCGGCTTCGCGCTGCTCTCCTTCACCCGGGTGGTCGGCTTCGGCGTGGCGATCCTGGTGGCCGGGCTGCTCTGGGCCGTGCTGGCGCTGACCGATACCGGCAAGGCGATCCGTGCGGTGGCCAAGGAGAAGCTCGGCGCGGCGCTCGTCGGCATCGACGTGCGCCACGTCTATGCCGTGACCTTCGGCCTCGGCACGGCCTGCATCGCGATCGCCGCCTGCCTGCTGATGCCCTCGTTCTACGTCAATCCGCGCGTCGGCAACGCTTTCGTGCTGGTGGCCTTCACGGTGGTCGTGCTCGGCGGCATGGGATCGATCCCTGGCGCGGTCATCGGCGGCCTGATCATCGGCGTCATCGAAAGCCTCTGCGGCCTCTATCTCGGCGAGAGCCTCGGCCAGATCGGCATCTTCGCCATCTTCATTCTGGTGCTCCTGCTGCGCCCGACCGGCCTGTTCGGAGCCAAGGCATGATCATCCGGGATTTCCGTTCTATCGTCGTGGCGGTCGCGGTGCTGGCCGCACTGCCGCTCGCCGTGCCGCTGGCCGTCGCGGCGGGGCTCGCGGCCGGCGCCAACCTCCTGGTCAATCTGCTCGTCTTTGCGCTGATCATCACGCTCGCCGCGCAGGGCTGGAACATTGCCGGCGGCTATGGCGGACAGTTCTCCTTCGGCCATGCCGCCTTTTTCGGCACCGGCGCCTATGCACAGGCGATCCTGCAGATCCGTCTCGGCGTCAATCCGTGGATCGCCCTGCCGCTGGCGATCGCCGCCGGCGGCCTCGTCGGCACGGTCATCGGCTCGCTTGCCTTCCGCGCGCGGCTGCGCGGCTCCTATTTCGCGCTCGTCACGCTCGCCTTTGCGGAAGTGTTCCGCATCCTCGCCAATGCGGCGCCGTTCACCGGGGGCGCCGCCGGCCTGCTGGTGCCGCTCGACGTCCGGCCGGCCAATTTCCAGTTCGCGACCCGCGAGAGTTTCTACTATCTGGCGCTCGCCCTGGTCGCGCTGGTCCTGGTGCTCAACAGGGCGATGGAGCTCTCCCGTTTCGGCGCCTATCTCGTCGCCGTGCGCGAGAACGAGGATGCCGCCCGCGCGCTTGGCGTCGACACGCTCAAGGTCAAGCTGAAGGCGATCGCCCTGTCGGCGGCGATCACGGCCACGGCGGGGGCGCTCTACACCCAGAAATTCCTCTATATCGACGCCAATATCGCCTATGGCTCGTGGATCTCGGTGGAAGCGCTGCTCGCCCCGATCATCGGCGGCATCGGCACGCTGTTCGGTCCGCTGTTCGGCACGCTGACCCTGGTCGGCCTCGGCGAGCTCGCCAAGATCGGCATCCACGCCCTGTTCGGCTCGGCCGTGCCGGGCGTCGACCTCGTCGTCTACGGCATCCTCCTGATCCTGGCGATCGCCTTCGCGCCGCAGGGCGTCATGGGGCTCGTCCGGCGCCTGTCCGTGACGGGGAGGGGCTGATGCTGCGGGTCGAAGGCGTCACCAAGCGGTTCGGCGGGCTCGTCGCGGTCAATGACGTGACGATGCATGTCGAGGCCGGCACGATCTCGGGGCTGATCGGACCGAACGGGGCGGGCAAGACCACGCTGTTCACGCTGATTTCCGGCTTCGAGCCGCCGACCTCCGGCCGGATCCTGTTCGAGGGGCGCGACATTACCGGCATGACGCCCGAGGCGCTGGCGGCCATGGGCATCGCGCGCACCTTCCAGATCGTCCAGCCCTTCGCCGGCCTCAGCATTTGCGAGAACATCGCCGTCGGTGCCTATCTGCGCCACGGCCGGCGCGCCGAGGCCCTGGCGCGGGCCCGCGCGGTGGCGAACACGGTCGGGTTGTCGGCCGAGCTCGACAAGCCCGCCGCCTCGCTCACCGTCGCCGGCCGCAAGCGGCTGGAGCTCGCCCGCGCGCTCGCCACGGAGCCGCGCCTGCTGCTGCTCGACGAGGTGCTGGCCGGCCTCAACCCGTCCGAGATCCGCGACATTCTCCCGGTCATCCGCGGCGTCTGCGCGTCCGGCGTCACCATCCTGATGATCGAGCACGTGATGCAGGCGGTGATGAGCCTTTGCGCGAGCGTGCACGTCATTGCCAATGGCCGGACGATCGCGGCCGGCACGCCGGCGAGCGTCGTCGGCGACCCCAAAGTCGTGGAGGCCTATCTCGGTCATGGCGCGGCGGAGCGTCTCAGCGCGGAGGCGAGCCATGGCTGAACCGCTGCTGACGGTCGAAGGGCTGCATGCCGGCTATGGCGGGACCGAGATCCTGCGCGGCCTGACCATGACGGTCGCGCCGGGCGAGATCGTCGCGGTGCTCGGCTCCAACGGCGTCGGCAAGACGACGCTCAACAAGGTGCTGTCGGGCGTCTGCCCGGCGACAGCCGGGCGCATCCGCTTCCTTGGCCAGGACATCACCCGCGCCTCGTCGCAGGCGATCGTCGAGCTCGGCCTCATTCATGTGCCGGAAGGCCGCAAGATCTTCCCGAACATGACCGTGCGGGAAAATCTCGAGCTCGGCTCCTACCGGCGCGGCAAGGCCAGCAGGGCGGCCAATCTCGCCAAGGTCTTCGCCATCTTTCCGCGGCTGGAGGAGCGGGCGCGCCAGCGCGCCGGCACGCTTTCGGGCGGCGAGCAGCAGATGCTCGCCATCGGCCGCGGCCTGATGGCCGAGCCGCGCCTGATCATCCTCGACGAGCCGTCGCTTGGCCTGTCGCCGCTGCTGGTCGAGGAGATGTTCGCGCTGGTGTCCCGGATCAATGCCGAGGGGCTCGCCGTCATGCTGGTCGAGCAGAACGTCGTCCAGTCGCTGGAACTGGCCGGCCGTGCGTTCATTCTCGAAAACGGGATCTTCGCCCTGCAGGGCAGCGCGAAGGATCTCGCCGCCGATCCCGCGCTGAGACGCGCCTATCTGGGGCTCTGACCATGCCGATCGTGACCGAGGGTGTGAAGACCGCAACGCAACTTGCCGCCGAACCGCGGGCGGACTGGCTCGCCGCCTGGGGCCGCTTTGCCGCCAACCTGACCTTCCACGACCTGCCCGAGCCGGTGGTGGCGCGGACACGGCAGGTGATCCTGGACAGTATCGGCGCGATCGTCGCTGGGATGGCCGAGCCGGAAATGCAGGCCCTGGCGCTCCGTCTCGAAGCGCTGGACGGGCCGGGGGCCTCGCCCGTCATCGGCGGCGCCCAGCGTCTTCCGGCTTCGAACGCCGCCTTTCTCGCCGGCGTCGCCGGCACCATGCTGGAGCTCGACGAGGGCAATCAATATGCCCGCGGCCATCCCGGCATCCACGTCGTGCCGGCCGCGCTCGTCGCCGCGGCCCGCATGGGCTGCTCGGGCGAGGACCTGATCACGGCCGTCGTGCTCGGCTACGAGATCGGTGCGCGCATCGGCATCGCCTCGAAGCTCAATGTCGCCATGCATCCCCACGGCACCTGGGGCACGGTCGGCGCGGCCGTCGCCATTGCGCGGCTCGCCGATGCCGATGCCGAGACGATGGTCGAAACCATCAATGTCGCGTCATCGCTCGGCCTGACCACCAGCCGCAAGACCATGCTGGAGGGCGCGACCATCCGAAACAGCTATGCCGGCTTTTCCAACAAGATCGGCCTGATGGCCTGGGAGCTGGTCACCGCCGGCTTCGGCGGCGAGCGCGACGGCGTCGCCAGCGTCTACGGCACGGTCGCCGCGACCGGCTTCGATCCGGCCGCGATGACCGAAGCGCTCGGCGAGCGCTACGAGATCGCGCGCAACTATTTCAAGCGCCATGCCGCCTGCCGCTACACCCATGCCGCGCTCGACGCGCTCGGCACGATCGTCGCAGAGGCCGGCGGCCGGATCGATCCGAAGGCCGTGCTCGGCATCGACGTCTCGACCTATGTCTGGGCGGCGCAGCTCGACGATCCCGAGCCGAAAACCATGCTGGCGGCGAAATTCTCGCTGCCCTTCGCGCTGGCGACCACGCTCGTCCACGGCAGCGCCTCGATCGAGGCTTTCCGCGACGCGGCGCGTGCCGACCGCACCGTGCTGGCGCTGGCAAGCCGGGTGCGCGTCGACGAGGATCCCGCGCTCACCGCCATGCTGCCGGCGGCACGGCCGGCCCGGGTCACGCTGCGGCTCGCCGACGGGCGCGTCCTGACCGCCTTGGCCACCACCAACAAGGGCGACACCGAGGATCCCTATCCGCCGGCCGAGGTGGAGGCGAAATTCGTCGAGATCACCGCGCCGGTCTGGGGCGAGGCGCGGGCCCGGCGGGTGATTGCCGCGGTGGCGGCGCTCGATGCCGAGAACGACCCACAAAGACTGACAACACTGATACACATGCCGGGAGGAGCTTCATGAACAATACGCCCCAGATTCTGCGTGCGCGGCTGCAGCAGCGCCCTGTTCTGGTTGCTCCCGGCGTGATCGATCCGCTGACGGCGGTGCTCGCGGTCAATACTGGCTTCGAGGCGCTCTACCTGACCGGCGCCGGCATCGCCTATTCGCGCCTCGGCATGGCGGATGTCGGGCTCACCACCATGACCGAGGTCACCGAGGTGGTCGCCCGCATCGCCGACAAGGTCGACGTGCCGCTGATCGTCGACGGCGATACCGGCTTCGGCAATGCCATCACCGTTCAGCGCACCATCCGTTTCTTCGAGCGGGCCGGGGCGGCGGCCATCCAGATCGAGGACCAGACCTTCCCCAAGCGCTGCGGCCATCTGCGCGGCAAGGACGTCGTGCCGACCGATGAGATGGTCGGCAAGATCAAGGCCGCGGTCGATGCGCGCATCAACGACATCGTGGTCATCGGGCGCACCGACGCCGGCGCCGTCGAAGGCTTCGAGCGGGCCTTCGAGCGCGCCGAGCGCTATATCGAAGCGGGTGCCGACGTCATCTTCGTCGAGGCGCCGCGGACCAATGCGGAGCTTGCAGCGGTGCCGAAGGCGCTCGGCGGCAAGCGCCCGCTGATGGCCAATATGGTCGAGGGCGGGCGGACGCCGATGACGCCGGTCGCCGAGCTCGAAGCCATGGGCTACGACCTCGTCGTGTTCTCGGCCGGCGTCGTGCGCGCCATGGCGAAGACCGCGCGGAGCTTCTACGATACGCTGATGGCCGACGGCACCTCGGACGCGATCCGCGACCAGATGTATTCCTTCGACGAGCTTGCCGATATCGTCGGCACCAGCGAACTTCTGGAGCAGGGGCGCAAATACGACTCCGACGGAGGCGGCGCGTGACGGCACTCGATCCGGTCACCCTGGCGGTCCTGAAGGGCCGCCTCGAGCAGATCGCCGACGAGATGGATGCGACGCTGTATCGCTCGGCGTTCAATCCCATCATCGCGGAAGCGCGCGACGCCTGTCACGGGCTCTACCACCGCGACACCGGCGAAACGCTGGTGCAGGGCACCAAGGGCCTGCCGATCTTCGTCGGCGCCATGGCCTTCGCGGTGAAGGCCGTCATCGACAAGACCAGGGCGCAGGGCGGGCCGGAGCCGGGCGATACCTTCATCTTCAACGACCAATATGCCGGCGGCACCCATCTCAACGATTTCCGCCTGGTGCGCCCGATCTTCCGGGACGGCCGGCTGTTCTGCTGGCTGGCATCCGCCGGCCACTGGCTCGACATCGGCGGCAATGTGCCCGGCGGCTACAATCCGGTCGCGACCGAGAGCTTCCAGGAAGGCGTGCTGATCCCGGTGGTGCGGCTCATCGCCAAGGGTGAGCTGCGCCAGGACATCGTCGACATCCTCGCGGCCAATTCGCGCCTGCCGAACTCCAACTGGGGCGATCTCAACGGCCAGATCAACGCTCTCGATCTCGGCGAGAAGCGGCTGGCGGGGCTTCTCGACGACTACGGCGAGGGGGTCGTCGAAGCCGCCTTCACGGCCTTTTCCGACCGCGCCGAGGCGCTGATGCGCGAGGCGATCGCGGCCTTGCCCGACGGCCGCTACGCCTTCGAGGACTATCTCGACAATGACGGCATCACCGACGAGAAGCTGACCGTCGCGCTGGACCTGACCGTTTCGGGCGATCGGATGACGCTCGATTTTTCGCGCTCGTCGCCGCCCTGCCAGGGCCCGATCAACATTTCGACCGCGACGACGGTCGCCGCCTGCTATGTCGCGCTGAAGCACGTCTTCACCGACGTGCCGGCGAATGCCGGCTGCCTCCGGCCGATCGATTTCGTCATTCCGGACACGACGCTGCTCGGGGCGCGCGCGCCCAAGCCGATGGCCGGCTATACCGAGACCATTCTGCGCCTCATCGGCGTGGTCTTCGGCGCGCTGGCCAAGGCCGTGCCGGAGCGCGCGACCGCCGGCCCCTTCGGCACCATCAATGCGCTCTCCATCGCCGGCCACCGCGCCGACGGTTCGCGCTGGGTGATGTTTTCGTTTTTCGGCGGGGGCCTCGGCGGCAACCCGGAAAGCGACGGCCTCAGCCATGCCAACAATCCGATCTCGACGGCCACCATTCCGCCGGTGGAGATCCTCGAGGCGGCCTATCCGGTCATGTTCACCCAATGGGCGCTGCGGCCGGATTCGGCCGGGGCGGGCGAGCATCGCGGCGGGCTCGGCGCGATCTACGAGATCGAGCTGCTCGATCCGCGCGGCGCCGAGGTCTTCCTGCTCGGCGAGCGTGGCCGCTACGCGCCCTTCGGCGTCAATGGCGGCGGCAGCGCTGCGCTCAACCGGTTCGCCTGGAGCGACAAGTCCGGCTGGCACGAGCCGCCGATGGCCTCCAAGGTGACCGGGGTCAAGCTCGCGCCCGGCCATCGCGTCAGGCTCGAGACGCCCGGCGGCGGCGGTTTCGGCGATCCGGCCAAGCGCACGCCGCAGGCCATCGCCCGTGATGTCATCTTCGAATATGTGACGCCCGATCATCTCGAAACGAATTACGTCATAGGCCTCCCATGAGCGGCTCTCCCCTGGTCGGCGTCGATGTCGGCGGCACCTTCACCGACCTCTTCTTCATGGACGAGGCGGCCGGCACGTTCAGCACGGCCAAGGTGCCGTCGAACCGCGGCGACGAGGCGGTCGGCTTTCTGGCCGGCCTGAAGGCCGGCGGCGCCATCGACCGCCTCGGCTCGATCGTGCACGGCACGACGGTCGGCACCAATGCGCTGCTCGAGCGCAAGGGCGCGCGGGTCGGCATCATCACGACGCCCGGCTTCCGGGACGCGCTGGAGATGCGCCGACGCGACCGGCGCAACACCTGGGGGCTGTGGGGCGATTTCTCGCCCGTAGTCGATCGCGACGTGCGGGTCGAGGTGCGCGAGCGCACGCTCGCCGACGGTACGATCCGTGACGCCGTCGATCCCGAGGAGGTGCGTGCCGCGGCGGAGGCGCTCCTTGCCAAGGGCGTGACGGCGCTCGCCATCGTCTTCATCAACGCCTATGCCAATCCGGCCAACGAACGGGCTGCCGCCGAGGCCGCCCGCGCGGTCTGGCCGAACGACCACGTCTCGGTCTCCTCCGAGATCCTGCCGGAGATCCGCGAGTTCGAGCGCGCCTCGACGACGGCGCTCAACGCCTATCTGCAGCCGGTCGTCGGCTCCTATCTCGCCAAGCTCGAGGAGGCGCTGGCAGCCGAGCGCTTCGGCGGGCCGTTCCACATCGTCCAGTCCAATGGCGGCGTGATGTCGACGGCGACCGCCCGCCGGCTGCCGGTGCGGACGGCCCTGTCGGGGCCCGCCGCCGGCGTCATCGCCGCCGCGGCGATCGCCGAGGCCGCCGGCTATCCCGACGTCATCACCGGCGATCTCGGCGGCACCTCGTTCGACGTATCGCTGATTTCGGGCGGCACGGCGGCGCTCGCCGCCCAGACCACGATCGATTTCGGTCTCGTCATCCGCAATCCGATGATCGAGATCACCACGATCGGCGCCGGCGGCGGCTCGATCGCCCATGTCGACAAGGGCGGGCTGCTGGAGGTCGGGCCGGAAAGCGCCGGCTCGCGGCCGGGACCGGTCGCCTATGGCCAGGGCGGCGAGCGGCCGACGCTGACCGACGCCAATATCGTGCTCGGCCGGATCAATGCCGAGCGGCCGATCGGCGGCGCCCTGCCGCGCCTCGACGTCGAGGCCGCGGCGGAGGCTATCCGCCGCCATGTCGGCGCGCCGCTCGGCCTCGACGCGCAGGCAGCGGCCGAGGCGATCATCCGGGTCGCCGACGCGCGCATGGCCGGGGCGATCCGTCTCGTCTCCATCGAGCGCGGCCATGATCCCGCGAAGTTTGCGCTGGTGCCGTTCGGCGGCGGCGGCGCGCTGCACGCCGGCGCCCTCATTGCCGATATCGGCCTGAAGGCGGCCCTCGTGCCGCGCTTTCCGGGTGTCACCTCGGCCATGGGCTGTGTCATCGCCGATATCAGGCATGACCAGGTGCAGACCCTGAACCTGATGCTCGACGGCCTCGACGCCGAGGCGCTCGACCGCCGCATGGCGGCGGAAGGCGCCGCGGCCCATGCGGTCGTCTCCGGTGCGGGCCTTGCCGTTGCGCGCATCGATGTCGGCTTCGAATTGGACATGCACTATCTCGGCCAGACCCACACGGTCGCCGTGCCGTTGCCGGTGACGCTGACGGAGGGGCGCACCGGCGTAACCGCCGCGATCGTCCGCGACGCTTTCGAAAAGGCCTATTCGCGCGCCTTCTCGCGCCTGCTGCCGGGGCTCGGCGTCCGGATCGTCAATCTGCGCACGTCGGCCATCGGCCGCCGGCCGCGCGTCGATCTCGGCGCGCTGGCGCCGGGTGCGGGGGCCTCGCTGGAGGCGGCACGGCGGGGCGAGCGCAAGGTCTGGTTCGGCGGCTGGCGCGACACCTCGGTCTGGTCGCGGCTCGACCTGCCGGTGGGCGCAATCATCGACGGGCCGGCCATTCTCGAACAGCCCGACGCCACGACTGTCATTCCCCCGGGCCAGCGCGGCCGGGTCGACACGCTCGGCAATCTCATCATGGAGCGGGGCCGATGACACTCGCGAGCACTGCCCTCCTTCTCTGCGATCTGCAGAACGATTTCCTGAATCCGAAGGGGGCCTACGGGCGGGCGGGACAGACGGCCGCCGAGATCGCGGCGCTGCCGGCGCGCCTCGCGCCGCTCGCCGCGCAGCTGCGCCGCCGCGGCGCTTTCGTCGTCTCGACCCATTTCACCCTGGTGCCCGGCAAGGGCGGGGAGCCCTTCATCTCGCCGCATCTGAAGAAGCTGCGGCCATTTCTTGCCAAGGGCGACTTCCTCCCGGGTGCCTGGGGGCACGATCTCGTCGACACCCTGCAGCCAGCCGACATCAAGGTCGAGAAGGTGGCCTTCTCGGCCTTCTACATGTCCCGGCTCGAATGGGTGCTGCGCAAGGCCGGCATCCAGCATCTCCTGGTCGCCGGCATCGTCACCAACGGCGGTGTCGCCTCGACCGTGCGCGACGCCCATGTGCGCGACTTCGAGGTGACCGTCATCGAGGACGGCTGCGCGGCCTTCTCGCCCAGGGTGCACGAGGAGGCGATCGCCGGATTGCGCCCGGTCGCCCATATCGCGACGGTCGCCGAGCTCATGACCGAACGCGGCGCCTGAGCCGGGAGGCGGGTCATGTCGCATGTCCGCTTCGACGACGAAGCCTTCGACACCACCCTGCCGGTGGCGATCGTCGGCGCCGGCGCGGCCGGGCTCTGCGCGGCGCTGGCGGCCGCCGAGGCCGGCATCGAGCCGGTCGTGTTCGAACGCGATGCGGTGCCGCAGGGCTCGACGGCCCTCTCGGCGGGCCTGATCCCCGCACCGGCGACCGATGCCCAGCGCGCGGCCGGCGTCGACGACACGGTCGAGCGGTTCGCCGCAGATATCCAGGCCAAGGCGCATGGCGAGGCCGATCCGGTCGTTCTGGACCTGGTGGCGCGCGGCGCCGGCCCAGCCATCGACTGGCTGGCCCGGCGCCACGGCCTCGCCTTCACCGTCGTCGCCGATTTCTCCTATCCCGGCCACAGCGCCCGCCGCATGCACGGCCTCGCCTCGCGGTCGGGAGCGGAACTGATCGACCGGCTGCGCGCGGCGGCGGAAAATGCGGGGATCGGCATCGTCACCGAGGCCCATGTGACGTCGCTGATCGCGGGCGCCGACGGGCGGGTGCGCGGCCTCGAGGTCAGGCGCCCCGACGGTTCGGCCGAGCGGATCGGTGCTGAGGCGGTGATCCTCGCCTGCAACGGCTATGGCGGCAACAAGGCGATGGTGGCCGCCCATATCCCCGATCTCGCCGCGGCGCTCTATTTCGGCCATGCCGGCAATCAGGGCGACGCCGTCCTCTGGGGCACGGCGCTCGGCGCGGGCCTCAAGCATATGACCGGTCATCAAGGGCACGGCTCGGTCGCCCACCCGCACGGCATCCTGATCTCCTGGGCGGTGATCATGGAAGGCGGCTTCCAGGTCAATGCCGGGGGGCGGCGATTCTGGAACGAGGCGCAGGGCTATTCGGAAGCCGGGATCGCCGTGCTCCGCCAGCCCGGCGGGATCGCCTGGGACGTGTTCGACGAGCGCATTGCCGGCATAGCACGGCAGTTCGAGGACTTCCGCCGGGCCGAGGCAGCCGGCGCCATCGTCTGCGCCGCGACGCCCGCGGCGCTGGCGGACGCGATGAAGATCCCGCGGGATGTGCTTGATGCGACTCTCACATCCGCGGCAGGTCACGCGCGCGCCGGCGGGACGGACGGCTTCGGTCGCGACTGGTCGGGGCTCGTCCCGCTCACGCCGCCCTATCGGGCGGTGCGGGTGACCGGCGCGCTGTTCCACACCCAGGGTGGGCTGATGGTCGACCGTCAGGCGCGCGTCTGCCGGCCCGACGGTTCGAGCCTGCCCAATCTTTTCGCGGCGGGCGGCGCGGCGGTGGGGGTGTCAGGACCGGATTCGTCGGGTTATCTTTCCGGCAATGGCCTCGTCACCGCCGTCGTCCTCGGGCGCCTGGCGGGAAGCGAGGCGGCCAAGCAGGTCCTACATGGCATTTGATCCCGAAGGGCTTCGCCCGATCCTCGCCCGCGTCAAGGCGACGCCGGCAAGCCCGCATCCCGACGAATGGATGGCCGCGGCCTGTCCGCATGCCTCCGTCGAACAGCGCTTCCAGTTGCGGGCTATGCTGGCGGAGACGCCGGAGCCGGCTTTCGAGCGCGATTCCGGCCGCATCCCCGCCCTCCAGAAGCTGCTCGCCAAGCTGAAGCTCGCAGCGCTCCTGGTGCCGCGTTCCGACGAGCACCAGGGCGAATATATCGTCGCCCGTGCCGAGCGGCTGCGCTGGCTGACCGGCTTCACCGGATCGGCCGGCTTCGCCGTGGTGCTGCGCAAGGAGGCGGCGCTGTTCGTCGACGGCCGCTATACGCTGCAGGCGCCGGCCGAGACCGACGCCGCGGTGATCGAGTGCCGCCATTTCCGCAAGCCGCCGGCGATCGAATGGCTGCCGGCCAAGCTGCGCAAGGGCGACCGGGTCGGCTATGACCCGCGCATCACCGCGCTCAGCGAGGCGGAGCGCTGGCGCGCCGCCCTCGCCAAGGTTGGCGCCGAGCTCGTCGCTCTCGACGCCAATCCGATCGACCAGATCTGGACCGACCAGCCGGGCGACCCATTCGCCTCGGTGCACAGCCAGCCGCTGGCCTTCGCCGGGGAGGCGAGCGAGGACAAGCGCAAGCGGCTCGGCGCCGAGATCGCCGCCCGCGGCGCGGCGGCGACGGTGCTGAACCAGCTCGATTCGATCGCCTGGATCCTCAATGTCCGCGGCGGCGACACGCCCTCGACGCCGTTGGTGCAGAGCTTCCTCGTGCTGGCCGCCGACGGACACGCCACCTGGTTCGTCGACCGGCAGAAGCTGACGGCGGGCCTCGTCCAGCAGCTCGGCAACACCGTGACGATCCGGCCGATCGAGGCCTTTGCCGAAGGCCTCGCCGACCTTGCCGGCAAGACCGTTTCGATAGAGCCGGACACGGCCACCGCCTGGACCGAGGCGCGGCTTGCCGCGGCCGGCGCGACGGTCGTCCGCGGGCCCGATCCGACCGTTCTGCCCAAGGCGCGCAAGAATGCCGCCGAGCTTGCCGGCACCCGCAAGGCCCACGCCCGCGACGGCGCCGCCATGGTGCGTTTCCTGACCTGGTTCGACGCCGAGGCGCTGGGCCTCAGCGAATTGCAGGTCATGGCGAAGTTGGAGGAGATCCGCGGCGAGGACCCGATGTATCGCGGGTCGAGCTTCACCACCATTGCCGGTTCCGGACCGAACGGCGCGATCGTCCACTACCGGGCCACCGAGGAGACCGCCCGGCCGGTGGCGACCGGCACCTTCTTCCTGCTCGATTCCGGTGGCCAATATGCCGACGGCACCACCGACATCACCCGCACCATTCCGGTTGGCCGCGTGCCGCGCGAATTGAAGCGGCATTTCACCCTGGTGCTGAAAGGCCATATCGCGGTGGCCACGGCACGCTTTCCGAAGGGAACCGGCGGGGTCGCCATCGACGCCTTCGCCCGCCGCAATCTCTGGGCCCACGGGCTCGACTTCGATCACGGCACGGGCCACGGCGTCGGCAGCTATCTCGGCGTGCACGAAGGGCCGGCGCGCTTGTCGCCGCTCAGCCAGGTGCCGCTCGAACCGGGCATGATCCTGTCCAACGAACCGGGCTATTACAAGACCGGCTCGCACGGCATCCGCATCGAAAACCTGCTGGTCGTGCGCGAGGCCTCCTTCGAGGGCTTCCTCGACTTCGAGACGATCACCTTCTGCCCGATCGACCGGCGCGCCATCGAGGTCGGCCTGCTCGACCCGGCGGAACGTGCCTGGGTCGATGCCTATCACGCCCGCGTCCTGAAGGTCCTGGCGAAGCAGCTCGACGGCGCCCCGCTCGCCTGGCTGAAACGGATGACCAGGCCGCTCTGACGTCCGCGGGCTGGCGCGGCCCGCACGCGAGGCGGACCGCGGCGCGCCGATGTGCAGCGCGCCGCGAAATCCTGAAGTCTCAGCCCTGCAGCAGGGGTTCGACCGCCGCGGCCATGCGCAGCAGCCGCCGGTCCTGGCCGGCGAGCGCCGTCATCATGAAGCCGATCGGCAGGCCCTTGCCCTGATGGCAGGGCAGCGAGACGCCGCAGAAATCGAAGATGTTGCCCACCGTCGTATTGCGCAGGACGAGACCGTTGGCGGTCCAGAACTGGTCGTCGGAGGCGATCAGGTCGAAGATCTTCGGCGCGCGGATCGGCGTCGTTGGCAGGATCAGGGCGTCGATATCGGCGAGCCGGTCACGCATGCGCAGGACGAGCTCGGCCCGCTTGGCGAGAAGCCGGATATAGTCCGAGGCCGGAGCCTTGGCGCCGAGGCGGACACGCGCGAGCACGCGCGGATCGAAGTCGCGGGCGCGCTCCTCCAGCCATTCGGCGTGGACGGCCGAGGCCTCGATCGCCACCAGCGGCGCCTTCGCCATGGCGTCGGCGAGCTCCTGCAGCAGGTCCTCGACGGAGATGTCGCTGACCTGCGCGCCGGCCTTGGTCAGCTTCGCGACCGACGCCTCGAAGGCCTTCTCGACCTCCGGCTCGGTCTGGCCGAACAGCCGGCCGCGCGGAATGGCGAGCCGCAGGCCGGCCAGCGGCGCCGGTTCCAGCGTCCAGGTGTCGTCGCCCGCCAGCACCATGTCGGCGGCGGCGCAGTCAGCCACGGTGGTGGCCAGCGGGCCGATCGAATCGAGCGTGTGGGACAGCGGGAAGGCGCCGGCCTTCGGCACGCGCCGCTCGGTCGGCTTGAACCCGACGCAGCCATTGAGCGCGGCTGGAATGCGGATCGAGCCGCCGGTATCCGAGCCGAGGCCCATCCGGGCCGTGCCCTCGGCGACCGAGACGCCGGCGCCCGAGGACGAGCCGCCCGGAACACGGCTCTTGTCGGCGGCATTGCCGGGCGTGCCGAAATGCGGGTTGATGCCGATGCCGGAGAAGGCGAACTCGCTCATATTGGTCTTGCCGACGATGACCGCGCCGCCCCGCCTCAGGCGCGCGACGGCGGGCGCGTCGGCTGTCGCCGCCGGCCGGTTGCGCAGGATCGCCGACCCGGCCGTGGTCGTTTCGCCCGCCACGTCGAACAGGTCCTTGATCGAGACGATCCAGCCGTCGACGGGGGAGAGCGATACGCCCGCCCTGGCGCGCGCATCCGCCGCGTCAGCCTCGGCACGCGCCCGCTCGGCATAGACCTTGGTGTAGGTGACGCGGCCGTCCGAGTTCGGTGCGTCGATCCGGGCGAGCGAAGCTTCGAGAGCGTCACGGACGGGCGTAGTCATCGGGGATTCTCCATGGGGGCGTCGGACTGTCGGGGACCACTCCCCATAGGTCAAGACGGCTCGGAGCAAACCGATCCGAGCCGCACTTGTTCCGGGTCATCCCCGGCAGGTCAGATCGGCTCGACGCCGCACCATTCGGCGACGAACAGGGCCATGGTTCCGGTCGAGCGCTTGAGGCTGGCGATCGAGAAGCGCTCGTCGAAACCGTGAGCCAGCTCACAATAGGGGCCGTAATTGAGCGTCGGGATCTTGTCGAACAGGGCATAGACGCGGCCGTCGAGATAGGCGGGCAGCACTGTTTCGGCCAGCGGCTTGCCGGTGGAGCGCAGATGCGCCCGGCCGAGCACCGCCTCGGCCTCGGAGCCCGGCTCCAGCACATAGCCTTCTGTGGTGAAGCCGTTCCAGGTGATGCGCGGCGGGTTGTTGGCGAGGAACCGGTCCTCGCGGGTCGCCTTGGCGACGGTCTCCTCGATCGCGCGCATCATCGTCTCGGGCTTCTCGCCCGGGAACAGCGCGATGCGGCAGTCGAAGCTGCACCAGGCCGGCACCGAGGAGGCCCAGTCGCCGCCCTTGATCTTGCCGATGTTCAGGTTGATCGGGTGCGGCGTGTTGGCGAACAGCGGGTATTCCGACGTCTTCGTGTTCCAGAAGGCTTCGAGCTCGCGCAATTTGCGGATGATGCCGTAGGCGGCCTCGATGGCGTTCTGGCCGTTGCCGGCTTCGCGCACATGCACCGGCAGGCCGGCCACGTCCACCTTGAACCAGACGACGCCGACATTGGCGCGGGTCAGGGTCTCGCCCGACGGCTCGGGAATGATCGCCGCTTCGCCCTTGTAGCCCTGGAGATGGCACTGCAGGGCGCCGTTGCCGGTCGATTCCTCCTCCACCACCGACTGCACCGTGACGGTTGCCGCCGGCTGCAGGCCGATGCGCCGAAGCGCGTCGAAGACCGCGAACATCGAGGCATGGCCAGCCTTCATGTCGCCGGCGCCGCGGCCGTAGAACCAGTCGCCGTCGATGCGCGGTTCGAACGGCGGGCTGGTCCACATCGCGGTCGGGCCCTCGGGCACCACGTCGATATGACCCTGCATGATCAGGCTGCGGCCGGTCTCCTGCTTCGGCCTGTGGATGCCGACGACGATCGGGGCCTTCGAATGCTCGGGCGCGAAGGGCGAGCCGCCGGGATGGCGCTTGATCGCCTCCTCGTCCATGTCGAAGCGGTCCATCGCCCAGCCGCGCGACTTCATCTGGCGGAACACGAAATCCTGTACCGCGTTCTCCTCGCCGCGCCGCGAGGGAAAGCGCACCAGCGCCTTGGTCAGTTCGATCTGGTCGGCGAAATTGTCGTCGACCGCCTTGAGGATCTGGTCGGCGAGAACGGGATCGAGGGGCATGGAAGGCTCCGGGCGGATGCTGCAGGGGGGCGGGTAGTGGTGTTCAGATCGGCTCGACGCCGCACCATTCGGCGACGAACAGGGCCATCGTGCGGGTGACGCGGCGCATGCTGGCGACCGAAAAGCGCTCGTCGAAGCCGTGGATGTTTTCCGAGATCGGCCCGTAGCAGAGCGCCGGCACCTGATCGTAGAGCGCGTAGACGCGGGTATCGAGATAGGCCGGGGTCACCATGGTCTCGAGCGGCCTGCCTGTCGCCGCCTCGTGCGCCCGGCCCAGGGTCGCCTCGGCCTCCGAGCCCGGCTCCAGGACGTAGCCTTCGGTGGTGAAGCCGTTCCAGACGACGCGTGGCGGATTGTTGGACAGGAAGCGGTCGTTGCGCGAGGCGGCCTGGATGGTCGCCTCCACCGCGCGCTGCATGGCCTCCGGCCGCTCGCCCGGATAGATGGCGATGCGGCAGTCGAAGCTGCACCAGGCCGGCACGGAGGAGGCCCAGTCGCCGCCCTCGATCTTGCCGATATTCAGGTTGATCGGGTGCGGGTCGTCGGCGAACAGGGCGTGCTCGCCCTTCTTCGCGTTCCAGTCGGCCTCGAGGCCGCGCAGCGCGGCGATCAGGCCGAAGGCGGCCTCGATGGCGTTCTGGCCCGAGCCGGCATGGCTGACATGCACCGGCAGGCCGGCCACCTCGACGCGGAACCAGAGGACGCCGGCATTGGCGCGGATGAGCTTTTCCTCCTCCGGCTCCGGGATCAGCACGGCATCGGCGCGGTAGCCGCGCAGGTGGCACTGCAGCGCACCGTTGCCGGTCGCTTCCTCCTCCACCACCGACTGGACGGTGACGGTCGAGGCCGGCTGCAGGCCGATCGTCTTCAGGGCGTCGAACACGGCGAACATGGCGGCATGGCCGGCCTTCATGTCTGCGCCGCCGCGGCCATAGAACCAGTCGCCTTCGACATGCGGCTCGAAGGCCGGCCGCGTCCACATGGAGGCCGGGCCCGGCGGCACGACGTCGACATGGCTCTGCAGGATCAGGCTGCGGCCGGTCTCCTGCTTCGGCCGGTGGATGCCGACGACGATGGGCGCCTTCGAATGGTCCGGTGCGAAGGGCGAGCCGCCGGGATGGCGGCCGATCGCGGCCTCGTCCATGGGGAAGCGGTCGATGACCCAGCCGCGCTGCTCCATCTGGCCCTGCACGAAATCCTGACAGGGGCCTTCCGCGCCGCGCTGCGAGGCAAAGCGGACGAGATCGGCCGTCAGCGCCATCTGGCGGTCGAAATTGTCGTCCACCGCCTTCAGGATTTTCGCGGCCAGGGCAGCATCAAGTGACATGTCAGAACTCCGATCCTGGCTCAGCCTAGCCGCCGGGACGGTGGGGACAAGCGCCTGATATGCAGCCTTGCTGCGCATGCCGGCTCTTGCAGCCCGGCTTTGGAGCGTGTTTGGTCGCGGCCTGACTATCACGCGAATTCGGATTCCAGTGGCAACTGGTATCTCAGGACAGCGCCGGGACAACACCGTCATGAAAGCCGCCTTCTCCGATCTGCACCGTGGCCACGATCCGAAGCGTTTCGTCCTGCGCGGCAAGTTCGCGCCGGGCGAGGAGCGCCCCGAGCGTGCCGATCGCCTGATGGCGGGCCTCGAGGTGGGCCGCCACAGCCTTCATCCGGCGGAGAGCTTCGGCCAGGGGCCGCGCCTCGGCGTCCATTCGGTCGACTATCTGCGCTTCCTGGAAGAGGCGGCGGAGGAATGGAAGGCGCTCGCCGACGCGTCCGACGAGGTGCTCGGCAATGTCCATCCGGTGCGCCGCGGCGGCACGCTGCCGACCTCGCTGACCGGCCGTGCCGGCTGGTACATGCAGGACATGGCCTGCGGCATCGGACCCGGGACCTGGACCGCGGCGGCTGCGGCCACCGACGTCGCCATCACCGCCGCCGAATTCGTCATCGAGGGTGAGCGCGCCGCCTATGCGCTGTGCCGCCCGCCCGGCCACCATGCCTACCGCGATGCGGCCGGCGGCCACTGCTTCATCAACAACACGGCCGTCACCGCGCAATATCTCAGGTCCGTGCACGACCGGGTGGCGGTGCTCGACATCGACATCCACCATGGCAACGGCACGCAGGACATCTTCTACGACCGGCCCGACGTGCTGACCGTTTCGGTCCATGCCGATCCGAACCGCTTCTATCCCTTCTTCTGGGGCCACGCCCATGAACGCGGGACAGGGGCGGGCGAAGGCTTCAACCTCAACCTGCCGGTGCCGCACGGCGCCGACGACGCGGCCTATGTCGCGGCGATCGAGCAGTCGGCGCGCACCATCGCCGCCTTCGACCCCGGCGTGCTGGTCATCGCGCTCGGCCTCGACGCCTCGGCCGACGACCCGTTCGGCGGCGCCAAGGTGACGGCGGACGGCTTCCGCGCCGCCGGCGCGGCCATTGCGCGCATGGGCCTGCCGACGCTGTTCGTGCAGGAGGGCGGCTATCTCTCCGACAATCTCGGGCCGAACCTCACCGCCGTGCTCGGCGGCTTCGAGGCGACGGCCTGACCGGCACGCCGCGGCGGGGCCGGGCATGGCAAGGCATCGGGACTCGCAGGGAGGCGGACCATGACGCGCATGCGGCTTTATTCCGGACCGCTCAGCATGTTCGGCGCCAAGGCCGAGATCGCCGCGCGCGAGAAGGCGCTCGAGTTCGATCTCGTCATGGTGCCTTTCGACATGGACCGGCTCTACGAGCCCAAACATGCCGAGGTCCAGCGCATCAATCCGAAGCGCCAGGTGCCGGTGCTGATCGACGGCGACCTCGAAATCTTCGATTCGACACAGATCTTCGAATATGTCGAGCACCTGCGGCCGGAGCCGGCGCTATGGCCGGCGGCACCGGCCGCAAGAGCCCGTGCCCGCCTTCTCGAGCACATGTCGGACGAAGTCTATTTCCCCGCCATCATCAGGCTGATGGGCCTGCAGGGGTGGCTCGACGAGGAGCCCGCGCAGACCGCGCTCGCCGCTGCGGCCAGCTTCTACCGGGACATGGAGGCGAGGATCGCCGACCGGCCGTTCCTCGCCGGCGACTATTCCTTTGCCGACATCGCCTTCTTCATGGCGCAGCTCTTCGGCGAGCGCATGGGCGCCCGCCTCACCGACGACCAGCCGAAGCTCATGGCCTGGCGCGCGCGCGTGCTGGAGCGGCCGGCCGTGCGCGCCGTCGTCGGCCCGATGGTGGCCTATCTCGTTTCGGTCGGTCGGCGCGTTCCGCCCCATCTCGCGTCGCTCGTGCCACAGACATCGATGCCTTGACCGGGCTTTCGGCTTGGCGCCTGCGCCCCGGGGACCTAGACTGGGCGGACGCGCAACGCACAGGGCAGGTCGGGTCATGACACGGCGTGATTTTGCCGCAACGGTTCTGGCTCTCCTCCTCGCGCCGGTGGCGGCCAAGGCCGGTGTGGTCGTTCAGTTCGTCGGGGCGGACCGCTTCGCCGACGAGGATTTCCGCAGGCCCGCCCGGCGCGAAGCCTTGATGCGCGAGCTGGAGCGCCATCTCAAGGGGCTCGGCGAGCGCTATCTGCCGCCGCAGCAGACCTTGACGCTCGAGATCACCGATCTCGACCTCGCCGGCCGCTACGAGCCCTTCAACACCGGCTTCAACGAGGTCAGGGTGATGCGCGACATCACGCCGCCGCGGGTCAAGCTCAGCTATCGCCTGACCGAGGGCCGCCGGACCATCGCCGCAGGCAGCGAAACCGTCTCCGACCTCAACTATCTCTCCAATATCCGCGCGCGCAACGCATCGGGCCCGCTGCCCTACGAGAAGGCCATGCTCGACGACTGGTTCCGCCGGCGTTTCGGCCAGGGCCGGCCGGCCCGCGGCTGAGCCGGGCGCCTTATTGTTCCCGCAATTGGGAACAAATTTCCCCTGATGCGGATCGTCGGCCTGCCCCTCATCCACGATGCAATCCGGGCGCGGCCGGAGGCGGCGCCGTTGCTGTCGGCGTTCCACGCCCTGGTCGGGGCGGCGCGCTGGACGACCCCTGCGGATATTGCCGCGGCGCTGCCGGCGAGCCGGCGCGACGCGGCGGGGCGCTGGCATCTCACGCTCGGCAAGCCCGCGCTCGCGCTGGTCTGGCGGGTCAACTTCGCCGCCGGCCTCGTCGTGCTCGACGTGATCGGCCCGGCTTCAACTGATGCGGAGGCTGAACCATGGAGCCGCTGAGACCGATCCGTTCCGCCGAGGACCACCGGCGGGCGCTGGACGCGATCCGCGCCGCGATCGGGGCTGAGCCGGGATCGGCCGAAGCCGACCGGCTGGAGGTGCTGGCGATCCTGGTCGCGGACTACGAGCGGCTTAGCACCGCCATCCCGCCGGCCGATCCCGTGGCCGTGCTGGAACTTGCCATGCAGGCGCAGGGCCGCTCGCAGAGCGACCTTGCGGCCGTGCTCGAGTCGCGCTCGCGCGCCTCCGAGGTGCTCGGACGGCGGCGCATGCTGTCGGCCGCGATGGCGGAACGGCTTTCGGCCGCCTGGTCGATCCCGCTCGACCTCCTGAGCCGACCCTACGCGGTTGCCGGCGGGCGCATGGCGCGCTGGACCCGCCGCACCGCCGTGGCTGGCGCCATGGTGCTCATCGCCTTCGGGATGGGTGGCGGCGCGCTCGTCGCGATCCACGGCCAGGACCTGCCGGAAGTCGGCCAGCTCGCAACCTACCGCCCGCAGACAGTGCTGCGCCGCGACGCTTCCGGCCGGCTGCTCGAGCGGCGCGACTTCGTCCCGCTCGACATGATTCCGGCCCATGTCGTGAAGGCTTTCCTTGCGGCCGAGGACCGGCGCTTCTTCGATCACGGCGGCACCAGCCTGCCGGCGATTGCCCGGGCGGCCGTCCGCAACATCGTCAACCGGGGCGAGGATCCCGAAGGCGGCTCCACGATCACCCAGCAGGTGGCGAAGAACCTGCTGCTGGCGGCCGAGCCGCGCTCGCTCGGTCGCAAGGTGCGCGAGGCGATCCTCGCCGGCCGGATCGAGGCGGCGCTCTCCAAGGAGCGAATCCTCGAGATCTATCTGAACCAGATCTATTTCGGCGGCGCGGCCTATGGCGTCGCCGCCGCCGCCGACACCTATTTCGGCAAGCCGCTCGCCGCGCTCAGCGTTGCCGAAGCGGCTTCGCTCGCCGCGCTGCCGAAGGCGCCGAATCTCTACCGCATCGATCTCGCCGACAATGCCGGGCGGGCGAGGGCCCGGCGAGACTGGGTGCTCGGCCGGATGGCGAGCGACGGCATGATCACCGAGACCGCGGCTGTGCTCGCCAGGGCCGAGCCGCTGCGCCAGCCCTGAAGGGCAGGGCGGCTGGTTGCTGGACCGACCGGCGGCGGGCAAATCGGTTTGCCGGCTTGACAGGATCATCTGGACGCGCGGCCCGGCAGATTTCAAGATCGAAACGCGGCCGTCCAGCCGTCAGCATTCGTCAAGCAACCCTTTTTCATCGTTCATTCGTCATCCGTCATTCGCAGCCGAGGTTCGCCCATCATGCCGATCGTCATTCTCCGCCTCGTCGTCGCATGGGCCAGCGTCGCCGCGTTTTTTGTTCTCGGTGACGCGCTGCTCGGACGCCTCGACCAGTGGATCGTCGCGCTCGCGATCTTCGCCTGGCTGCTGGCGGTGATCATGTGGGCCGCCTTCGGCGTCGTCCACGAGGCGGAGATCCTGGCCCATCGACTGGGCGAGCCCTACGGCACGCTGATTCTCACATTGGCCATCGTGATCATCGAGGTCGCCCTGATCTCGGCGGTGATGCTGGGCGCCAAGGGCGCCCCGACGCTCGGGCGCGACACCATGTTCGCGGTCCTGATGATCGTGCTCAACGGGGTGGTCGGCGTCGGGCTGCTGATCGGTGGAATGAAGCATTTCTCCCAGCGCTACAGCCTGAAGGGCGCCTCGTCCTATCTTGCCATCATCATTCCGCTCTCGGTCATTCCGCTCATCCTGCCGAATTTCACGACCTCCACCAATGACGGCACCCTGACCTCGTTCCAGGCGATCAGCTTCTCCATCTTCATGATCGCCCTCTACGGCGCCTTCCTGCTGCTGCAGACCGGCCGGCATGCCGAATTCTACCGCGAGCCGCCTTCGGACGACCCGCAGGCGGCGCCGGCGGAGGCCGGACACGACCATGGCGATGCCGGCGGCCCGCTCGCCAAGCCGGTCCTGCTTCTCCTGCTCAACATCCTGCCGATCGTCCTGCTGGCTAAAAGCCTCGCCAAGGTTCTGGATTTCGGCATTGCCCGCCTCGGTGCCCCGCCGGCGCTCGGCGGCATCCTGATCGCCATGGTGGTGTTCACGCCCGAATGCATCACCGCGCTCAGGGCCATTACGGCGAACCAGTTGCAGCGCGCGATCAATCTCTGCCTCGGCGCGGCGGCCTCGACCCTCGGCCTCACCGTTCCGGCCGTGCTCGCCATCGGCGTCCTGACCGGCCAGAACGTCGTGCTCGGCCTGTCGCCGACCAACATGATCCTGCTCGCGATGACGCTGGTCCTGTCGACGCTCACCTTCACGGGCACCCGGACGACCATGCTCGAAGGCGCCGTGCATCTCGGCGTGTTCTTCGTGTTCCTGGTGCTGGTCTTCAGCCCGTGAGGCCAGCGCGGGCCTGGCCCGACGGTTCCGTCTGCTGACGCCGGTTCACGGCGGCGAGAGACGATGTTCGGCGGACATCCGGCCCGGACATCGCCCGCGCGACGGAGGCCGTCATCCGATTCCGGAACTGAAAAGCCCGCCAGATCATTGATCGGGCGGGCTTTTTGGATGGCTGGGGGACCTGGATTCGAACCAAGACTAACGGAGTCAGAGTCCGCTGTTCTACCATTAAACTATCCCCCACCAGGGGCGCCCCGAAGCGGTGCCTCGGTGCGAGGCGCGGTGATAGTCGATTGCCGGACGGAGTTCAAGGCCCTGGCGCAGGAGAATGACGGCCAAATTGCAGCCATGTGTGCAAAGCTTGCGACGACCGCCCCGGCTGCTACACTCGGCCCCAACTGAACAGTATCAATCGCCTGATCCGTCGAGCACTTCGGCGTTCCGGAACGGGCGGTGGAAAGGTTGCCATGGCCCACGAACCGCAGGATGGCGGTTCGCCGGGGGAATCGGGCGTGCAGCCGGCGGCGCCAGCCGCGGTTGCGCGCGGTGGGTCTGTGGCCGAGCCCGGCCGCCCGCCGCGGCGGCTCTATGCCGCGCTCGACCTCGGAACGAACAATTGCCGCCTTCTGGTGGCCAAGCCCGAAGGGGCGAGCTTCCGGGTGGTCGATGCCTTCTCGCGCATCGTCCGCCTCGGCGAAGGTCTGGCCCAGACCGGTCGGCTCAGCGAAGCGGCCATGGACCGTGCCGTCGAGGCGCTGAAGGTCTGCCGGGCCAAGCTGCAGGACAAGCAGGTGGCACGGGCGCGGCTGATCGCGACCGAAGCCTGCCGCGCGGCGGAGAACGGCGCCATCTTCATCGACCGCGTCCGGCAGGAAACCGGCCTCAGGCTCGAAATCGTCGACCGCCAGACCGAGGCCCATCTGGCCGCGCAGGGCTGCGCTCCGCTCGCCGATCCGCGCGCCCGCGGCGTGATTCTGTTCGACATCGGCGGCGGTTCGTCCGAGCTCGTCTGGCTGCTGCCGCGCGGGCCCGGACGCTCCGGCGGACCGCCGAGCGCCGACATCCTCGGCTGGACCTCGCTGCCTGTGGGCGTCGTGACGCTCGCCGAGCGCCATGGCGGCCAGCGCGTGACGCGCGAAAGCTTCGCGCGCATGGTCGACGAGGTCGCCGACATGGTGGCCTGCTTCGCCCATCGCGAGGCGATCCGCGGCCAGTTGCAGCACCTGCACATGCTGGGCACGTCGGGCACGGTCACGACGCTGGCCGGCGTCCATCTCGGCCTCGTCAAATATGACCGCCGCCGCGTCGACGGCGCCTGGCTCGCGGCGGGCGAGGTCGACATCATCCTGCAGCAGCTCCTGGACATGAGCTACGAGCAGCGGATTGGCCATCCCTGCATCGGCGCGGAGCGCGCCGACCTGGTGCTGGCCGGCTGCGCGATCCTGGAAGGCATGCGCCGCCACTTCCCGTGCGAGCGCCTGCGGGTGGCCGACCGGGGCCTGCGCGAGGGCATTCTCGTCGGCCTGATGCGCGCCGACGGCGTCTGGCGGCGGCCTTTCTACCGAAATCATGACGGAGACCGGCGATGAGCGCCAGATCGGGCGGTGGCGGCCGCGAGCTGACGGTCAGGCTGAAGACCGCCAAGAAACGCACCACCAGCCAGCAGCGCTGGCTGGAGCGGCAGCTCAACGACCCCTATGTGGCCCGTGCCAAGCGCGACGGCTGGCGCTCGCGCGCCGCCTACAAGCTGATCGAGATCGACGACAAGGTGCGGCTCCTCAAGCCGGGGCAACGGATCGTCGATCTCGGCGCCGCGCCCGGTGGCTGGCTGCAGGTGGCGGCCAAACGCATCGGCCTCGAGAAAGGGCAGGGCAAGATCGTCGGCATCGACCTGCTCGCCATCGACCCGGTGCCGGGCGTCGCCTTCATCCAGGGCGACTTCACCGCCGAGGATGCGCCGGACCGGCTGAAGGAGCTGCTCGGCGGCGAAGCCGATGTCGTCCTCTCGGACATGGCCGCCAATGCCACCGGCCACAAGCAGACCGACCACCTGAAGATCGTCTATCTCGCCGAGCTCGCCATCGATTTCGCCCGGCAGGTGCTGGCCCCCGGCGGCCATTTCCTGTGCAAGGTGCTGCAGGGCGGCACCGAAGGCCAACTGCTGGCCGACCTGAAGCGCGATTTCACGACCGTCAAGCACATCAAGCCGCAGGCGAGCCGGGCCGATTCGAGCGAGCTCTACGTGCTCGCCATGGGCTATCGTGGCCGGCCAGCCGCCGGCTCGGGCGACTGACGGCCTGAACAGGCGCTTTGCGCCTCGTATCTGCTCGGCGATGAGGCGCGCCTCGCGCGATCCTCCGCCTTCGGCCGGCGCAAGCCTGGCTGGATCCTCGATCGGAGCCGCCCCGGCTGCGTCGAGCAAGGCTGCCGCTCGGCCCGCGCGGCGGACATGCGATGCCGGCGGCGCCACATCCCGGCCCCATCCTGCGCCCGTGGCGGCCGGCATCCCGCATCGGCGGCCGCGTGATCACGCCGCAGGGCGGGCGTGACGGCCGAGCACGGTTGATCTTCTTCACCGAACCGCTCCGCCTCGACAGCAGCGGCGCCGTCCCGCCCTGGACGCTCGCCCGGCGGCTGCACGCCCATGCGCGGCGAGCCTTCCGGCGGGCCGCCACTGAAGAGCGCGAGCGGATGCTCCCCAGCGACAACGCCCACGAGTGCGACGAGCGCCAAGCGGCGGGACGTCCAGCTCATACACGCGGTGTGTCTCGGCGGACACGGCTGCCAGCGGACATCGGGCCCGTTCTAGCCAAATCAATTTGACTAAAATAATTTCCCGCGGGTCGGATCAGGATACCGCTTGTATTTCTTATGATACCGCCAATCGGTTGCAATCCGACGATTGCAGAGAATGACGTTATCTTACGCAAGGGAATTATCATGCGTCATATCAGGGCCAGGCTGACCTCGTCGACGGCACTTTTGGGCGTCATGGCAGCACTCGCGCCGGCGGGCCTGCTCTTTCCCTCGGCGGCCTTCGCCAACTGCGTCACGAGCAGCGCTGCGACGACCTGCGACACGACGGCGCCGAACCCCTATACGAGCCGCGTCGGCACGGGGCAGGCCGACAACGGCCGCACGGTCGACGTCAATGCCGGCGCGACCATCGCCACGGTCAACACCAATGCCATCAGCCTCGGCAACAATGCGACCATCACGATCGGCGGCACCGTCCGTACGACGTCGAGCGGCGGCGCCGGAACCGCCGGCACCGGCAACAACACGGTCGAGTTCCGCAGCAACAGCACGCTGACCATCCTGCCGGGCGGCCGCATCATCGCCGACGGCAGCTCCGGCAATTCCGAGGCCATCAATCCGACCGGCTTCGGCAACACCATCATCAATCGCGGATTGATCCAGGCGACCAACAGCGCCGCGATCTGGTTCGAGGATCAGGTCACCGGCGCGCGCAACACGGTCGACAATTACGGCACGATCGAGCGTGTCGGGGGCGGGGCCGTCATGGGCAGCGGCGTCGGTGCCGGCATCGTCTTCTACAACCGCACGGGCGGACGGATTCTTGGCAATCTCTCCTTCGGCGGCGGCAATGACGACCTGATCTTCGAGGCCGGCTCGACCGCCACCGGCGGCATCAACGGCGGCGGTGGCACCAACAACCTGACGCTGCAGGGCGCGGCCGGCTCCAGCGACACCTTGCCCGGCAGCATCACCAATTTCACCACCCTGACCAAGGAGGGGGAAGGCCGCTGGACGGTGTCGGGCAGCCTGTCGGGCTTCACCATCGTCACGGTGAAGCGCGGCGTGCTGGCGCTTACCGGCAACAATGCCGGCTATACCGGCAATCTCATCATCGATCCGGCCGGCACGCTGGAAGCGCGCGCGCAAAGCCTGCCGACCAAGGCAGGCGGCGCCGCGACCAATATCAACAACGTGCAGAACAACGGCCTTCTGCGGTTCACGCAAGGTGACGACGGCACTTATATCGGCCAGATCACCGGTACCGGTTCGGTCGTGAAGCTCGGCGGCGGCGTCCTGACGCTGGCCCCGGTGGCGGCAGCCGGCAATACCTTCTCCGGCGGCCTGTCGCTGAACGAAGGCGTCGTCGCGGTCGGCGCCGACACCGCGCTCGGCGCGGTCACCGGCAGCCTCACCTTCAACGGCGGCACGCTGCGCCTCACCTCCAGCTTCGATATCGGCGCGGCCCGCGCGATCACACTGAATGCGCCGGGCGGAACGATCGACGTCCAGACTGGGCTGACCTCGACACTCAGCCAGGCCATGACCGGGGCAGGGGCCTTCACCAAGGCGGGCGCCGGCACGCTGATCCTCACAGCCGCGAACGCCTATGCCGGCGGTACGACGATTTCGGGCGGCGCGCTGCAACTCGGCAATGGCGGCACCACCGGCTCGGTCGTCGGCGACATCACCAACAACGGCACGCTCGCCTTCAACCGCTCTGACAACGTCACCTTCGGCAATGTCATTTCCGGTTCCGGCGCGGTCAACCAGATCGGCCCCGGCACCACAACCTTCACCAATGCCAACACCTATGCGGGCGGCACGACCATTTCCGGCGGCGCTCTCGCGCTCGGCAATGGCGGCACGTCCGGATCGATCGTCGGCAATGTCGTCAACAATGCCGCGCTGATCTTCAACCGTTCCGATGCCGTCACCTTCGACGGCGTCATCTCCGGCACGGGCAGCGTACGCCAGTTCGGCACGGGCACCACCACGCTCACCGGCAGCAACAGCTATGCCGGCGCGACGTCGGTCGAAGCCGGCACGCTGATCGTCAATGGCAATCAGAGCGCCGCGACCGGCCTGACGACGGTCCAGAGCGGCGCGACCATCGGCGGCACCGGCACGATCGGCGGCGACGTGACGGTCGCCGGCGGCGGCACGCTGTCGCCGGGCAATGTCGGCGTCGTGCCTGGAGAACTTGCCATTCGCGGCAGCCTGACGCTGCAGCCGACATCCGAGCTGAACTACAATTTCGGCCGCGCGAACGTGCCGGGCGGCCCGTTCAACGACCTCACCACCGTCGCCGGCAACCTCAACCTGTCGGGGCGGCTCAATGTCGACCTGACGCCGGGCGGCTCGTTTGATCCAGGCGTCTATCGCATCATCAATTACGGCGGAACGCTCACCGACAATACGCTGACCATTGCCTCGCTGCCGCCGAGCACGCCGCCTGGAACGTTCTTCGTCCAGACCTCGGTCGCCAACCAGGTCAATCTCGTCAACACGGCCGGCTTGACGCTGAACTTCTGGGACGGCAATGGCGGCCCGAAGAATGACGGCGCGGTCAATGGTGGCAGCGGGGTCTGGCAGAATGCCGGCGCCCTCGACAACTGGACGACTTCGGGCGGAACGCCGAATGCGCCGTGGTCGCCGGCCGCCTTCGCCGTGTTCATGGCGGCACCGGGCACGGTAACGGTCGACAACGGCATCAACTCCGCCAGTCCGGTCACCGCCGTCGGCATGCAGTTCGCCAGCGACGGCTATGTCGTCCAGGGCGGCACGCTCACGCTGGTCGGCGCGCCAGATTCGATCATCAAGGTCGGCGACGGCACCGCGCCGGGCGCCGGCTATACCGCGACGATCGACGCGGTGCTCGCCGGCAGCACGCGCGTGGTCAAGACCGATCTCGGCACGCTCGTCCTCAATGCCGACAATATCTACACCGGCGGTACGGCGATTTTCGGCGGCGTGCTGCAGATCTCGCGCGACGCCAATCTCGGCGCGTTCGCCGGCGGCCTCGCCATCGACGACGGCACGCTCCGCACCACAGCCAGCTTCACGCTGAGCCGCGCCACCGTGCTCGGCAGCGGCGGCGGCACGGTCGAGACGCTCGCGGCCACCACGCTGACCCATGACGGGGTGGTGTCGGGGGCGGGCGCGTTGACCAAGACCGGCGACGGCGCGCTGGTACTGGCCGCCATCAATACCTATTCCGGCGGCACCTTCATCCGGGCCGGCGTGCTGCAGGTGGCGAGCGATGCCAATCTCGGCGCCGTGTCGGGCGGCGTGACCATCGATGGCGCGACGCTGCGGACCACGGCGAGCTTTGCGACCGGCCGGGCCACCAGGCTCGAAGCGGGTGGCGGAACGATCGAGACGGCGGCAGGCACGACGCTGACCCAGGCCGGCGTCATTGCCGGGCCGGGCGCGCTGACCAAGGCGGGCGACGGAACGCTGGCGCTCGCGAACGCCAACACCTATGCCGGCGGGACGACCATCGCGGCCGGCACCTTGCAGCTCGGCATTGGCGGGACCTCCGGCAGCATCGTCGGCGATGTCGCCAACGCGGGCACGCTCGCCTTCAACCGCTCGGACGCCTTCACCTTTGCCGGCACGATCTCGGGCACCGGCACGGTGCGCCAGATCGGATCCGGCACGACCACGCTCACCGCGGCGGGCGCCTATAGCGGCCCGACCATCGTCGAGGCCGGCACTCTTGCACCAGGCTCGGCGGGCGTCTTCAGCACGGCCTCGGCCTTCTCGGTGCTGCCCGCCGGCACGCTCGCCCTCAACGGCTTCGACCAGCGGGTCGCGGCGCTGTCCAATGCGGGCCTGGTCAGCCTCGGCGGTGCGCCGGGAACGACGCTGACCGTGACAGGCGACTATGCCGGCGCGGGCGGCACGCTGCGGCTCAACACGCAACTCGGCGGCGACGCCTCGCCGACCGACCGCCTGGTGGTGGAGGGCGGCACGTCCGGCGCCACCACGCTCGCCGTCGTCAACCGTGGCGGTATCGGCGCGCCGACCGTCGAAGGCATCAAGGTCATCGATGTCGCCGGCGCGTCCAATGGCACCTTCGCGCTGGCCGGCGACTACATGTTCATGGGCGCTCCGACCCTCATCGCGGGCGCCTACGGCTATCAGTTGCACAAGGGCGGCGTATCGACGCCCGGCGACGGCGACTGGTACCTGCGTTCGACGCTGCTGCCGACGCCTCCCCAGCCGCCCGAGCCGCCTCCGCCACCGAAGCCGATCTATCAGCCGGGCGTGCCGCTCTACGAGGCCTATGCCCAGGTGCTGTCGCAACTCAACGGCCTGCCGACCCTGCAGCAGCGCGTCGGCAACCGGACCTGGAGCGGCGGCGAGACCACCGTCTCGCCGGCCGGCGAAGGCTGGGCGGCCTTCGACCGGCAGGGCCTGTGGGGCCGCATCGAGGGCGCGCACAGCCGTTTCTCGCCGGCGGCCTCGACCAGCGGCACCGGCTTCACCTCCAACCTCTGGCGCGCCCAGATCGGCCTCGACGGCCGACTGGTCGAGGCCAATGCCGGCAGCCTCATCGCCGGCGTCACCGCTCATTACGGCGAGATTTCCGCCCAGGTCGCCTCGCTGTTCGGCAATGGCTGGATCCGGTCCCAGGGCTATGGCTTCGGCGGCACGCTGACCTGGTACGGCCAGAGCGGCTTCTATGTGGATGCACAGGCGCAGGCGACCTGGTTCGACAGCAAGCTGACCTCGGACACGCTGAGCCGCGTGATGAATCCGGGCCGCAACGGCGGTTTCGGTTATGCGCTCGGCCTGGAGGCGGGACGGCGCTTCGCCATCGCGCCGCAGCTGAGCCTGACGCCGCAGGTCCAGCTGATCTATTCCTCGGTCCGGTTCGATCGGTTCATCGATCCGTTCGGTGCGCAGGTCTCGCTCGACCGCGGCGAAAGCCTGCGCAGCCGCTTCGGCCTCGCCGTGGATTTCGAACAGAGCTGGCGCGATGCATCCGGCAGCCTGTCGCGCTCGCGCGTCTACGGCATCGCCAATCTCACCTACGAGTTCCTCGGCGGCATGCGCACCGACGTGTCGGGGGCCAAGCTGATCAGCGCCGGCGAACGGCTGATGGGCGGCATCGGCGTCGGCGGCACCTACAGCTGGGGCGACAGCCGCTACGCGCTCTATGGCGAAGGCACCGTCGACACCAGCCTCAACCGTTTCGGCGACAGCTACGCGATCCGTGGTACGGTGGGGCTGCGCTACACGTGGTGAGGGCATGACGCCAGTGAAACGAGCGGCGAGGCTGCGGCCTGGCCTGGCTGCGGCTCTTGCGGCGCTGGCGCTGGCAGCCTGCATGCCTGCAGGCGGCAGCGAAAGGCCGGCGCCGACCATGGCCAACCCGGCCTCGGTTCATTGCATCGAGCGGGGTGGGCGGCTCATTCCCGTCCGCACGCCGCAAGGGGAGCGGAACGACTGCCTGCTGCCGGGCGGCGAGCGAATCGACGAATGGGTGCTGTTCCGGCGCGACAACCGGTGACGCGCGGGTCACGGCAGCGGCCCTGACCCATCTGCCCCGCACGTTCTCAGCCTTCGTTCACCCTGTCCGAGGATGCAGCTCTGGGTTTACGGGCCGGCAGGCCGTTCGCGGATAAGGTTCATCACCGCGTCCGGAGCCCCAATGCCATGCTGCCTCGGGCCTTCTACTGGTTGATGCTGCCTGTCGGCCTCGTGGCCATCGCCAAGCCGGACATCTATGCCGTGCTGATGGCGCAGATGGTCCGCCAGCCGGCGCCCGCCGCCGTCGCGCCGCCGCCGCAGCCTGCGCCTTACGGCCCGCGCCGGGTGCTTGCCGACCGGGACGGCCATTACCGGGTCAAGGCGAAGGTCGGCGGCCGCACCTTCGATGCGATGGTCGATACCGGCGCGAGCGTCGTCGCGCTGAACTGGCAGACCGCGCTCGACCTCAACCTGATCCATCCCGGCGATCGCATGGACGTGGTCATGCAGACGGCGGCCGGCCGCGCCCATGGCCGGCGGGTGACGATCCCGCGGCTCGAAGTGGAGGGGCTGTCGGTCGCCTCCGTGCCGGCTGTGGTCATGCCGGCCGGCACCTTGTCGACGAACCTGCTCGGCATGAGCTACCTGTCGCGCTTGCGCCGGTTTGAATTCGCGCAGAACAGCCTGGTGCTCGAACAATAGCCGGGAGGCGTGGCGTCAGATGACGCGCCGGCTGGTCACGCCGAAATGGCAGATGCCTTCGCCGGGCCTGGCGCCCGGATGCGGGAAGATGATGAAGCCGTCGGACGGGGCATGCACCGCTTCGCCGCTCGCGCGACGGGCGATGACCGTGCCGGCCGCGACTGGATCGCCGGTGCGCCAGCGGCCCTCGAGCCGGTCGCCGGCCGCCTCGCAGACGACGATGTCGACGATATGGATGACCGTCTGTTCCGGCCGCGGCGCCGGCGCGTCATCCGTCAGACCGAGATGGGCGAGGGTGTTGACGATCGCGCGGTAGCCGACGTCGATCGCCGCCGGGTCGTCATGGGTGCCGCATTCCAGGGTGACGCCGTAGCCGCCCTGGAAGCGGATATATTCGGTGGTGCCATAGCCCTCCGCGATCGATCCCGGCGGGAAACCTAAGCGATTGCGGATAGCGATGAGCCGTTCGTAGTTTTCGAGCCAGCCATGGATCGCGACGCGCGTGCCGAGTGCGGCCGCGAGCGCGCCTTCCGCCGCCGCATGGCGGAACGGGCGGAGCGCGGCGGAGCCTTCCTCCGGGCCGAAAAAGGTGAAGGGTTCGCCCTCGCTGCGGAACGAGTGGATGTCCAGCAGGACGTCGTGGCGGCGCAGCAGGTCGCACAGGCGGTTGCCGATGCGGTCCTCGTAGTCCGCCGGGACCGGCTTCTCCGCCAGGCTGCGGTTGAGATTGCGGTCGCCTTCGCGGCTGCGCTGCCAATAGGCCTTGGGATTGGCGACCGGCACGAAGGTAACTGCGCCGCGGCGGATCAGCACTTCGCCCGCGCGGCACGCGGCGACGGCGCGCTCGATCGCCCGGGGTCCGCACACCTCGTTGCCGTGCACCGCGCCGAGCACGAGGAGGTCCGGTCCGGCATCCAGGCCGGCGAAGCGCAGGCTTTCGAGCGGGCCTTCGGTCGCGACCCGGTAGGCCGCGTCGTCGGTCGGCGATGGATGGTTCACGGGCTATGATCCTGAGCGATGGTCCGATGGCGTTGTCGGCCGGCGGAGCCCGCCGGGCAAGCGGCAAAAAGCCGGACCAGACCTGCGGCGTGCGTCCCCGCGAATGAACCCGACGACGCGCGGGCTGTTGTTTCGGCGGGCATCGCCGCGGTGCCTGCCTGCCGATCGCTTCATGAGGGCCTCATGGTCAGTTACCGCCAGCTCATCGACCACATTCACTTTGCGCCGGCCTGGGCAATCAGCCTCGCCCTGCTCGGCGCCACCATTCTCGTGGCGGTCCTGCTGCATCGCTTCGCCTTTCGCCTCGCGACGCGTCTGGTCCGGGGCCGCGATCTGTTCTGGCGCTCGCTCGTTTCGCGCAACCGGCGGCCGCTACGCCTGGCTTTCATTGTTGCCGGCCTCCTGCTCGTTCAGCCTTTGCTGCCGCTGACGCCGGAACAGGCGGCGCTGTTCCGGCAGGGCATCGCCCTGGCCTCCATCGTCCTGGTTGCCTGGGCTGCCTATACGGCACTGCATATCTGGACGGTGGTCTATCTCCGGCGCTTCACGCTGGATTCGACCGACAATCTCGCCGCCCGCAAGCACGTCACCCAGACCCATATCCTGCGCCGCGTCGCCACCAGCCTGATCGTCGCCCTCGCTGTCTCGGCCTGCCTGATGACCTTCGACAGTGTCCGGCAGTATGGCGTCAGCCTGCTGGCCTCGGCCGGCGCTGCGGGCATCATTGCCGGCCTTGCGCTGCAGCCGGTGCTCAAGAACATCTTCGCCGGCATCCAGCTTGCCATCACCCAGCCGATCCGCATCGACGACGCGCTGCTGGTCGAGGGTGAATGGGGCAGGGTGGAGGAGATCACCTCGACCTATGTGGTGGTCAAGATCTGGGATCTGCGCCGGCTCATCCTGCCGCTCAGCTATTTCATCGAGAAGCCGTTTCAGAACTGGACGCGCGAGGAGGCGACGCTGATCGGCACGGTCATGATCAATCTCGACTATACCGCGCCGATTTCGGCGATCCGCGCGAAGGTGGGCGAGATCGTCGCCGCTTCTCCGCTCTGGGACAGGCGTGTGGTCAACGTCCAGGTGACCGATTTCGGCACGACCACGCTGCAGGTGCGCATTCTCGCGACCGCGTCCGATTCCGGGCGCGCCTTCGACCTGCGCTGCGACATCCGCGAGCAGCTCATCGCCTTCCTGCAGGCGGAGCATCCCTATTGCCTGCCGCGCCAGCGGGCGGAGCTCGAGGACCGGCGCAGCGGGCGTCAGGTCCAGGCGGGGCGGGCGGACACCGCCTCGTGAGGTGACATCGGCCTGTCGCGGGCGGTGTCATAGATCTCTGGCGCGGGCGACCACGAACCGGCCCGCGCCGCCGATCCATGCACCGAGGTGAGCTCATGAAGGCCGAGGATATCAGAGCATCCGCATTCGCCATGCCGCTGCACCGGCCTTCGTTTCCGCCCGGGTCCTACCGTTTCGTCGACCGAGAATATCTCGTCGTCAGCTACCGCACCGACCCCGAAAGGCTGCGGCGGATCGTGCCGCGGCCGCTCGAACCGACCGATGCGACGGTGCGCATCGAGTTCGTGCGCATGCCCGATTCCACGGGCTTCGGCGCCTATAGCGGCGCGGCCCAGGTCATTCCCGTGCGGCTGGGCGGCGAGAGCGGCAATTATGTCAGGCTGATGTTTCTCGACACCCACCCGCCGATCTCGGGCGGCCGCGAGCTCTGGGGCTTCCCGCAGAAGCTCGCCGGGCCGAAGCTTGCCGTCGAGCACGACACGCTGGTCGGCACGCTCGATTTCGGCCGCATCCGCGTCGCCACCGGCAGCATGGGCTACAAGCATGCCGATGCCGACCTGGCCGCTGCCGAGGCGGCCTTCGTCGAGCCGAGCTTCCTCCTCAAGGTCATTCCGCATGTCGACGGCCGGCCGCGTATCTGCGAGCTGGTGCGCGTCACCAAGAGCGGCGTGCGTCTGAAGGGGGCCTGGAACGGACCCGCCGCGCTGCGGCTCGGCCCGCATGCGCTGGCGCCGCTCACGGACCTGCCGGTCGTGGGCGACGTGGCGGGCCTGCACCTCGTCGCCGACTACACGCTCGATCTCGGTTCGGTCGTCCACGACTACCTCGCCTGAGCTGCTGACACCAGACCAAGGATGCCCCGAGATGGAACCTGCCGAGATCGTCGCCAACGCCTATGCCATGCCCCTGGAAAATCCGTCCTTCCCGCCCGGGCCCTATCGTTTCGTCGATCGGGAATTCCTGATCATCACCTATCGCACCAGCCGCGAGGCTCTGGAGCGGGTCGTGCCGGAACCGCTCGAAATCGTCGAGCCGATCGTCAAATACGAGTTCATTCGCATGCCGGATTCCACCGGCTTCGGCGACTATACGGAATCCGGGCAGGTCATTCCGGTGCGGTTTCCGGACGCCAGGGGCGGCCACCAGTCCGGCGGCTATGTCCACGCCATGTTCCTCGACGACGATCCGCCGATCTCGGGCGGGCGCGAGCTCTGGGGCTTTCCGAAAAAGCTCGCCGCGCCGAGCCTGCGGGTGGAGCGGGACACGCTGGTCGGCACGCTCGATTTCGGCCCGGCGCGGATCGCGACGGGCACGATGGGCTACAAGCACCGCCGCCTTGCGGACGAGACCGCCTTGCACGCGCTGCGCGAGCCCGGTTTCCTCCTGAAGATCGTGCCCCATGTCGACGGCCGTCCCCGGATCTGCGAGCTGGTGCGCTACTATCTGAAGGACCTGAACCTGAAGGGCGCCTGGACGGGGCCGGCCGCGCTGGAGCTCAGTCCCCATGCACTGGCCCCCGTCGCCGATCTGCCGGTGCTCGAGGTGCTGTCCGGCACCCATATCATTGCCGACCTCACCCTCGACCTCGGCGAGGTGGTTCACGACTACCTCGGCTAGTCCACAGATCGCCATATTCGGCCGTGTCCGCGACGGGTGGTCGCGGACACGTCTTCGTGATCAAAATCCGTTCATGAAAGCAAGGGGTTGCCGGGGCCGATCGCCGTCGCGCGTCACTTGCGAATGCGGTGCGTTGCCATCAAGATGCCGGACCAGGGCCATCGCCGGGCCACGCCCGGCGGCCCGCAAGCTGGAACATTGGCGCCAGGGATGCGTTAATGCGGAGATCCTCCCGGGTTCGGACCAGCCCGGGTTTTCGGGATCGCCAGGGGCATGTCATATGACCGACGACGAACCATGGATGAGGCCTTATGTCCTGTCCATTACCGGGCTGTTTGTAGAGGAAGGCTTTGCGCGTCTCGCCGAAGCCCTGGGCCGCCGGGATCCGGCGGCGGCCGATGCGACCTTGGCCCGCTTCGAAGACATGATCGAGCGCGAGATCGCCGGGATCGGCGAGGGCGAGGATATTCCGCCTCCGGTCCTCGCGGGTCTGCGTGACCACGTCCGCGCGCGCATGGCGGCAACGCTCGCCAAGGCGCGCCAGCGGCTCGGCGATGCGCTGCCGCGCGGCGGCCCGGGCAAGGATTCCGTCAAGGACGCGATCAGGCCCGCGGAGACGCGCAGCGATCCGCGTTCCCAGCTGATCCCCAATGGCGTGCCGCTGCCCTGGCCGAGTGCCGCGCAGCTACCGCCGCGCGCCGGCAATGCCTGAAAGCCAGGCCCTGACGGCGGCGGGATTGGCGAAATGGGCGCCGTCCGCGGCGAAATGTTCGCCCGCGACCTGAAGCCCGAAGCCACCGGCCGCCTCCGCCACGACGAAGGCGTCTTCATCCGCGCGGTCGTCACCGATCATCACGGGGATGCGGCCGGCAAAGGGCGGTCGCCGCAGGATGGTTTCCAGCGCGGTGGCCTTGGACGTGCCGTCAGGGATCACCTCGATCACCGCGCGGCCTTCCTTCAGATGATGGCGGAGGTCGAGCTCGGCCAGGAGATGGGCGAGGGCGTTCATCAAGGTCGCCGCCGCGTTCGGGTTCCGGCGGAAATGCACCGCCAGGATCGGGCCTTTGTATTCCAGCCGCACGCCCGGGTGGTCCGCCGCGAGCGCCACGGCGCGGGCGAGCAGGGCGGGCGCGACCGCATCGGCCGAGGCGCCGGCCCGCGCGGCCCGGTTGAAGCTGAATTCCAGGCCGTGAAGCCCTGAGCCGGGCAGCCAGGCGGGGGCGATCATGTGCTGGACGTCGGCAATATGCCGTCCGGTCACGATGGCAACCGCGCCGCCGAGGACCTGCTGCAGATGGGTGAGGTCGGTCGCGAGCCCGGGCGGCAGCACGACCTCCTCGGGCGTGTCGGCAATATCGGCCAGTGTTCCGTCGAAATCGAAAAAAATGGCGAAGTCGGCTGGTTTTCGGCCGATCTGCTGAGCAAGAACCGCCGGCAGCTCGTGCGGGCTGAGCGGTTCCGGCAGTGGCAGATGGTCGAGGGAGGCAAAGGGCATGAGCGGATCGATCCCGGCCTGGCGCCGCGCCCGCCGCGCCGATTGGATCGCGAGCTCGTGGAGCGCATGTGATTGTCACGGCCCGCCCGCAGGGCGGCCGCGTCGGGCACATTGAAAACTCCACTCGTCATCAAAGGGTTGCCACCGGGCTTTCGATTTGAACATTTGCCGGTGTGCTCAACAGCAACTGAACGTCCGATCCGGCGCGCCGCCCGCCGGCACGCAGCCTCAGCCGTCGGTGCGGCGCCTGCGCGAGGCCGTTTCGGCGGCGTGGGCGCGGCGATCTTCCGGGCTGACCGGGAAGCGCTGGCCGCGGATCTCCTCGGCGGTCACCTCGAGCCTGGTCGTCACCGCCGCCGCCGCGGCATCGACGACCGGCACGTCGGCGGCATCCCGGCCGAAGCCGATGGGAATGCGGCCGATGCGCGGGACGTTGTGGCGCGCATCGAAAGTGTACCAATGGCCATCGAGAAAGGCTTCGAACCAGGCGTGAAAGCGCATCGGGCCGGGCATGGGGCTCGTGCCGATCTCGGGCAGGTAGCCGGTGACGTAGCGCGCCGGGATGCCGAGCGCACGGCAGAGGGCGATGGCGACATGGGCGAAGTCGCGCGCCACGCCGACCCGCTCGTGAAAGGCCTCCGCGGCGGTCCGGCCCTCGCGGGCATAGCGCTCGCCGAAGCCGAGCCGCCGGTGCACCATGCCGGTGATGGCCTGGACGCGTCGCCATCCCGGTGCCACCGCGGCGACCACGTGCCGGGCCTCCGCTGCGAGTGGTGCGCCGTCGCAGAAACGGCTGGCTTCGAGGAAGGGCAGCACCTCGACGGGCAGGGCGTCGCGCGGCGTTTCGCCGGCGGCCGGCGCCGTCGTATCGGGAAAGCCCGGGTCGAAGATCACGCCGCCGCCAGTCAGCGACAGCCCGCCGGCCGGGACGACGAGGTCGCGGCGCAGGTTGCCGAAACGATCGACATGGATCGTCTGCGGAACCGGCGCGCCCGGATCGGCGAGGGCGGTCGCGACGAGGTCATCGGCCTGCGTGAGGTCGTGGCGGCGGCTCGGGTGAATGTCGAGCATCACGGCGACAGGGGCCGAGGCCTCGGTGACCACCTCCAGCCGAAAACCATAGCGGATATGCATTGCGCGCTCCGGCGGCGAGTCATCGAGAGGGCCGCGCCGACACTCTACAGCATGACGGCGCCGGATGGCCGCACGCAGGCCAAAAAATGACCCCGCGCGACCTGAAT
The DNA here is from genome assembly GCA_000751295.2 of bacterium YEK0313. Classification (NCBI taxonomy): domain Bacteria; species bacterium YEK0313. The sequence continues at coordinate 2,843,044 of CCMO02000001.1, forward strand.
GGCCGGTCCGCATGCCGTCGGGGGAACCCCGGCGTCGTGCCGGACGTTGACCCCTAGCTCGCGTCGGGGGCGGCTGCGACATACGGCCAACCGGTGGTGTTGATGACGGAGAACGGCGACCCTCAACGGTCCGAAGCGGCATCGGGCAGACGCAGGCGAGCTTCTGAATTCTTCCGCATGGCGCTGGGGTTCTGGCGCGGCCGCACACGGCTCAGGGCCTGGGCCCTGACGGTGCTGGTCCTGGTCTTCGTGGCCGCGCAGCTCGGCGCGCTGGTCGGCCTCAATGCCTGGCAGAGACTGTTCTTCGACGCCCTCGACCACAAATCCGCGGCCGAGGTCCTGACGGCGGTCTCCTGGGTTCCCATCATCGTCGTCGGCTACGCCATGGCCCTGTCCGGCGTGGTGGTGGCCCGCATGCTGCTGCAGGTCAGCTGGCGGCGATGGCTGACCCTGCATCTCGCCGGCTGGTGGATCGCCGACCAGCGCTATTACCGCATGACGCTGGTCGACGAGGAACAGACCGCGCCGGAATTCCGCATTGCCGAGGATGTGCGCCTCGCGATCGAGCCGCTGGTCGAATTTGCCCTGGGCCTGATCACCGCGACGGTGACGGCGATCACCTTCGCCGCCATCCTCTGGCAGGTGGCGGGCTCGATCAGCGTGCCTGTCGGCGGCACCGTGATCGTCATTCCTTTCTACATGGCGATCGCCGCGATCCTCTACGCGGTGATCGCCTCGCTCAGCGCCTACCTGACCGGGCGGCCGCTGGTGCGTCGGGTGGCCCACAAGAACCAGATGGAGGCGGAGTTCCGCGCCGAGATGACCCGGCTGCGCGAGCATGCCGAGAGCATCGCGCTGATCCGCGGCGACGACGACGAGCGCGCTTCCGTCCACGACAACTATCGCCAGCTGTTCTCGGCCTGGCTGGCGATCGTCCGGCAGCAGGGCGTGATCGCGCTGGTGCTCAACAGCAATGGCGCGCTGTTCCCGATCATCCCGCTCTTGCTGGTGGCGCCGAAGTATCTCGCCGGCGAGCTTTCGCTTGGCGCGGTCATGCAGGTTGCCGCCGCCTTCAGTGCTGTGCAGTCGGCGCTCATCTGGTTCGTCGACAATTTCGTGCGCCTGGCCGAATGGTATGCGTCGCTGACCCGTGTCGACGAGCTGGTGGAGGCGCTCGAAGACCTCGACATGGGTTCGATCATGGCCGGCGAGGGCGAGATCGAGCTCGGCATCAGCCCGGACAAGGCCATCCATATCGAAAACCTCTCGCTGGCCCACCGCAATGGCCGCGTGGTCATCGCCGATGCCTCGGTGGTCATCGCGCGAGGCGAGAAGGTGCTGATCACCGGCGCCAGCGGTACCGGCAAGAGCACGCTGATCCGCGCGCTGGCCGGGCTTTGGCCCTGGGGCTCCGGTTCGATCACCGTGCCGCCGGGCCAGATCATCGCCTTCGTGCCGCAGAAACCCTACATTCCCGTCGCGACGCTGCGCGAGGTCATGCTCTATCCCCATGCCGACCGTCCCATCCAGGATGCCGCGATCCTCGCCGCGATGAAACGGTGCGGCCTCGGCTATCTCGGCAAACATCTCGACGACGATGAGGACGGCTGGGATCGGACCCTGTCGGGCGGCGAGCGCCAGCGCATCGCCTTTGCGCGGCTGGTGATCCACAAACCCGACATCATCGTCATGGACGAGGCGACCTCGGCGCTCGACGAGGACAGCCAGGCGGACCTGCTGCAATTGCTGCGCGAGGATCTCGCCGAGGCGACGGTGATCAGCGTCGGCCATCGGCCGGGTCTCGAAGCCTTCCACGACCGCAAGATCGTCCTGGAGCGGCAGGAGGCCGGCGCAAGGCTCACCGCGGAGCCGGCGACCAGCGCCCTCTGGCGCATGCTGCGGCTCGGGACGGGCGGCTGAGCGGCGGCCTCAGGTCGCGACCTGCCAGGTGCCGAGCTCGGCGGCGGCCGCCGGAATCGGCTGGGTCGCCTGGATCTGCATGGCAAGGCCGGCCAGCATTTTCGGCTGCGGGCCGAGTGCCACCTCCCGGTCGGCTGAGAGTTTCAGCTCGAACACGCGTTCGAGCGCCGAAGGCTCCGGCAGGTCGACCACCGTGGCGTTCACCCTGACGTTGGACAGCGTCCAGAGGCAGTGCGAGACCACCTCGACGACGAGCAGGCCGAGCGGAATGACCCGGTCGATCGGCAGGCTCGCCTGCGAGCTGATCTGCCCTTCGACGGTCTGGCCCGGCCGGGTCAGCAGCCGCGAAATGGTCGCCAGCACCTCGTCGAGGAAGGCGTCGACGCGCACGGCATGCATTTCGCCCTCGGCGAGGGCGAACCGATAGGCAATGGCCAGGACCTGCACGCGGCACTCGGCCTCGGCCAGTGCGGCGCCAGCTTCGGCAGACTGGTTGCGTTTCGACAGCGAGAGATAGCTCTGCACGATCTGCAGGCTGTTCTTCACCCGATGATGCAGTTCGCGAACCAGCAGCCGGTTCCTGTCGAGCGCCGTCTGCAGCGCCTGCTGGCGCTGTTCCTGGGCATCGACCATGTCGTTGAAGGCGACCGCCACGCTCTTGATGTCGGTCGGCATCTCGTCGGCCACCAGGGCGCGCGCCGTGAACGCGGTGGAGCTGTGCTCCTCGCGGCGCGCGGCGGTCTCGATGCCGCGCAGCCAGCGCAGGATGTGATTGTGGATCGCGTGCAGATAGACGGCGCAGAGCAGGGCGAGCGTCGCCAGCGGAATGATCAGCAGCGCCAGGAACTGGGTTTGTGCGGCCAGCGTCGCCGTCTGGTCGAAGCTTGCCAGCACGTAGAGATCCGGTTCGGCGATCCGCTGCACCGTATAGGAGCGCTCGGTGCCGTCGCGGCTGGTCGCGTTGAAGTGGGCGCCGCTCTGACTGTCGGTTTCCTCCGGCAGCCAGCCGCTGTTCTGCTTGTCGGCGCCACGCACGACCAGCACCTGATCGCCGCGTCCGACGAGGCCGACGATCGTGCCGGAGGCCAGCGCCCCGAGATCGAAGGCGCGGTCGAGAGCTCCGGTGTCGGTGACGTAGAGCGCCTCCCAGCCGATGCCGGAGGCGCCGGTGCCGGTCGCATGAATGGCGAGAAAATGCTCGTCGCCGAAATCGACATAGTCGTAGCGCGCGGTCACCGACGTCGCATCGGGCGGATCCTGCACGACCGGCTGGGAGGTCAAGGTCGCGGCCATGCTGTCGAGCGCGGCCGCCGTCAGGGCGGGATTGCGCGAGGCCAGGCACGACGTCCCGTCGGCGAACCGCAGGCGCAGCGCCTGGTAGTTCTGCGTTCCCGCCAGGACCTGCCGGTCGAAGCCGCCGCATTGCGCGTTGCTTGCGCTGGCCGCCTCGACGCCCGCGACCGTCGCGATCAGGCCCCGCAGCGAACCGTCGTACCAGATGCGCGTGCGCACCGCATAGTTCGCCGCCGCCTCCAACTGGCGGTTCTCGATCGAGCCGAGAACCGTGCGGTAGGTGGTCGCGGCCGCAATGGCCGCCAGCAGGGCCATGGGGATCGCGATCAGCACCAGCAGCCCGATCAGGCGGCCACGGACGGTCTGGAATTGCGACAGGTTCATCTGCGGCGGGTTTCGTTCAGGTATCGGAGCCGGAGCCGGAAGACCCTTGCAGCGCGGCCGCCGTTCGGCGGTCCGGTCCGAAGTCATCCGCACCGTGGATCTGCAGCAGTTCGGCCAGCTTGGCGCGCGCGCGGTTGACTCGGCTCTTCACGGTGCCGACGGCGACGCCGCAGATTTCCGCCGTCTCTTCATAGGACAGTCCGCTCGCGCCGACCATGATCAGCACTTCGCGCTGCTCGTCGGGCAGGGTGGCCAAGGCCTTGCGGAAATCGGCCAGATCCAGGTGGCTTTCCTGGTTCCCCTGGGCCGAGAGGCGTTCGGTATAGGCGCCGTCGGTATCCTGGATCTCTCGCCCGCGCTTGCGGTAGAGCGAAAAATAGGTGTTGCGCAGGATCGTGAAGAGCCAGGCCCTGAGGCTGGTGCCGGGCTCGAACTTGTCAGCGTTGGACCAGGCCTTCAGGAGCGTGTCCTGGACCAGGTCGTCGGCAAGCTGCATCGAGCCGGACAGCGAAGCGGCGAATGCCCTCAGATTGGGAATTTCGGCAACCAGGCCGTCGCGGAAGCGATCATCGCTCATCCGCTTCACCCTCCGGCTTGGCCTGGAGCTCCTTGGCCTCGAGTTCCGCGAGAAGAACCAGAAAGCGATCGGGGATCGGCGCTTTGACGAGGTCGTCGTAATGGGCTTTCAGCGAACGGCCGATCGCCTCCTGGACGCGCTGATCGAGGACCGGTTCGTTCTCGAAGACCTCGTCGTTGGGGTCCTCGTCCTGGGGATGCGCCATACTCGTCCTCATCATCGCTTCGGCCAATGATACGCAAGCCACCTGATGGTCGCGGAAGCGTAGCGCCGACAGGCGCAGATACACCGATCCGCTCACCGGAACTTCGGCTCGCCCGGAAAGTTCCTTTTACGCGCAAAAAGAAAAGACTTGCCAAATGGTGGTGGCCGGTGGTCGCTTGCCGGCGCAGTCGGGAGCCCGGTTCATGACCCTCGCTAAGGATATCGCTCAACATCTTCCGTATCTGAGGCGCTTCGCCCGCGCATTGCATGGCACCCAAGCCGATGGCGATGCCCGGGTGATGACGACGCTCGAGGCTCTGGTCGCAGATCCTTCGATCTTTGAACGTGATCTCGGCGAGAGGGTTGCGCTCTATCGGCTTTTTCTGGACCGCGGCACGGCGGAAAGCAGCGACGCGGCGGCGGCCGGCGCTTCCGCCGCGGATCGCAATCTCGACGCGCTCACCCCGCGCTCGCGCCAGGCCTTCCTGTTGCGCACGGTCGAGGGCTTCAGCCTGGGCGAGGTGGCCACCATCCTCAACATGCCGGTGGTGGAGACGGCCGATCTGCTCGATCGGGCCGGACGCGAAATCGCCGAGCAGGTCGCAACCGACGTGTTGATCATCGAGGACGAACCGATCATCGCGCTCGACATCGAGGCGATGGTCCAGGAACTCGGCCATCGGGTCACCGGGGTCGCTCGCACCCATAAGGAAGCGCTGGCCCTGGTGGCGGCCAAGAAGCCGGGCCTTGTCCTCGCCGACATTCAGCTTGCCGACGGCAGTTCCGGCCTGGATGCGGTCAACGAAATCCTCCGGTCGATCTCCCTGCCGGTGATTTTCATTACGGCCTATCCGGAGCGCCTGCTGACCGGCGAGCGTCCCGAGCCGGCCTTCCTCATCACCAAGCCGTTCCAGCAGGACGCGGTGAAGGCGGCGGTGAGTCAGGCCCTGTTCTTCGATCGCCGGGCGGGCCGGGAGGCGGCGTGATGCCACCCGGCCGCGGCGCGTGCCTGGCGCGTTGCGGGGCGTAATCAGGATCGTGAAACGAGGCCGCTGAGGGCTGAGATCGCAAAGGCGACCAAGGCGGCGAAAAAGACGATCTGCGCGGCCGAGACGACCGTTCCGGCAAGGCCGCCGAAGCCGAGTGCCGCGGCGACCAGTGCGACAAGGAGGAAGATGATGGCCCAGCCGAACATGCGGCATCTCCCGTTGGGGCATTGACGATATCGGGAAAACGCCAGCAACCGCAGTTGGTTCCGCGGCAATGCACAGATGCGCGGCGGGGATTGAGCTCAGTGGCGGAGGCCGCCCTTGAGGCCGGCCAGGAAGCCCATCGCGGTGGCGATGACGAACAAGATGATCGATGCGACGAAGATGACGTTGACGACAGCCATGGCGCTTCTCCCGCTCCGGCTTCGATGGCGGCGCGCGGCTCGGCCGGCCTTCCGCCCCTGCACGGCTGCCGCGCCGGGCAGGTCATCCCAAAGATAGCCAATAAGCGTGTTCTGAGCTATCTCGGAGACTATCCGCCGGCCGCGGCACGATGCGGGGCTCGCGGGAGGGCAGACCGTTGGGTAACCCCAGAATCCTGATCGTCGAGGACGATCCGTTCATCGCTATCGAACTGGAGGCGGTGGTGACCGACGCCCTGAGCGGCGCGGTCGAGGTCCTGATCGCCGGTTCGCTCGCTTCGGCCGCCGCGGCGGCCGCGGGGCCGCTCGATTTTGTCCTGCTCGACATCGATGTGGTCGGCGGCAAGACCTTTGCCCTCGCCGCCATGCTGGCCGCGCGGGGCACGCCCTTCGCCTTCGCTTCGGCCTCGCTGCCCGCCGATCTGCCGGAGGCCCTGCAATTCGCCCGCTTCGTCGGCAAGCCGTTTTCCGGTGCGGTCATCGAGGCGCTGGTGCTGGAAATGCTCCGCCCGGCGCTGCTCCGCGCGGCCAATGTGATGCGTGACGACGGCGCCGGTTCCGGCGCCTGACGACGGCCGGCCGCAGCCGGCTCCGCTCCTGGTGGCGGAGCGAAGCGCCTTCGATCGCGGTGATCAGCGGCCGAGATGGCGTCCGACCGCCGCGCCGAGCAGCAGGATGCCGCCGAGCGCCGCGGCCCGCAGGCCAGGCTTAGAGGCGAGGGCGCTCGCCGCGACCGGCGCCAGCGCAAGGGCCGTGGTGGCGGCGGGGCTCGGCTTGCGCGGCCGCGACCGGATGAAGGCCGCGACCGCCAGGATGATCGCCGCCAATGCGCAGAGCCCGCCGGCAATGATCAGATTGGCGACCACCGGGTCGAAACGGGTCGCCAACACGATGTAGAGAGCGGCGAGCGCGAAGCCCAAGGCGATGAGCACGACCAGCCCGGCGAGCACCTGCAGTCCGCGCACGAGGAGGCTCCTGCGGATCGACTGCCCGGCTTCGCCGATGGCGAGCGTGCCGATGGCCCTCAACATGTCAGCGCGCCGTCATCAGGCCGACGATCAGGCCGATCGCGGCGGCAATGCCGAGACTGCGCAGCGGCCGCGCCCTCAGCTCCTCGGCGAGAAGCCGCTGCAGTTCGCTCGCCTGCCCCTTCGCCGCCTCGGCCATGACGTCGGTATCGATGCCGGCGGCTTTCAGCTTGGCGGCGACAGTGGCCGCGGCGCTCTCGGCCGTCTCCGCCGCCGCGTCGCGGGCCGCGGCTCCGGCGGCGGCGGCCCGCTCGACCGCGTCCTCGACCTCCGCCTTGGCTGCGGCAGCGCGCTTGGCGACGGAAGCAGTATCGACCATGACAATCTCCTTTCGACAAAAAGACGGGCCGAACCAGTCAAAGGCACGCGATTCCGGCGCCGTTGATCGGTTTTCTCGGAGAAGGCAACGTTTGCCTGCCGTTTCGGTTCCTCAGGCCCCAGTCAGGGGCGCGTGGCGCGCCGTTGCGTATGGCGGTCATGTCCGCAGCCGCACTCGACTGACCATGGTGCGTTCATCTAGCCTGTGGCGCGGCCCGATCCTGGGGGGGCCATGAATTCGCCGTGAGTGAATCAAGACGTGATCGTGTCGTATCGCTGTATTTTGGCCGCCTTGTCCTTGCTGATGCTGACCATCGGCAGCGCCCGGGCGCAATGGATGGTGCAGGACATTGCGGCACGGCCGGGCAGCAGTGCGGTGCTGGACATGACCTACCGCAGTTCGGGGGAGAAGTTCACCGCCGTCTGCAGCGACACCGGCGTCTTCGTCTCCTATGCCGTCGGCTTCCAGATCGTCCGGGGCCGCAACGAGACGCTCGAAGGATCCTACCAGGTCGACGACGGGCCGATGCGGCCGATCGCCTGGACGGCGCCGGGCCGCACGGCCTATGTCGGCGCCCGCTATGCCGAGGCGCTGCTGCACGACATTGCCGGTGCCGATCGCCTGTTCATTCAGTTCGCGGGCGTCGAACAGACCTTCGACCTGACGCCGCTGAAACCCTATGCCGAGGCGATCAAGCGGCGCTGCCGGATGCACTGACGGGGTGAGCGGCCGGCAAGCGGCGAATGGAGAGAGAATGGGACCGGCTACTGCCGACTCGCCTCGCCGAGCCGTTCGAGAATCGCATGGGCCGCCTTGATCCGCGCCGGTATCGGGACGTTGCGGTTCATCAGCATGGCAAGGCCGATCCGCCGTGCCGGCACGAAGGCGACATAGGCGCCGAACCCGTTGGTCGAGCCGGTCTTGTTGAACAGGGTCGGGCCGGTCGGGGCCTGCGGCGGCATCAGCGCGGCCGCCGGATCGGCGTTCAAGGCCCGGCCGTTACCCGCCAGCAGCCGATCCAGCGTGATCGGATAGGCATATTGCTCCCAGCCGAGCCCCTGAACCATGTCGCCGGTCCGGAAGTAGCCGATATGGGTGGCCTGGACTGCGCGCCGCATCGGCTCCTCGAGCCGGCTCGGGTCGATATTGGCCTCGACGAAGCGGATCAGGTCGCCCGCCGTCGTCTTAACCCCATAGGCTTCCGCCGCGAACAGCCCTGGATTGACGCGGATCGGCCGGTTTTCCCGCGCATAGCCCCAGGCATAGTTGGCGCGCGCCTCCTGCGGCACGCGGACATGGCTGTTGCGCAGGCCGAGGCGCGGGAAGACCTCGCTTTCCATCGCCTGGCTGAAATCGCGCCCGAATGCGCGGGCCGCGAGATGGCCGAACAGGCCGAGGCTCGGATTGGAATAGCGCCGCTGCGTGCCCGGTGCCGCATCGGGCCGCCACTGCCGGAAATACCGGGTCATCTGCGCGGTATCGGCAACCTCGCCCGGAAACTGCAGCGGCAGGCCTCCCGCCGTATAGGTGCCGAGATGCAGAAGGGTGGCCCGGTCGATGGCGCTGCCCCGCAGGTCGCGCAGGTAGCGGCTCGGATGGTCGTCGAGCGACAGCTTGCCGAGCACCTGTGCGTAGCCGGCAAGCGTTGCGGTGAAGGTCTTGCTCACTGAGCCGATCTCGAACAGCGTCGCGCCGTCCACCGACCTGTCGGTCTCGCGCGAGGCGGCGCCATAGGTGAAGACCGAGGAGCGGCCGTCGACGGTCACCGCGACCGCCATGCCCGGGATGTCGTGCTCGGCCATCAGCGGCCTTATCGCGGCATCGACCGCGCCGCGCAGGCGGGCATCGCCGTCATCCGCGCAGGCTGCTGCTGCGATGACGAGGGGCGTGGCGAGAGCGAGCGCCGCGACGGCGCAACGTAACGGTCTGCGGGAAAGGCTGCGGGGCACGTCGATCCATCCTTTTCGAGGCCGGCTGCCTCGCCCTGACAGCGGTCCGCTCGCTGCATGGTCGGCCGGCGCGGGGAGGAGACAGAGCCGTCCAATATGGCGGCACGGCGGCGGCGCATGACGGGATCGCCCCATTACCGGGAACTTGTCCGCGGAGCCTTCTCGCAGCCCCGGCGGGCGTGGAACATTGCGGATCGGCGCAGCGTTGACGGACCAGCCCGGCCGGTCGGCCGGGCCGCGAGGCAGGGCGGGCACGTCATGCATACGATCGATCAGGAGCTCCGCGACAAGCTGATCGTCGCGATCGCCGCACTCAACCAGGTGGCCGAGGCGCTGGCCGAGCAGGGGCTGCGGTTGGATATCGAAAGTTCCGACGCGACGCTCGTCGGGACGCCGGCGCGGCGCAACATTTTCCGGGCGCGCATTTCGACCACGCCGGTCTTCATTCCCTGACCTCGGCCTGCTGACGGCTGTGGCGTCGCCGGGACAGGCGGCGCGGATGTGTGCCCCGGCCGCCGTGAGGTGGTATTTCGAAAACAGTTCGAATGTGTGATAAGTGAAAGTCAATATGAACGCGTGATGTGGCTTGCCGGGGGCAGCGTCTTGAACATGATGAGCGACCTGTCGCCGCGCCAGTCGGAAATCCTCGGCCTCGCCAGGCTTGCCGGCCGGGTCGGCGTCGACGACCTCGCGCGCCGCTTCGACGTCACCCCGCAGACGGTGCGCAAGGATCTGAACGAGCTTTGCGAGCGGCGCATGCTGCAGCGGGTGCATGGCGGCGCGGTGGTCGCTTCCGGTGTCGCCAACCTGTCCTACGACGCCCGCCGCTTCGCCGCCGCCGAGTCCAAGCGGGCCATCGGCCTTGCGGCGGCGGAGCTGATCCCGAACGGCTCCTCGCTGTTCATCAATATCGGCACGACCACCGAGGAGGTCGCGAAGGCGCTGGCCTTCCGCAACGATCTCCTGGTCATCACCAACAATCTCAACGTGGCCATGGAGCTTTACCGGCACGCCGGCATCGAGGTGATCGTCGCCGGCGGCACCGTGCGCAAGACCGATGGGGCAGTGGTCGGCGCCGCCGCGACCAATGTCATCAGGCAGTTCAAGGTCGACTATGCCGTCATCGGCGTCTCGGCCATCGATCTCGACGGCACGCTGCTCGATTTCGACTATCGCGAAGTGCTGGTCACCCAGGCGATCATCGAGAATGCCCGCCAGGTGATCCTGGTGTCGGACAGCTCCAAATTCGCCCGCAAGGCACCGGTGCGGATCGGCCATATGAGCCAGATCGACAGTTTCGTCACCGACGCCATTCCTTCGGACGAGATCCGCCAGATGTGCCGGGAGGCGCAGGTCGAGGTGAGGGAGGCCGATCCCGAAGGCCTGCTGGCGCAGCAGGATATCGACTGAGCCGCGACCATTCGTTTTCGTTTTCACTTGCTTTCGTTTTAACCTTCGTTTTAAGCTTTGTCTGGTTGAGGATCGCGCCATCGGGTCGCGGTGGGGGCGCGCGTGCAGGAGCAGTTCGACATCCTGGTGATTGGCGGCGGCATCAACGGCTGCGGCATCGCGCGCGATGCCGTCGGGCGTGATCTCAGCGTCTGCCTGGTCGAAATGGACGATCTGGCGAGCGGCACGTCCTCGGCCTCCACCAAGCTGATCCATGGCGGCCTGCGCTATCTCGAATATTACGAGTTCAACCTGGTCCGGCATGCGCTGCAGGAGCGTGAGGTGCTCTGGGCCATCGCGCCGCATGTCATCGGGGCGCTGCGCTTCGTGCTGCCGCATCATTCCGGCTTGCGTCCGGCCTGGCTCCTGCGTCTCGGCCTGTTCCTCTACGACCATCTCGGCGGCCGCAAGCTGCTGCCCGCGACCCGAACGCTCGATCTGACGCAGGATCCGGCCGGCGCGCCGCTGAAGCCCGGCCTGTTCCGCAAGGGGTTCGAATATTCCGACTGCTGGGTCGACGACGCCCGTCTCGTCGTCCTCAACGCCCGCGACGCCGCCGATCGCGGCGCGGTGGTGCGCACCCGCACGCGCATGGTCGGCGCCGAACGGACCGCAGGGAGCTGGCGCGTCACGCTCGAGGACATGAGGACAGGCGCGCGCGACATCGTCTCGGCGCGCATGCTGGTCAACGCCGCCGGCCCCTGGGTCGCCGAGGTGCTGGCGGGTCGGCTCGGCATGGCCGCCGGCGCCAAGGTCCGGCTCGTTCAGGGCTCGCACATCGTCGTGCCGAAGCTGTTTGCCGACGAGCGCTGCTACATCTTCCAGACGGCCGATGGCCGCGTGGTCTTCGCCATTCCCTATGAAGGCGACTACACGCTGATCGGCACCACCGACCTCGATTACCACGGCGATCCTTCCGCCGTCGCCGCGACCGAGGCCGAGATCGCCTATCTGTGCGAGGCGGCGAGCGTCTATTTCCGCGAGCCGGTGAAGCCGGCCGATGTCGTCTGGAGCTATTCGGGCGTCAGGCCGCTCTACGACGACGGCGCGAGCGAGGCGCGTGCCGCGACCCGCGACTATGTTTTCGAGCTCGACGCGGCCGCCGGGGAGCCGCCGCTCCTGTCGATCTTCGGCGGCAAGATCACAACCTATCGCCGGCTCGCCGAGGAGGCGCTGGCCAAGCTCGGCATCGGCGCCGGCAAGCTCGGCGTGGGCTGGACGGCGCACGCCGCGCTCCCCGGCGGAGACTTCGCCATTGGTGGCCGGGAGAGCCTCGCGGCGGGATTGCGGGCCGATTATCCTTTCCTCGAGCCCGCCCATGCCGCGCGGCTCGCCCGCTCATACGGCACGCGGGCGCGGGCCATCCTCGGCGCGGCGCGGCGGCGGGAGGATCTCGGCCGCGATTTCGGCGCGACGCTGACCGAGGCGGAGGTGACCTATCTCGTCGAACGCGAATGGGCTGTCACCGCCGCCGACATCCTCTGGCGCCGGTCGAAGCTTGGCCTCAGGATGCAGCCGGGCGAGATCATAGCGCTGGAGCGCTTCCTCGCCGGGCGGCCGCAGACGCACGGCGAACCAGTGAGGCGGGGAGCCTGACATGAGTCTCGTCCTCGATACCGTGTCGAAGTTCGTGGCCACGGCCCGGCATCTCGACGCGGTGTCGATGCGACTGGAACGCGGCAGCCTCAATGTGCTGCTCGGCGCGACGCTGGCCGGCAAGACCAGCCTGATGCGCATCATGGCGGGCCTCGACATGCCGACCTCCGGCCGGGTCCTGATGGACGGCGTCGACGTGACCGGCGTGCCGGTGCAGCGGCGCAACGTCGCGATGGTCTACCAGCAGTTCATCAACTACCCCTCGATGAGCGTGTTCGAGAACATCGCTTCGCCGCTGCGGGTGAAGGGCGTCGCGCGCGGCGAGATCGAGGCGCGCGTCGCCTCGGCGGCGCGGCTGCTGAGGCTCGAACCTTATTTGAAGCGCATGCCGCTCGAGCTTTCCGGCGGCCAGCAGCAGCGCACCGCCATCGCCCGCGCCCTCATGAAGGGCGCAGATCTCGTGCTGATGGACGAGCCCCTCGCCAATCTCGACTACAAGCTGCGCGAGGAACTGCGCGAGGAGCTGCCGCGCATCTTCGAAGCGTCCGGCGCGATCTTCGTCTATGCCACAACGGAGCCGGCCGAAGCCCTGATGCTGGGCGGCGCCACCGCGACCCTCCATGAAGGGCGGCTGACCCAGTTCGGCCCGTCGGGCGAGGTCTATCGCGAGCCGCACGACCGGATCACCGCCGAGGTCTTCTCCGATCCGCCGCTCAACGCCATCGCCGCGGCGAAGCGTGGTGCCGAGCTCGACTTCGGCCCCTTCGGCCGGCTGCCGGCCGGGCGTTTCGCCGACGTCGCCGACGGCGGCTACGTCCTCGGCTTCCGCCCCCACCAGCTCTCGCTCGATCCGCTCGCCGCAGGCGCGCTGGCCTTGCCCGCGACGGTGCGCGTCTCCGAGATCACCGGCTCGGAAAGCTTCGTCCACCTGGCGGCCGGGGATCACCTGCTGGTGGCGCTGGCCCCGGGCGTGCGCCTGCTCGAGCCCGATCAGCCGATCACCTGCTGGCTCGATCCGCAGCGCGCCTTCCTGTTCGATGCCGGCGGCACGCGTGTCGACCGGCGGCCGGCGGCCGGGGAGGGCGTGCGATGACCGCGATCACCCTGGAGCGGCTCGCCCATTCCTATCTCGCCAATCCGGGCGAGGCGGCGGCGGACTGGGCGCTGAAGGAGCTCGACTTCACCTTCCGCCATGGCGGCGCCTATGCCCTGCTCGGTCCTTCGGGCTGCGGCAAGACCTCGCTGCTCAACATCATTTCCGGCCTGGTTTCGCCCACCCGCGGCCGGCTGAAGTTCGACGGCCGCGACGTGACGGAGGAGACGACCGTCCAGCGCAACATCGCCCAGGTCTTCCAGTTTCCCGTCGTCTACGACACCATGACGGTCGGCGAGAACCTCGCTTTTCCGTTGAAGAACCGGCGCATGGACCCGGCCGGCATCAAGCGGCGCGTGGCCGAGATCGCCGATCTGCTCGATCTGACGCGCGACCTCGACCGCAAGGCGCGCGGGCTCACCGCCGATGCCAAGCAGAAGATATCGCTCGGCCGCGGCCTCGTCCGCTCCGACGTGTCGGCGATCCTGTTCGACGAGCCGCTCACCGTCATCGATCCGCATCTCAAATGGGAACTGCGCTCGAAGCTGAAGGTGATCCATCGCCAGCTCGACGTCACCATGATCTACGTCACGCACGACCAGACCGAGGCGCTGACCTTTGCCGATACGGTGGTGGTCATGTCCGAGGGCCGGGTGCTGCAGGCGGGCACCGCGGCGGAGCTGTTCGAGCGGCCGGCCCACGCTTTCGTCGGCAATTTCATCGGCTCGCCGGGCATGAACTTCATTCCCTGCGCCGTGTCGGGCGCCGAGGCCGTCATCGGCGGCGCGGCCGTGTCGCTTGCCCGCCGCTATGGCCGGCTCGATGGCCGGGTGGAGCTCGGCATCCGGCCCGACCATGCCCGGCTCGGCCCGGCCGGGGCGGGCCTTGCCGCGCGGCTGCTGCGCATCGAGGACCTCGGCCGCGTCAGGCTCGCGCGGGTCGCGGTGGCCGGCGCGCCGGCCGCGGTCACCGTCCCGGAAGGGTTCGAGCCGGCGGGCGAGGCCGTGTCGGTGCTGCTCGATGCCCGGCGCATCAACATCTACGTGGACGGAAGGCTGGTCGACCCGGCGGAGGAGGCCTGATCCATGCAGAAGATCGCCGACAACCGCGCCTGGTACCTGGTCCTGCCGGTCGTCCTGCTGGTCGCGTTCAACGCGCTGGTCCCGCTGATGACCGTCGTCAACTATTCGGTCCAGGATACGTTCGGCAACAACCAGTTCTTCTGGAACGGCATCGGCTGGTTCCAGGAGGTGCTCGATCCAAGTTCATCTGTCGGCCAGCGCTTCTACGACGCACTCGGCCGCAACCTCCTGTTCTCGGCCATCGTGCTCGCCATCGAGGTGCCGCTCGGCATCATGGTGGCGCTCTCCATGCCGAAGGCGGGCCGCGGGGTGGCCTGGACGCTGGTCCTGATGGCACTGCCGCTGCTCATTCCATGGAATGTCGTCGGCACCATCTGGCAGGTCTTCGCGCGCGGCGACATCGGCCTGCTCGGCTATGTCGTGAACCGGCTCGGCATCGACTACAACTATGCCAACGGCATCCTGGCGGCCTGGGTTACCATCATCGTGATGGACGTCTGGCACTGGACGAGCCTCGTCGCGCTCCTGTGCTATGCCGGCCTGAAATCCATTCCCGACGCCTATTACCAGGCTGCCAAGATCGACGGCGCCTCGCGCTGGGCGGTGTTCCGCACGATCGAACTGCCGAAGATGAACCGCGTGCTGCTGATCGCCGTGCTTTTGCGCTTCATGGACAGCTTCATGATCTATACCGAGCCCTTCGTCGTTACCGGCGGCGGCCCGGGCAACACGACCACCTTCCTGTCGATCGATCTCGTCAAGATCGCCCTCGGCCAGTTCGACCTCGGCAAGGCCGCGGCGCTGTCGATCATCTACAATGTCATCGTGCTCACCGTCTGCTGGGTCTTCTACACCGTCATGACCCAGGGCGAGGCGCCGCGGGAGGGCGAGCCATGAGAGGCAGCCGCGCCATCCTCATCCTCTATCTCGTCTTTCTCATGTTGCCGATCTACTGGCTCGTCAACATGAGCTTCAAGACCAACAATGAGATCACCTCGGTCTTCTCGCTCTATCCGCAGACCTTCACGCTGCGCAACTACGAGAAGATCTTCACCGACCCGTCCTGGTACATGGGCTATGTCAATTCGCTGACCTATGTGGTGATCAACACGCTCCTGTCGATCGGCGTCGCGCTGCCGGCAGCCTATGCCTTCTCGCGTTATCGCTTCGTCGGCGACAAGCACCTGTTCTTCTGGCTGCTGTCGAACCGCATGGCGCCGCCGGCGATCTTCGCGCTGCCCTTCTTCAATCTCTATTCGGCGATCGGCCTGTTCGACACGCCGCTCGCGGTCGCGCTCGCCCACTGCCTGTTCAACGTGCCGCTGGCGGTGTGGATCCTGGAGGGCTTCATGTCCTCCGTGCCGCGCGAGATCGACGAAACCGCCTATATCGACGGCTATTCGTTCCCGCGCTTCTTCGTGAAGATCTTCACGCCGCTGATCGCCAGCGGCATCGGGGTCGCCGCCTTCTTCTGCTTCATGTTCTCCTGGGTCGAGCTTCTGCTGGCGCGCACGCTGACCAACAACAAGCCGATCTCCTCGATCATGACGCGCACGGCCTCCGCCGCCGGCATGGACTGGGGCCTGCTCGCCGCCGCCGGCGTGCTGACCCTCATCCCCGGCGCGCTCGTCATCTGGTTCGTCCGCAACTACATCGCCAAGGGCTTTGCCCTCGGGAGGGTGTGATGGCCGACTGGTTCGCGCAGACCTTCGCCTGGATGGCCTGGACCTGGCAGACCGCTCTGCTGTTTGCCGCGCTGTTCGCGACGCTCGCGGTCATGACCGTGCTCGCCGTCCGTCGCCCCGAGGCGGAGCGGGCGGGGGTTCTGCGCATCGGCACGACGCGCGGCGACCGCCTGTTTCTCTCGATCCTCAGCGCGGCGATCATCCACCTTGTGTGGATCGCCGGCGGCGGCGCCTCCGTGCTCTGGGGCGCGACGCTTCTGTCGTTCGTCTGGGCGATCGGAGTGTTCCGATACGTCTGACGCCACATTCAAGAAAACCCGGCCAACGGGACGTGCAGGAGATCCCCAAGGAGAAGACGATGGCTATCAAGATCAATAGAAGAGCATTCGTCGCGGGAACGTCGGCCGTCGTGGCCGCGCCCTACCTGTCGACGTCGGTGCGCGCCCAGGCCGATGCTGCCCGGCGCTGGATCGACAACGAGTTCCAGCCCTCGGTGCTGACCAAGGATCAGCAGATGGCGGAGATGGACTGGTTCATCAAGGCGGCGCAGCCCTATCGCGGCCAGGAGATCAACGTCGTCTCGGAGACGATCACCACGCATGAATACGAGGCGGGAACGCTGGCCAAGGCGTTCAGCGAGATCACCGGCATCAGGCTCAAGCACGACCTGATCCAGGAGGGTGACGTCGTCGAGAAGGTCCAGACGCAGATGCAGTCGGGGCGCAATGTCTACGACGCCTGGGTCAACGATTCCGATCTGATCGGCACGCATTTCCGCTACCAGCAGGCGGTGCCGCTGACCGACTGGATGAGCGGCGATGGCAAGGACGTCACGCTGCCGACCCTCGACGTCGAGGACTTCATCGGCCGCTCGTTCACCACCGGCCCGGACGGCAAGCTCTACCAGCTGCCGGACCAGCAGTTCGCCAACCTCTACTGGTTCCGCTACGACTGGTTCCAGCGCCCGCAGATCCGCGAGGCCTTCAAGCGCCAGTTCAACTACGATCTCGGCGTTCCCGTGAACTGGTCGGCCTATGAGGACATTGCCGAGTTCTTCACCAATACGGTGAAGGAAATCGACGGCGTCCGCGTCTATGGCCACATGGACTACGGCAAGAAGGATCCCTCGCTCGGCTGGCGCTTCACCGACGCCTGGCTGTCCATGGCCGGCAACGGTGACCGGGGCATCCCGAACGGCATGCCGGTCGACGAATGGGGCATCCGCATGGAGGGCTGCAATCCGCGCGGCGCCCATATCGCCCGCGGCGGCGACACCAACGGGCCGGCGGCGGTCTATGCGGTCGAGAAATATGTCGAGTGGCTGAAGAAATACGCCCCTCCGGGCGCGGCGGGCATGACCTTCTCCGAATCCGGTCCGGTGCCCGCCCAGGGCAACATCGCTCAGCAGATGTTCTGGTACACCGCCTTCACTGCCGACATGGTCAAGGCCGGCCTGCCGGTCGTGAACAGCGACGGCACCCCGAAATGGCGCATGGCGCCGTCGCCCAAGGGCTCCTATTGGCGCGAGGGCATGAAGCTCGGCTACCAGGATTGCGGCTCCTGGACGCTCCTGAAGTCGACGCCGGTCGAGCGGCGCAAGGCGGCCTGGCTCTACGCCCAGTTCTGCGTGTCCAAGTCGACCAGCCTGAAGAAGAGCCATGTCGGCCTCACCTTCATCCGCGAGAGCGACATCTGGCACCAGAGCTTCACCGACCGGGCCAAAAATCTCGGCGGCCTGATCGAGTTCTACCGTTCGCCGGCGCGCGTGCAGTGGACGCCGACCGGCAATAACGTGCCTGACTATCCGCGCCTCGCACAGCTCTGGTGGCAGAATATCGGCGATGCCTCCTCCGGTGCCAAGACGCCGCAGGCCGCCATGGATTCGCTCGCCGACGCCATGGACGACGTGATGATCCGCCTCGAGCGCTCGAACGTGCAGGGCGCCTGCGGGCCGCGCATCAATCCCAAGACCTCGGCCGAGGAATGGTATCGCCGGGCCGAGCAGGCCGGCACGATCGCGCCTCAGCGCAAGCTCGCCAACGAGAAGCCGCAGGGCCAGACCGTCGATTACGACGGCCTGATCCGGTCCTGGCCGGCGACGCCGCCGAAGCGTAACTGAGCCTCGGTTCGATCCGGACTGTCGGGAAGCGGGGGCCTGGCCTCCGCTTCCTGCCGTTCGGGACGGCCGTCCCTTGGATGCATCGACGGGTCCCGCATCTGGCGTTGCGCCGGCCGCCGCCGCGCCGGACAGTTGCGCTCACCGTCGCCGCCTGCCGCAGGAGTTTCACGGCCATGACCGCATCCGCTTCGCCGACATCTGATGCTGAAGCCACCGATCCGAAGGCCCTCGGCACGATGCAGGGCTTCCCGCCGCCGGCCGACCGGATCGTGGCCTTCGCCGACGGATCGTTCCGGTCGTTTCCGCAACTGCGCTGGGCCTGGAGCAACATGCGCCAGCTGGTGCCGACGGTCGCGGTCTGGCGCGGGCCCGGGCCGGCCTCGGTGCTGCCGCGCGCCGAAACCGACCTCGGTCCGCTCCGTTTCGCCACCATGGACGGGCAGCCGATGACCTTCGCGGAGGCGGTCGCCGCGACCTATGCCGACGGCATCCTGGTGCTGCACCGCGGCCGGGTCGTTTACGAGCGCTATTTCGGGGCGCTCGAAGCTCACAAGCCGCACATTGCCATGTCGGTCACCAAGTCCTTCGTCGGCACGCTGGCCGGCGCGCTCGTCGCCGACGGACTGGTCGATGCCGAGGCGCCTGTCACCCGCTACGTGCCGGAACTCGGCCGCAGCGCCTTTGGCGATGCCAGCGTCCGGCAGGTCATGGATATGACCACCGGCCTTCGCTACACCGAGGTCTATACCGACGAGACCTCCGGTGTCTGGGGCCTGCGCAAGGCCAACGGCATGGCGGCCCGCGAGCCCGGCTATGCCGGCGCGGCGACGCTCTATGATTTCCTGGTGGCGCAGGAGAAGCAGGGCGAGCATGGCGCCGCTTTCGCCTACAAGACCGTCAATACCGACGTGCTCGCCTGGATTCTCAGGCGCGCGTCCGGCCGCTCGCTGGCCGACCTGCTCGCCGAGCGCGTCTGGTCGCAGCTCGGCGCCGAGGAGGACGCCTTCTTCACGGTGGATTCGGTCGGCACCGAGTCCGGCGGCGGCGGGCTCAACACGACCCTGCGCGATCTCGCCCGGTTCGGCGAGATGATGCGCTGCCGGGGCGCGTTCAACGGCCGGCAGATCGTTGCCGAAGGCGCGGTCGCCGACATCATGCGCGGCGCCGACCCCGGGAAGTTCAAGCCGGCCGGCTATGCGACGCTGCCCGGCTGGTCCTATCGGTCCATGTGGTGGGTCAGCCACAACGCGCACGGCGCCTATATGGCCCGCGGCATTCACGGCCAGTCGATCTATGTCGACCCCAAGGCCGAGATGGTCATCGTCCGCTACGGCTCGCATCCGCAGGCCGGCAATGTCGCCAATGATCCGGTCACTCTGCCGGCCTTCATGGCGGTCGCCAAGGCCCTGATGGCCTAGCAGGCGCCGGCGGGGCCTCAGCGCGGCGCGATCGTGCGCCAGCCATGGGCGACGGCGCGGCTGTCCCGGTCGAAGCGCCAGTAGTGGCCCTCATGCGGCTGGTCGAAGGCGCGGCTGATCGGCTGGCCGAGGCCGTGGCAGAGCAGCAGCGTGCCGACGCCGCCATGGGCGACGATGGCGACGTCGCCGGGGGCGGCTGCAGCCAGCACGCGCCCGACCGCCGCGACGATGCGCGCCTGGGCGTCGATGGCGCGCTCCCAGCCCCGGACGCTCGCCTCCGGGGCGGCAAAGAAGGCGTCGGCGACCTTCTGGAACTCGGCCGGCGGCAGGAAGCCGGTGGCGCTCCGGTCGTTCTCGTGCAGGGCAGGTTCCACCATGACCGGCAGACCGAAGCGCGCGGCAAGGAGGCCGGCCGCCTCGATCGCCTTCGTCTCGTGGCTCGCCCAGACGCTGGTCAGCGCGGCGAGGTCCGGCATTGCGGCGAAGGCGCGCATGCGCCGGATGCCGGCTTCGGCGAGATGCCAGCGCGGCACCGGCACGCCGGGATCGACGACCACTTCTGGGTGGGTGATGAAAAATATCTGGGCCATGGCCTGTTCCCGGGGCGCCGCGCGGTGCGGGCCGTCCGCCTGTCATAGCGGGCGCGCGGGCTCTGGTGCCACGGCTGCGTGGTGGCGTCCATGCCCGCCGGCGAGGGTCGAAGTTCCTGGACATGGCGCGCGCAGGCGACATCGATCTCCGGATGCCGCGCCGGCCTGTCGGGACCGATTGCCCGTCGTCGATCGGATTCCGCTTTGCCGCGGCGCTGTGCTAGGCCTGGACCGCCTGGCCTCCGACGAGGCTCAAGGCCGTGCATCGGGATGAACCATCATGACGCGACCGCGTGTGGTCATCGTTGGCGGCGGTTTCGGCGGCCTGGCCGCCGCGAAGGCGCTGCGCAAGGCGCCGGTCGACATCACGCTGATCGACCGGCGCAATCACCACCTGTTCCAGCCCTTGCTCTATCAGGTGGCGACGGCCGCTCTCTCGCCCGGCCAGATCGCCCAGCCCATCCGCTCGATCCTCAGGCGCCAGGCCAATGCCACGGTGCTGCTCGACGAGGTGGTGGGCGTCGATCGGGCCCGCAAACATGTCATCGGCCGCCGCGCCGGCGAAATTCCCTACGACACGCTGATCCTCGCGACCGGCGCGACCCATGCCTATTTCGGCCACGACGAATGGGCCGAGACCGCGCCGGGGCTGAAGACGCTGGATGACGCGACGGCCATTCGCCGGCGCATCCTGGAGGCCTTCGAACAGGCCGAGCTTGCCACCGATCCGGCCGAGCGGGAGAGCTTCCTGACCTTCGCCGTGATCGGCGCCGGCCCGACCGGCGTCGAGATGGCCGGCGCCATTGCCGAGCTTGCCCGCCACACCCTGGCTGACGATTTCCGCAATATCGACCCGACCTCCGCGCGGGTCGTGCTGATCGAGGCCGGCCCGCGCGTGCTGCCGGCCATGCCGGAGACCCTGTCGGCGGCGGCCAAGGCCGGCCTCGAGCGGCTCGGCGTCAACGTCAGGCTCAACCTGGCCGTGACGGGCTGCTTTCCCGATCGTGTCGAAGCCGGTGCGACGACGCTGGCCTGCCGCACCATCGTCTGGGCCGCCGGCGTGCGGGCGTCGCCGGTCGGTGTCTGGCTCGGCGGCGACGTCGCGCTCGACCGGGCCGGGCGGGTCGAAGTGAGCGCCGACCTGTCGCTCGCGGGCTATCCGGAAATCTTCGTCGTCGGCGATGCAGCTCACGTCGTCGGCCCTGACGGCAAGCAGGTGCCGGGCATAGCCCCCGGCGCCAAGCAGCAGGGCGCCTATGTCGCGGCGCTGATCCGGGCTCGGCTGGAAGGGCGGACCTTGCCGGCCTTCCGTTATGTCGACCGGGGCAATCTCGCCACCATCGGCCGCGGCGAAGCAGTGGTCGATCTCGGCTGGTTCCGCTTCAAGGGCTTCTTCGCCTGGGTCTTCTGGGGCCTCGTCCACATCTTCTTCCTGATCGACTTCCACAACCGGATCTCGGTGATGTTCGACTGGATCTGGTCCTATGTCAGCTTTGGCCGCAATGTCCGTCTGATCACGGCGGGGGCGGGCGCACCCGAGCCGAAACAGCCGCCGCCGGCGGGGGAGATCTAAGGATCGCGCCGATCGGCGCGATGGCCGGCGGACGCGCGGCGGCGAGCCCGATCCGCCTGTCCCTTCAGGCGAGGGCGGCGACCGCCTGCACGGTCAGCACCAGCCCGACCCCGACGGCGCCAGCACCGGTCGCGCGCGCGACCTCCTCGCCGCCAGGGGCAAGCCGCTCGGCGGTGATCGCGGCGGTCAGCACGGTC
This sequence comes from bacterium YEK0313, assembly GCA_000751295.2. Lineage (NCBI taxonomy): Bacteria > bacterium YEK0313. The sequence continues at coordinate 2,864,931 of CCMO02000001.1, forward strand.
ATCGCGGCAAGGTCCATGACGCCGCAGACCAGCAGGATGGCGGTGAGGCCGGCACTGCCGCCGACGCAATGGCATCCGATCCGGAGGCCGTCTCGGAACGCGGCGAGCGGCCGCGTTTCCGCTTTCTGGCCGAGCCCCGGCAGCCGGCGCCAGCAGGCGAGATGCCGCGCCTTGGCCGCGCTGAACTGCGTCAGCGCGCCGGCAAGAACGACGACGGCGCCCGCCAATGGGACGAGGGTTGCGATCGTCGATTTCCGCAAGGCGGTTTCGGCGAGGGCCGTCCCGAGGGCGAATATGACGGCGCCGATGGCAAGCCAGACCGTGAAATAGCCGGTTGCGACCATCAGCATGAGCGCGCCGCGACGGGCCTTGCTCGCCGCGCCGACGGCGTGGCGGCAGCGCCAGAGCACGGGGGCGAGCGAGGGCAGCATCATCGCCACCATCATCACCAGCCACATGGCGACGAAGCCGGTGCCTGCGGCGGCCCAGCCTTCTCCGCACAACCGGATCCAGGGCATTGTCAGCACCCAGCCGCCGGGCATGGGAACGCCGGCCATGGCCGGCATGGCCGCGCACCAGAAGCCGGTCGCGCCGAAGCTTGCAAGGCTGACGGCGCCGGTGACGGCAAGGAAGCGTCGCCGCTTCGAGGCCTCGTCATCGGCTGGCCGATCGGCCCGGTGCAGGCGCCGCGCGGTGCCGGCGCAAGGTGCAGGTGTTGCCATCCGCCGCCTCTTCATCACTCTTGTCGTGGTTCGCCCGGGCATCGCGGCTGCGCCGCCCGCCCGGCGGGTGACGACGAGGCTAGGACCGGGCCGACGCCGGCGAGAGTGACAAGTGTGACGGGATATTCATGGACTCGCTGATCACGGCTGCCGCCCGCGCACTCGCCGCGGGAGATCCGTTCGGGGCGCTGAACCGGGTCGCCCTGCGCGAGGATCCACCGGCCCTGGCCCTGCGCGGCATCGCCATGGCCCAGCTCGGCGACCTCGCGCGGGCCAAGGTGCTGCTGCGCCGTGCCGTGCGCGCCTTCGGGCCGAAGGAAGCCGTCGCCCGGGCGCGCTGCATCGTCGCGGAAGCGGAAATCGCGCTCGTCTCCCGCGACCTCGGCTGGCCGGCCCGCCAGCTCAAGACGGCGCGCGCGACGCTGGAGCAGCATGGCGACCGGCTGAACGCGGCCCATGCCCGCCATCTCATGGTCAGGCGCCTGCTGCTGATCGGCCGTCTCGACGAGGCCGAACGGATGCTGGCGAGGCTCGATCCGGTGCCCTTTCCGCCAGCCGCCCGTGCCGCGCACGAGCTGGTGGTGGCGGGCATCGCGCTGCGCCGCCTGCGGACGGCGGCGGCGGGCGCGGCCTTGACGCGGGCCGAGGCGGCTGCAGCCAGGGCCGGCATTCCGGCGCTTGCCGCCGAGGTCGAGGCCGCCGCGCGCATGCTGACCACGCCTGCGGCCCGGCTGATCGCCGGAGGCGCCGAGCGGCCTCTGCTGCTCGCCGATGTGGAAGCCCTGCAGGCGAGCGACGTCCTCATCGTTGATGCCTGCCGCAACGCCGTGCGCCGCGCCGGTCAGGAGGTGGCGCTCGCCGGCCGCCCGGTCCTGTTCGCCTTGGCCCGGGCACGCGCCGAGGCCTGGCCGGCCGACGCGTCGCGGGCGCAGCTTCTGGCCCGGGCGTTCCGCGCCCGGCATGTCGACGAATCGCATCGGGCCCGGCTGCGCGTCGAGATCGGGCGCCTGCGCGCCATGCTCGGGCCGCTGGCCGGTCTCGATGCCACGGCGCGGGGATTCAGGCTCTCGCCCGCCGGCGGTGCGGTCGTCGTGCTCGCCCGGCCGGTCGAGGAGCCGCATGCCGATGTGCTCGCCTGTCTCGCCGATGGCGAGGCCTGGTCGAGCTCCGCCCTGGCGCTGGTGCTCGGTGCCAGCCAGCGCACCATTCAGCGGGCGCTCGACACGCTGGCCGCGGAGGGCAAGGCGCAGGCGATCGGACAGGGCCGCGCCCGCCGCTGGATGACGCCGCCGCTGCCGGGAATCACGACGATGTTGTTACTCCCGGCCGTGCCGGCGGAATGAGAGGTTGCCGTCGCGCCGGCGCCGCCGGCCGATTGCTATGAGGTGACAGATGAAACGGTCTCAAGCCGAAATCCTGCGCGAATATGGCCCGTTCGACGATGTCGCGGCCGTGCATGGTGTGACCTTCGACGGCCGCCACGTCTGGTTCGCTTCGGGCGACCGGCTGAACGCTCTCGATCCCGAGGACGGGAAGACGGTGCGCACCATCCCGGTCGCCGCCGATGCCGGCACCGCCTTCGACGGCCGGCATCTCTTCCAGATCGCCGAAGACCGCATCCACAAGGTCGATCCGGGAACCGGCGAGGTTCTGGCAACGATTCCCGCGCCCGGCGGGGGCGGCGATTCAGGCCTCGCCTGGGCCGAAGGCACGCTCTGGGTCGGTCAGTACCGGCAGCGCCGGATCCACCAGGTCGATCCGCAGACGGGGGAGGTCTTGCGCACCATCGAGGCGAACCGCTTCGTCACCGGCGTGACCTTCGTGGAGGGCGAGCTCTGGTACGGCACCTGGGAGGGCGAGGACAGCGACGTGCGCCGGGCCGATCCGCGGACCGGCGAAGTGCGCGAGGCGATCGACATGCCCAAGGGCATGATGGTGTCCGGGCTCGAATCCGACGGCGCCGACCGGTTGTTCTGCGGCGGCGGCGAGAGCGGCGTCTTGCGGGCGATCCGCAGGCCGCGCCGGGCCGCGGCGGCAACCTGACCGGCGGTCAGGACAGCAGCCGGCGATAACCGATGCGCCGCTCGGGCGGCAGCGGATGGCGTCCGGCCAGGCGCTCCAGCATCAGCCGCACATCGGCCTTGGCGCCTGCCTTGACGGCGGCGTCGGCGAACAGCTGTTCCAGCACATCCTGCTGAGCGTGGCTGCCGCCCAGCCGGTACATGCCGCCGAGCGCCGGGCGCATCAGCTCCACCGCCTCGTGATGGCGTCCGCGGCCATGGGCGAGCACCGCGGCCGACACCGGCCGGGCATAGCGGCGAACCAGATCGGCGATCGTGCCGGTCGCAGCCGCCGTGCGGTCGAGCGCGGCAAGGAAGGCCTCGGCGGCCTGGAAGCGGCCGGTATGAACCAGCGCCATCATCCAGTGGGGCAGGGTGAAGGGGTTGAGACAATCGCCGATGCGGCCCTCCGCCTTGTCGGCGAGCTCGCCCCAGCGATCGCCGACATCGACCTGAAGCAGGGTCAGGCGGAACAGCATCGAGGCGGCGTTCTGGATGTCGATATAGAGGTCCGGCTGCGCGGCGACGAGCGGCGAGGCGAGATTGCGGAAGCCCCGGTCGTAGAGCGCCAGGACCTCGCCGAACTCCTCGCGTTCCAGGTGATAGAGCGCGCGATGCCACCACAGGTGATGCAGCAGATTGTTGCCGCCCTGCCAGTGCGGTTCGAGCGCGCCGAGCAGGCCGATGCCTTCGCTGCGCCGGCCCTGCATTTCCAGGACGTGAGCCACGGCATGGGTCGCCCAGATATCGCCGGGGTCGAGCGCGATGGCTTCGCGGCCGGCATTCTCCGCCACGGTGTAGTTGCCGCATTCCTCGTTGGCGAAGGCGCGGCAGGCGAGCATGGCGCCTCGTCCGGGCAGGCCGAGGTCCCATTGCGGCAACGCCGCCTCGACAAGGCTGAGCATCTGTTCCGGCCGGCCGAGCCAGAAGGCGTTGAAATGGTGCAGGCGGAAGGCCAGCACATCCCGGGGATGGTCCCTGACGATCGCCTCCCAGCGCGCCAGCAGTTCGTCGAGGCGGCCGTCGACCCAGGCGTCGAGCGCCGCGACATGGGCCTTTTCGCGAGGCGTGGCGGCGGCCGACGCCACCTCGGCCGCGGCCAGAGCCTCGCGCGCGGCCGGCACGGTCGCCTGGTTGAAAGCGGCGAGCGTCAGATAGCCGCGCAGGACCTGGCCGAGGCAGAAATCGGGGTCGAGATCGAGGCAGGCCTTGACCCGCGCCGCGGTATCGAGCCGATAGCCGAGATAGCCGGCCACGGCATGGTCGAAGGCGGCGGCCGCAGCCTCCGAGGCGCAGGTGACGGCAAGTCCGCGACAGTCGCTCGGCATCGGCTCGTTCCCTCCCTGCGGCTCCGCCATGGTCACGCGGCCCGCATGGTCTTGTCCAGCCGCAGGACTTGACGGGCCGGGGCAAGGCGCGCAGATTCGGGGCTCACTCTGAGGGGAGCCCCACGCGGGGGGCTGAGAGGCTGCGACATCGGCGGCGACCCTTGAACCTGATCCGGATCATGCCGGCGGAGGGACAGGGATGGACGTTGCACCGTCGTCGACGCGCAAGCCTGATATCAGCATCATCGGGGCCGGCATTGCCGGGCTCTGGCAGGCCTTGACCTTCGCCCGGGCCGGCTATGCCGTGACGCTCTACGAGCGCGGCGACGCCGGGATGGCGGCGAGCACCAGCCATTGGGCCGGCGGCATGCTGGCGCCCTGGTGCGAACGCGAGGCGGCCGAGGATGTCATCGTCGCCCTCGGCAGCCGGTCTCTCGCGCTCTGGCGCGCGGCGCTTCCCGACGTGGCGCTCGATGGTTCGCTGGTCGTCGCGCATAGCCGCGACCGCGCCGATTTCGAACGTTTCGCCGCGATGACCGACCATCACCGGCGCCTCGACGCAGCGGCTCTCGCCGCGCTCGAGCCGGCGCTCGAGGGCCGGTTCCGCGAAGGCCTGTTCTTTGTGGGGGAGGGCCATGTCGAACCGCGGCGCGTCATGCCCGTCCTGCGCCGCCTGATCGCGGAAGCCGGCGCCGAGATCCGGTTCGGCGCCGCGCGCGAGCCGGGGGAGATCGAAGGCCTCGCGGCCGAGGGCTGGGTGATCGACTGCCGGGGGCTCGCGGCGCGGGACGCAGCGGCGCCCGCGCCGGCTTCGGGCCTGCGCGGCGTCAAGGGCGAGACGGTCCTGGTCGAAACCGGCGAGATCACGCTGTCGCGGCCGGTCCGCCTGCTCCATCCGCGCTGGCCGCTCTACGTGGTGCCGCGGGCCGAGAACCGCTTCCTGATCGGCGCCACCACGATCGAGACTGAAGGCACCGGCGTTTCCTTGCGATCGGCCCTGGAACTGATGTCGGCGGCCTATGCGCTGCATCCCGCCTTCGCCGAGGCACGCATCGTCGAGCTCGGCTCCGCGCTGCGGCCGGCCTTTCCCGACAATCGTCCGCGCATTGCGCGCCATGGCCGTATCATGTCCGTCAACGGCCTCTACCGGCATGGTTTTCTCATCGCCCCGGCCTTGGCCGAGCTGACGCTGGGGCTCGTCGCGGGGCCAGCGGCCGCCCCTGACATCCTGAATGCGCATCCGATCCTCGAGGAGGTCCTGGCATGATCCTGATCGTCAACGGCGAACGCACCGAGACATCGGCGGCGACGCTCGCCGTCCTGCTCGACGAGCTCGAATTCGAGCATCGGCACCTCGCGATCGCCGTCAACCACGAGGTCGTGCCGCGCCGGGCCTGGGCCGAGGCCGCGCTCAAGGACGGCGACGAGGTCGAGATCATCACGCCGCGCCAGGGAGGATGACGCCATGGTGAACTTCTACGGGCGCGACTGCACCTCGCGCATGATGGTCGGCACGGCGCTCTATCCTTCGCCCGCCATCATGCAGCAGGCGATCAAGGCTTCGGGTGCCGAGATCGTCACCGTCTCGGTGCGCCGGGAAAGCGCCGGCGGCGGCACCGGCCGGCAGTTCTGGTCGCTGATCGAGGAACTCGGCGTCGCAGTGCTGCCGAATACGGCGGGCTGCCGGACCGTGCGCGACGCCGTCACCACCGCGCGGCTCGCCCGCGAACTGTTCGACACGCCCTGGATCAAGCTCGAGGTCATCGCCGACGACGAGACGCTGCAGCCCGACGTGATCGGCCTGGTGGCGGCGGCCGACGAGCTCGTGCGCGACGGTTTCGAGGTGTTTCCCTATACGACCGAGGACCTTGGCGTCGCCATGCGGCTCGCCGATGTCGGCTGCCGCGTGATCATGCCCTGGGCTTCGCCCATCGGCAGCGCGCGCGGCATCACCAACCGCAAGGCGCTGGAGCTGATGCGCCAGCGCCTGCCCGACGTGACGCTGGTGGTCGATGCCGGGCTCGGCGCGCCCTCCCATGCGGCGGAAGCGCTGGAGATCGGCTTCGATGCGGTGCTGCTCAACACCGCCATCGCCAAGGCGGCCGATCCCGTCGCCATGGCCAGGGCCTTCCGTCTGGCGGTCGAGGCCGGCTATACCGCGCATGCCGCGGGGCTGATGGCCCCGCGCGATTTTGCCTCCCCCTCCACCCCGGTCGTCGGGACACCGTTTTGGCATGACCTATCCTGATCGCTTCTACCCCGTCATCGACAGCATCGACTGGCTGAAACGGCTCGTCGCCCTCGGCGTCGGCACGGTGCAATTGCGCGCCAAGGACCTCGATCTCGCTGCGGCGACCGCCCTGGTCCGTTCGGCGCTCGCCGTGACCCGCGGCACCCCGACCAAGCTGGTGGTCAACGACTGGTGGCAGGCGGCGATCGATGCCGGTGCCGAACATGTCCACCTCGGGCAGGAGGATCTCGCCACCGCCGACGTTCCGGCGATCCGCCGCGCCGGCCTGACGCTCGGCCTGTCGACCCATGACGACGACGAGCTCGACGTCGCGCTCGACCACGCCCCGGACTATGTGGCGCTCGGCCCGATCTACGAGACCACCATCAAGGTCATGCGCTTCGGCCCGCAGGGCCTGGAGCGCATCCGCACCTGGAAGAAGCGCGTCGGTGCGATCCCGCTGGTGGCGATCGGCGGCATCACCCTGGAGCGGGGACCCGACGTCTATGCGAGCGGCGCCGATTCGATCGCTGTCGTCAGCGACGTCACGCGCCATGCCGATCCCGACCAGCGGGTGCGCGACTGGCTGGCGCTCGCCGCAAGGCGAGGCTAGGCCGCCTCGGCCCGGCCGCCCGTTCCGGCAGGGCGACCCATGCAAGCCGTTGGCGGCACTGGCTTTTGGCCTCGGTTCCTCGTAAGGATACGAGGCATGATCAAAAGGCTTCCAGAGGGCAGGGGCGTTCAATCGATCGAGGTCGGCGGCCGCCTGCTCGCCGCCATGGTCGAGCTTGGCAAACCGGCCATGCTGCGCGATCTCGCGGCCATGGCCAAGGTGACCTCGGCCCAGGCCCACGCCTACCTCGTCAGCTTCCGCAAGATCGGCCTCGTCGACCAGGATGCGGCGAGCGGGCGCTACCTGCTCGGCCCCTTCGCGCTGCAGCTCGGGCTGACGCGCATGCGCGAGCACGTGCCGCTGCGCATGGCGAGCCAGGCCGCAGTGGAGCTCGCCGCCGAAACCGGCCTGATGGTCACGGTCACCGTCTGGGGCAGCCATGGCCCGACCATCATCGATGTCGAGGAATCGGTCCGCCCCGTCCACGTCAATCTGAGGGTCGGCGCCGGCTATACCGTGACCGGCACGGCGACCGGCCGGCTGTTCGCCGCCTTCCTGCCCGACGAGATCGTCGGGCCGCTGATCGAAAAGGAGCTCGAGGCCGGCCGCTCGGGCCCGACGCGACAGCAGCGCGAGCGCATGGCCGCCGATTTCGACGAGATCCGCCGGCGTGGCTTCGCCACCACGGAGGGCATACCGGTGCCCGGCATCAACGCCGTGAGCGCGCCGGTCCTCGACCATAGCGGCCAGGTCCAGTTCGCCATCACGCTGATCGGGCCGGCGGCCGACCTGGTCGTCAAGGGCGACAGCGAGCAGGCGCTGTTCGTACGCCGCTTCGCCGAGAATCTCTCGGCCAATCTCGGCTTCCGGCCGGAACGCCCCGGAGACGATGCGGCCGCGCCGATCCTGCCCTTCGGCTTCGGGCGGATGCGCGCCGACCTGGTCGAGCGCGCCCTGCCATTCGCCCGCCCGACGCGGCGGTCACGCTAGAGCGGGCGAGTGGCGAATAGCGAATTGCGAGTGGTCGAAGGCTCGGTCCCCGGATCGGCCACCGGCTGGGCTCGAGCGCGACTGAAACCAAAACGCAATCTCGTAACCGACAAACCAATGCACCTGTAACGTGATTACCGTGTCTCAGTGCAGGGGTGCACTCCAGGGCACTCCACGGGTGCTCGACGACTCGCTATTCGCCACTTGCTATTCGCCTCAATGCGCTCCGCCGAGATAGGCGGCCCTGACCCGCTCATTTTCCAGCATGTCGCGGCCACTGCCCGCGAGCACGATGCGGCCGGTTTCGAGCACATAGGCCTGGTCGGCGACGCCGAGGGCGAGATTGGCCATCTGTTCGACCAGCAGGATGGTCATGCCGGCCTCGCGCAGCCGACGGATGGTCGCAAAGATCTCCTTGATGATCAGCGGCGCGAGGCCGAGCGAGGGCTCGTCCATCAGCAGCAGCTTCGGCTCGCCCATCAGCGCCCGCGCGATGGCCAGCATCTGCTGCTCGCCGCCCGACAGGGTCACGGCCGGCTGGTCGCGCCGCTCGGCGAGGCGAGGGAACATCTCGAACTGGGCATCGATCGCCCGCGCGAGCTCGGCCGCGCCTAGCCGGCGCGAATAGGCGCCGAGCTCGAGATTGTCGCGTACGCTCTGGTCGGGGAACACCTGACGCCCCTCGGGGGAGAGCGCGATGCCCGCCTTCACCCGCTTGTGCGGGGCGAGCGTCGTGATGTCCTCGCCGCGGAAGCGGATCCGGCCGGATCTCGGCATGGCGAGACCCGCGATCGCCTTCAGGAGCGTGCTCTTGCCGGCGCCGTTGGCCCCGACGATCGCCACGACCTGGCCTTCGCCGACGGCGATATCCGCCGCCGACACCGCCTGGATCGGGCCGTAGAAGACCGAGACGGCTTCGAGCGTCAGCATGATGCTCACCTCCCGTCCGCGTGGTCGAGCACGGCGGCACCGGCTTCATCGCTTTCATCGACGCCGAGATAGGCGGCCACGACGCGCGGGTCGCGCTGCACCGTCTGCGGCGGCCCCTCGGCGATCTTGGCGCCGTAATCGAGCACGATGACGTGGTCGGAAATCGCCATGACGAGATCCATGTGGTGCTCGACCAGCAGGATGGTGATGCCCTGGTCGCGGATGCGCAGGAGCAGCCGGCCGAGCGCTTCGGTCTCCTGCGGATTGAGGCCGGCCGCGGGTTCGTCGAGCAGCAGGATGTCCGGTTCGGTCGCAAGCGCGCGGGCCAACTCGACGCGCCGCTGCAGGCCGTAGGCGAGGCTGCCGGCGGGCGCCGCGGCGACGTCGGTGAGATCGAGAAAGGCGAGGATGCGGGCGACCCGCTCGCGCGCCGCCCGTTCGGCGCGCTGCGCCGAAGGCAGGCCGATGAGCGAGGTGAAAAAGCCGTTCGGCATGCGGCCGTGCTGGCCGACGAGCACGTTGTCGGTCACCGAGAGGTCGCGGAACAGCCGCAGGTTCTGGAAGGTGCGGGCAATGCCGGCGCGGCAGATGGCATGGGTCGCCTGCCGCCCCATATCGGCGCCGCGGAACAGGATGCGGCCCTCGTCCGGCCGGACGATGCCCGTGACCATGTTGATGAAGGTGCTTTTTCCCGCGCCGTTCGGGCCGATCAGCGCATGGATGTGGCCCTTGGTGAGCACCGCGTCGATGTCGCGCGCCGGCCTCACGCCGCCATAGGATTTCGACACGCCGGAGGCGGTGAGCAGCGGCGTCTCGTTGGCCTCGGTCGCCGGCCGGACCGGCAGGTCGGGGGCGAGGGGCGGGGCGCCGGCGGTGGCGGGCGGGCCGAAGACGCGCCGCGACAGGCCGGACAGCACGCCGGCAAGGCCCTGGGGCATGACGTAGAGCGCAAACAGCAGGAGCGCGCCGTTGACGAAATGCTCGATCCAGGACCAGCGCGCGAGGAAGGCCGAAAGCGCCGTCAGCGTGACGGCGCCGAGCAGCGGGCCGATCAGCGTCCCGGCGCCGCCGAACAGTACGGTGAGCAGGATGAAGACCGACAGGTTGAAGGTGATGAAATCGGAATTGATGTACTGGTTCTGCTGGGCCACCAGCGCGCCGGCGAGGCCGCAGGTCACCGCGGCGATGACGAAGGCCAGCACCTTGTAGCGCAGCACCGGCACGCCCATGGCGCTGGCGGCGACCTCGTCGGCCTGGATCGACAGCAGCGCCCGGCCGAAGCGCCCGGTCAGCACGTTGCGCAGGAGAAGGTGCACGACGAGGCCGAGGGCGATGGCGAACCAGACCCACTGGGCCATGGTGAAGGGCTCGCCGGCGAGCGTCAGCGGCTTGATCGCATAGATGCCCATGGCGCCGCCGAACAGGTCGGAGGCTTCCGTCACCAGCTTTTCGACGACGATGCCGAAGGCCAGCGTCACCATGGCAAGGCTCGGGCCGCGCACGCGCAGCGACGGCGCGGCGATCAGCACGCCGAAGACCGCCGAGACGATGGCGGCGGCGGCGAGCGCGGTCCAGGGGCCGAGGTCGAACGTGGTGGTGCCGAGCGCCACCGTATAGGCGCCCGCGGCGAACAGGCCGGCCTGGCCGAGCGATTTCTGGCCGGCAAAGCCGAGCAGGACGTTCATGCCCGTGGCGCACAGGAAATAGACCGCGGCCGAGAACAGGATGCGCAGGTAGAAGTCATTGGCCGTGGTCAGCACCATGAGCCCGGCAGCGAGGGCGATGGCGGTCGCGACGAGGAGATGGCGCATCGCCGTCAGACCTTGTCCAGGGCGCGCGAACCGAACAGCCCGTTCGGGAAGATCGCCAGCACCAGGATGATCAGGAGGAAGATGACGATCTCGCGCCATTGCGCCTGCCAGAGCGCGATGCCGGCTTCCATCAGCCCGAGCATGAAGCCGCCGAGAATGCAGCCGCGCGGATTGTCGAGGCCGCCAAGGATCGCGCCGGAAAAGCCCTTGAGCGCGATGCCCATGCCGAGGAACAGCGAGGCCGAGGAGATCGGCGCGACCATCAGGCCGCCGATGCCGGCGAGCAGGCTGGACAGGGCGAAGGCGCCAAGCATGACGGCGGTCACGTTGATGCCCATCAGGGCCGCCACCGACGGGCTGTGGGCGACGGCGCGCATCGCCTTGCCGAGCCGGGTGCGGCGCATCACGACGTCGAGCCCGACCATCAGCACGATCGCCACGACGAGGACGAGGATCTCCTGCGGCCTGACGCCGATGCCGGCGAAACGCATCACGTCGTCGCCGAAGGGCGAGGGCACGTTCACCGGCGCCGGTCCCCAGACGGCGAGGCCGAGGCTCTGCAGGATCGTGCCGAAGCCGATCGTGCTCATGATCCAGGACATGCCGGGCTTGCCCGCGAAGGGCTGCACGGCGGTGATGAACAGGAGGATGCCGAGGAGGCCCATGACGGCGCCGACCGCGATCGCCGCGGCCGGGAAGTTCAGTCCGGCCGATGCCGCCGGGCCGAGGCCGTGGCCGGAAAAGCTGCCGGTGCTGATGAGATAGAGCACCGACACGCCCAGGAAGGCGCCGACGCCGATGAATTCGCCCTGGGCGAAGTTCAGCGTCTTGGTGGTGGTGAAGGTGATGCTGAAGCCGAGCGCGATCAGCGCGTAGATGCCGCCGATGGCAAGGCCGCTGACCAGGGCCTGGAGAAGAGTCGAGAGCACCAGTGAGCCTTCCTGGCAAGGACGCCGGGGGCGCCGGAGGTCGGGCGACAAGCCCCGCTGCCATGGGCGGCGGGGCGTCTCGGGAACGGCGAGCCTATCAGCCCTTGAAGTCTTCCGCCTTCAGGCCGTCGATGATCTCGTCGCGATAGGCGGCGAGCTTAGCCCCGCGCCAGCAGGTCCAGCGCTGGTCGGCGGCGCCGAGGGCGTCGTGATTGGCGGTCGTGAAGGGCTTCGAATAGGTCTTGGCGTAGCCTTCATGGCTGCCGTCGAGATTTTCGAGCGCCGCGCGCACCTTCGGCCCCTCGGTGGAGCCGGCCTGCTGGATCGCGCGGGCGAGCAGCAGCGTGCAGTCATAGCCGTGCACGGCGAAGGAGAAGGCGGAATCGGCATCGAGCTTCGGCCGGATACGGTCGAACAGTGCCTGCTGGCGCGGATTGCGATCCTCGGAGACGGTGCGCAGGAAGATCGGCTTTTCGGCGAGCGTCGGGCCGGAGGCGTTGATGAAGCTCAGATTGTCGGCGGCCCAGCTCGTCAGCGTGACCGGGAAATAGCCGATCTTGTCCATGCTGCGCATGAGCTGGCCGATCGGCGTGCCCTGCGCCCAGACGAGGGCGGTGTCGACGCCGGCGGCCTTCAGCTTGGCGAGCTGCGAGGTCATGTCGGTGTCGGCGACGTTGAACTTCTCGTTGGCGACGACGTTCATGCCCTGCGCCTGCGCCACTTCCTGCAGGTCCTTCAGGCCGCCCTGGCCGTAGCCGGTGGTTTCGGTCAGGAAGCCGATGCGCTTGGCGTTCGGGCTCTTCTTGGCATAGCCCATCAGGGCGACGACCTGCGTGCGGTCGACGCTGCCGACCCGGAACATGTAGTTGTCGGCGCCCGCGCTCATCGGCTTGGTGATGTCGGTGGCCGAGCCGATGCAGCCCATGACCGGGATGCGCTTCTGGTTGGGGATGTGGCGCCAGGCCAGCGCATTGCCGGAATTGGTCGGGCCGAACACCGCCACGACCTTCTCGTTGTCGATCAGGTCGCTCATGTTCTGGATCGATTTGGGCGGCTGCGACAGGTCGTCCCGGATCGTCAGCGCGAAGTTGCGGCCGAGGATGCCGCCCTGGCGCTGCAGGTCTTCCATGGCCGCCTGGATGCCGACCACCGCGGCGCGCCCCGACTGGGCCGAGGGCGAGGCCGAGAGGTCGCCGTTGAAGCCGATCTTGATGTCGCCGCCGCCCTGCGCGGCCGCACGGCCGGCAAGCGTGAGGGCCGGCGCGGCAAGCGCCGCCGCCAGCGCGCCGCGCGTGATGTCGCGGCGGCTCGGCGTCCCGTTCGAATGGATGGGATGGGTCATGCTTCCTCCTCCTGCCGCGTGTCCGGCTCGTCGTCGTCCGGGCGCATCGCTGGGACGGTTCGGATTCGGACCGGAACATTGGCGCCGGCACCCGCGCAGAGCGGTGATCCGGTCGGTTTCTCCCTGGTCCGACCGCCGGTTCTTGTTCTGGCGATGGGTCGGATGATCAGTTGTTAGCAATGGGCGAAACGCTACGCAACCGACAAATTCAACATGCCAGGATTCGTCTCTTGCGAATGCGCTCGCTCTATGAATATTTGTTGGGCGTAACCGGCCGATGCGGCAAATGGCCCCGGATATCGCGAGGGTGGGCGGCCGGAACTCATGCGAGAGGAAACCTGAAGCCATGCTGCTCGAAGGGCGGATTGCTGTCGTAACCGGGGCTGGCCAGGGCAATGGCGAGGCCATTGCGAAGGGGCTTGCCCACGAGGGCGCGACGGTTGCGGTCACCGACGTCTCGCTCGAGAGCGCGGGGCGAACGGCGGCCGCGATCCGCGAGGCCGGCGGCCGGGCCGAGGCCTACAGGCTCGACGTGGCCGACGCCGCCGAGGGCAGGGCGCTGGCCGGTGTCGTCGCCGATGCTCTCGGCCATGTATCGATCCTCGTCAACAATGCCGGCATCTGCCCGCGCCACGGCATCGACAGCCCGGATCTCGAACGGCTGTGGGACGATGCGATGGCGATCAATCTCACCGGCACGCTGAATGTCTCGCGCGCCTTCCTCGACCAGATCAGGGCGACGCGCGGCAGCATCATCAACATCGCCTCGATCGCCTCGTTCGTCTCGACGGCGACGTCGGTCAGCTACCCCGTCTCGAAGGCGGGCGTGAAGGCGCTGACCCAGAGCATGGCGCACGAGCTCGCGCGCGACGGCGTCCGGGTCAATGCCATCGCCCCCGGCACCTTCGCCACCGCCATGACCGAGGCGACCCGGCTCGACCCCGCCCGTTCCGAACGCTTCCTCGCCCGCATTCCCATGGGCCGGTACGGCGAGCCGGAGGAGCTGGTCGGGCCGGTGGTCTTCCTCGCCTCGGCCATGGCGAGCTACGTCACCGGCACGACGCTCGTGGTCGATGGCGGCTATCTCGCGCTTTGAGGAGAGGCCGATGATCGTGCGCATGGGACTGCTCACCGCCAGGAGCGATCTCCCGAACGCGGCGTTCCGGCGCCACTGGCGCGAGGTCCACGGGCCGCTCGCCGCCCGCATGCCGGGCCTTGCCGGCTATTGCCAGAACCATGTCGTCGACCGGCGCCAGCTCGCCATCGACCATGCGCGCGGCGCCTGGGCGCTCGACGGCCTGTCCGAACTCTGGTTCGCGGACGCCGCGGCCATGCAGGCCGCGATCGGTTCGCCCGCCTATCGCCCGGTCGCGGAGGATTCGCCGCATTTCGTCGCCGACACCAAGGTCGTCGTCGGCACCCAGACGGTGGTCGTGCCGTGTGCGCCGGATGCCGGGGCGCTGGTCAAGCGCATGTCGATCCTGCGCCGCCGCGACGACATCGATGCCGCGCGCTTCGCCGACGAGTGGGGCCGGGTGCATGCGCCGCTGGTGGCCGCCTTTCCGAACCTTGCCGGCTATACCCAGACGCTCGTCACGGCGCGCGAAAGCGCCCCGGGAATCGCGGCGCCCTATGCGGCGCTGCCGATCGACGGCATCGTCGAGATGTGGTTCCGCTCCGAGGCCGACCTGACCGCGGCCTTCCGCTCGCCGGCGGCCGAGCGGTCGCAGCGCCATGCGCTCGATTTCATCGCCGAGATCACCACCTTCCTCGTCGAGGTGCACCGTGTCGTCTGACCGGGCGCAGCCGGCCCTGCCGCGGCTGCTCGCGCCGCTCGCCCTGCGCGGTCGGATGCTGGCCAACCGCATCGTCATTTCGCCCATGTGCCAGCATGCGGCGGAGGATGGGCATGCGACGGACTGGCACCTCGTCCATCTCGGCAAGTTCGCGCTCGGTGGCGCGGGCCTGATCCTCACCGAAAGCACGGCGGTGACGCGGCAGGCGCGCATCGGCGTGCGCGATCTCGGCCTCTGGTCGGATGCCCATGTCGCACCGATGCGGCGGGTAGTCGATTTCGTCCATGGCCAGGGCGGCCTCATCGGCGTGCAGCTTGCCCATGCCGGGCGCAAGGCCGGCAGCCACGCTCTGTGGGACGGCGGCAGGGCCTTCTCGCCCGACGAGCTCGCCGGCGGGGGCCTGAGGCGGTTCGGTCCGAGCGCGCTCGCCGCAGGGCCGGACTGGACCACGCCCGAGGAGATGACGCCGGGCGACATTGCCCAGACGATCGATGCCTTCGTCGCCGCGACGCGTCGGGCGGAGCGCGCCGGCTTCGATGCGATCGAACTGCATTTCGGCCACGGCTATCTCATTGCAAGCTTCCTGTCGCCGGTCTCCAACCGGCGCACCGACGGCTATGGCGGCGATCTCGGCGCCCGCATGCGCCTTGGTATCGAGGTCGCTGCAGCCGTGCGGACCGCCTGGCCCGGCGACCGGCCGCTGTTCTGCCGCATCTCCGCGGTCGACGGCGCCGAAGGCGGCTGGGGCCTTGCGGATTCGATCGCCTTCGCCCGCGAGCTGAAGCGCCGCGGCGTCGACGTCGTCGACGTGTCCTCCGGCGGTCTCACCGAGGAGACGCGCACCATTGCCGTGCCTCGCGGGCTCGGCTTCCAGGTCGACTTCGCCCGGGCCGTCCGCGGCGGTGCCGGCATCCTCACCCAGGCGGTCGGCATGATCGTCGATGCGCCACAGGCCGAGGAGGTGCTCGCCTCGGGCGCGGCCGATCTCGTCGCGATCGGCCGCGAGGCGCTGAACGATCCCTACTGGCCGCGCCGCGCCCGCGAGGCGCTCGGGTTCGAGCCGGATTTTTCCACCTGGCCGGTGCGCCACGGCGCCTGGCTCGACAAGCGCCGCAACCATATGGGCGCGGCGATGGACGAACGACGCGCGCAGCTCCGGCGCGCCGGCAGCGAGACGTGAAGCGATGGCCGAGACAGTGACGACGAAGACGCCGGCGGGCGGACAGGTGCAATGCGACGTGCTGGTGGTGGGGTCGGGCGCCGGCGGCCTGGCTGCGGCTGTGGCCGCCGCGGCCCGCGGGCTCAAGGTGATCGTCGCCGAGAAGGCGAGCCATGTCGGTGGCACCACGGCCCTGTCGGGCGGCTTCATGTGGGTGCCCAACAATCCGGTGTCGCGGCGGGACGGTATCGAGGACACGGCGGAGGCGGCCCGCGCCTATCTGCGCCACGAGGCCGGCAATCATTTCAATGCCGAGTGCGTCGACGCCTTTCTCGAGATCGGCCCCGAGGCGATCGACTTCTTCGAAACCAGGACCAAGGTGCAGTTCGAGGCCGCCTCGGCCTTTTCCGACTATCATCCGACCGCGCCGGGCGGCCGCTCGGGCGGGCGGTCGATCAAGGCGCGTGACTTCCACGGCCAGGAACTCGGGGCAGAGCTGAAGCGCCTGCGCCCGCCGCTGCCCGAACTGACCTTCGTCGGCCTGATGATCGGGTCAGGGCCGGAGCTGAAGCACTTCTTCAACGTCACGCGCTCGCTGCGGTCGGCGGCCTATGTCGCCGGCCGGCTCACCGCGCATGCGCGCGATCTCGCCCTCAACGGCCGGGGCATGCTGCTGACCAACGGCAATGCGCTGGCCGGCCGGCTGTTCCTCAGCGCCCTGGAAGCCGGCGTCGACGTCTGGACCGATGCGCCCGTCGTCGACCTGGTCAGGACGAACGGCGCGGTGACCGGCGCCGTCGTCGAGCGCGCAGGCACGCGGCTGGCCGTCGCGACCCGCTGCGGCGTGGTGCTGGCGGCCGGCGGCTTCCCGCAGGACATGGAGCGCCGCCGCCGCATGTTTCCGCACGACCGCGCCAATGACGGCCATTTCTCGCCGGCACCCGCGGGCAATACCGGCGATGGCCTCAAGCTCGGCGAAAGCGTCGGCGCGCGCGTCGAGGAAGGCTATCCCAATGCCGCCGCCTGGGTGCCGGTCTCGCGCGTGCCGCGCCGGGGCGGGGGATGGGGCGTCTTCCCGCATTTCATCGACCGGGCGAAGCCGGGGCTGATCGCGGTGCTGCCGAACGGCCGGCGCTTCGTCAACGAGGCCAATTCCTACCACGACTTCTGCCAGGCCCTGTTCGCCGCGAGCGAAAAGGACAAGCCGGCGCGCGCCTTCCTGGTGGTCGACCGGCCCTTCCTGAAGCGCTACGGGCTCGGCTTCGTCAAACCCTTTCCGGTGCCCTTTGGCGGCCAGATCCGCTCGGGCTACCTGAAGACCGGGCGGACGCTTGCCGAACTCGCCGCAGCCGCCGGCATCGACGCGCACGGCCTGGAGACGACGGTCGCCGCCTGGAATCGCGACATGGCGACGGGCGAGGATCATGCCTTCGGCAAGGGCTCGACGGCCTATAACCGGTTCAACGGCGATATCGAGGTCAAGCCCAATCCGTGCCTCGCGCCGATCGCCGAGGCGCCGTTCTATGCGGTGGAGGTGGTGGTCGGCGACCTCGGTACCTTCGCCGGCCTGCGCACGGACGGCGACGCCCGCGTGCTCGACCGCGACGGGCGGCCGATTACCGGCCTCTATGCCAGCGGCAACGACATGGCGAGCATCATGGGCGGCAACTACCCGGGCGGCGGCATCACGCTCGGGCCGGCGCTCACCTTCGGCTATATCGCGGCCCGCCATCTCGCCGGCCGCGTGGCGGAAGAGGATGACCGCGCGGCAGCGGAGTAGCGGCCGCGCGATGCTGGGGGCTCAATGGGCCGTCCAGCCGCCGTCGACCGGCAGGATAGCCCCGGTGATCGAACCGGAGGCCGGCGAGCACAGGAAGGCGGCGAGCGCTGCGAGTTCGCTGACCTCGACGAAACGCTTGGTCGACTGCGCTGCGAGCAGCACGTCGCGCACCACGGCATCTTCCGAAATGCCGCGGGCCGCCGCCTGTTCCGGGATCTGCTTTTCGACGAGCGGCGTCATCACATAGCCGGGACAGATGGCGTTGACGGTGATGCCGTGCTCGGCGACTTCGAGCGCGACCGTCTTGGTGAGGCCGGCAATGCCGTGCTTGGCGGCGACATAGGCCGACTTGAACGGCGAGGCCACCAGGGCATGGGCCGAGGCGATGTTGATCACCCGGCCCCAGCCCTTGCGTTTCATGGCCGGCACGGCGAGGCGCGTGGTGTGGAAGGCGCTCGTCAGGTTGATGGCGATGATCGCGTCCCATTTCACCACCGGGAACTCCTCGATCGGCGCGACATGCTGGATGCCGGCATTGTTGACGAGGATGTCGACGCCGCCGAACCGCTCCTCGGCGAGCGCGATCATGCCGGCGATCTCTTCCGGCTTCGACATGTCGGCGCCGCTATAGGCGACCTCGACGCCATGGTCGGCGGCGAGCCGTGCGCGCTCAGCCTCGACCGCCGCGGGATCGCCGAGCCCGTTGATGAGGAGACGTGCGCCCGCGGCGGCAAGCGCAGTGGCGATGCCGAGCCCGATCCCGCTGGTCGAACCGGTGACGATGGCGGTCTTTCCCGAAAGCATCGCAGCACTCCTTGAGAGCAAGGCCGGCCCGGAAAACGCATCTTGAAAGGGCGCGGCGCGGTCGTTTGTGGCCGGCCTGCGCTACATCAGTGTGACGTGCCGAGGCGGGCTTTTCGCACTGCGTCATGCGCCTGTCAGACGCCGGCGGCATCGTGCGGGCGATGCGCGGAGGAGCCTGCCATGGATGCCAAGACGACGGGGATCGAAACCGTATCGGAGGCCGCTGTGGGGCAGGGGCGATCGGCACACGGACGGGCCGAGCAGCCCCGGCGCGGCCTGCGCGGGCTGAGGCCGGAGCGCTGCGACCGCGTCGCGCTGGTGCTGCAGGGGGGCGGCGCGCTCGGCGCCTACCAGGCCGGCGTCTACCAGGCCCTGCACGAAGCCGGCATCGAGCCGGACTGGGTGTCCGGCGTGTCGATCGGCGCCATCAATGCCGCGATCATCGCCGGCAATTCCCCGGCGCGCCGGCTCGACCGGCTGCGTCAGTTCTGGGAAACCATCACCGACCGCAAGATCTGGGCCTATACGCCTGACGGCGACGTCTTCCGCCAGGCCCGCAACGGCATCTCCTCGCTGGTCACGATGAGCCTCGGCCAGCCGGGCTTTTTCGTGCCGCGCCGACCGGGCCCCTGGCTGAACTTTGCCGGCGCGCAGGGCGCCACCAGCTATTACGACAGCGCGCCTTTGAAGGAGACGCTGAACGAACTCGTCGACTTCTCCCTGATCAACGAGCAGGCCATGCGCTTCTCGGTCGGCGCGGTGAACGTGCTGAGCGGCAATTTCATCTATTTCGACAATGCCCACGAGCCGATCGAGCCGGAGCACGTCATGGCGAGCGGCGCGCTGCCGCCGGCCCTGCCGATGATCAAGATCGGCACCGATCATTTCTGGGACGGCGGCATCGTCTCCAACACGCCGCTGCAGCACCTGCTCGACCAGGAGGACGGTCTCAATTCCCTGGTCTTCCAGGTCGACCTGTTCTCCTCGCGCGGCGCGCTGCCGCGCGACATCCAGGACGTGATGGCCCGGCACAAGGACATCATGTACTCCTCGCGCACGCGCTATACGACCGACCTGTTCCGCCGCATGCACGGCCTGAAGCGCAAGCTGTTCACAGCGCTCGAAAAGGTGCCGGCCGACGCGCTCACCGCCGAGGAGCGCGCGCTCAGGGCCGAGCTCAGCGACCTGCCGGAGATCACCATCCTGCAGCTCATCTACCAGCAGAAGGCCTATGAGGGGCACGCCAAGGACTACGAGTTCTCCAGCACCTCCATGCGCGAGCACTGGCAGAGCGGCTACGAGGACACGCGGCGTACGCTGAAGCGCCAGGAATGGCTGGAGCTGCCGCCCGATGGCGCCGGCATCGTCGTGCACGACGTGCACCGCGAGCAGGAGGGCTGAGCCGGGCCGCCTTCGAGGCCCTGGCGCCCGCTCCTGCGGCGGGCGGCCAAGGCCGACTCGCGCACAGCGGGCGCGCGCGGCACCGCCGGGCGGCCGCGCTTCGTCTCGATCGGCGAAACCGGGCCGCCGGATCAGCGCCGGCGCGAGATCCAGCGGAACAGGCCGTAGACGGCGAGCGACGACAGCGCCATCAGGGCGAGGGCCCAGAGCGAGCCGTGGTCGACCTCGGCGAGCGGCAGGTCCTTGGTGTTCATGCCGAAAATGCCCGAGATGAGGGTCGGCGGCAGGAACAGCGAGCCGAGCACGGTGAGCGTGTCGAGGTGCCGGTTGGTCTCGGCGGCGAGCCTCGCGCCGACCTCGTCCTGCAGCAGCCGGGCGCGCTCGCGCATGGCGACCACCTCGTGGTCGAGCCCGTCGAGCCGCTGGATCAGCCGGACATGCTGCAACTGCAGCAGGGCGGGAATGGCGCTGCCGCCGTCGCGTTCGACCCTGAGCAGCAGATTGCGAAGGCCGAGAAGCTGGCGGTGCAGCCGCACGCTGAGCCGGCGCAGCCGGCCGAGTTCGGCGCGCTCGTCGCCGAGCCGGCGGCTGAGCAGGCGATCCTCGATGCCGTCGAGCTCGCTGCCGATATCGTCGACGAGGCCGTCGATGGCATCGGCGACATGGTCGATGACCGTGTCCAGGAGCCCGGCGACGCTTTTCAGCCGGTAACCTTCGCGCAGCCTCTGGCGGGCGAGCTCGGTCGCATGCAGCGCCTCGTGGCGGGCGGTGACCATGCGCCGCTCGGTCATGGCGAAGCGCAGATGGCCGAACTGGTGGGTGACGCGGTTGAGATCGCGCACGAGATCGGCGACCACGCCGTAGATGCAGCCCTCGGCGACATGGACCTGCTGATGCCGGTCGGCGCCGCGCAGCAGCGCGAGCGCCTGCGGGGGCAGGCCGGAGGCCTGGTCCAGCCAGAGGCCGCTGCGCTGGTCGGCGAGATTGAAATGCAGCCAGAGCCAGCCGTCGTGGCGATCCCCGATCGGGGCGTCCGGCGCGAGCTCTTCGGCCGATCCGTCGGGATGGATGCGGAAGGCCCAGACGAGGCCGGGGACGAGGTCCCCGGCCGATGGCGGGCCGGCAGGCGGCCGGGCCGGCGTTTCGGTCGTTTCGATGACGCTGGTCACGGCCGCTCTCTCGGGATGGCGTTGCGTCGGATCAGAAGATCTGGCGGAAGAAGACGTAGAGGCCGGCCGAGAGCATGATGGCGATGGGCAGGGTCAGCACCCAGGCCATCAGCAGGTTGCGCACGGTCGACATCTGCAGCCCGGAGCCGTTGGCGGCCATGGTGCCGGCGACGCCCGAGGACAGGACGTGGGTGGTCGACACCGGCAGGCCGTAGACGTCGGCTGCCGCGATCGTGCCGGCCGCCACGAGCTCCGCCGAGGCGCCCTGAGCATAGGTCAGGTGGGTCTTGCCGATCTTCTCGCCGACCGTCACGACGATGCGCTTCCAGCCGACCATGGTGCCGAGGCCGAGCGCGATGGCGACCGCGACCTTGACCCAGAGCGGGATGAACTTGGTGGCGCTGTCGAGCGACTTCTTGTAGGCGCCGATCGTGGCGACCTCCGCCGCCGAAAGGTCGTTGGCCTTGTCCTTCATGAGGAAGCGCAGGGCTTCGGAGGCGAGGTACATGTCGTTGCGGGTATTGCCGACGGCTTCTGCCGGCACTTTCGACAACGAACCATAGCGGGTGACCTGCGAGGAGATGTCGGAGATCAGCGCGGAGAGCGCGGGATAGGTGGCATTGGTGATCTTGCGCTGCGAGACGTAGATGGTCACGGCCTGGCGCGGATCGGCGACGATCATCGCGGCTTCCGACTTCGCCTCGACCACCGCCTTGGCCGCGGCCGAGTTCTGCTGGAAGGTGGCGATCTCGGAGTCCGGCATGGCGCGGTTCAGCGCATAGGCCATCGGCACGGTGCCGATCAGGATCAGCATGATCAGGCCCATGCCCTTCTGCCCGTCATTGGAACCGTGGGCGAAGCTGACGCCGGTGCAGGTGGCGATCAGGATGCCGCGGATCCACCACGGCGGCGGCTGATTGCCCTTCGGCTCGGCGTAGAGCTCGGGATTGCGCACGAGGACCTTGAGCGACAGCAGGACGAGCGCGGCGGCACAGAAGCCGAACAGCGGCGAGAGCAGCAGCGACCAGCCGATTTCGGTGGCCTTGGTCCAGTCGACGCCGGCCGTGCCGTCGCCGCCCGACATCAGCGCATTGGCGATGCCGACGCCGATGATCGAGCCGATCAGGGTGTGCGAGCTCGAAGCCGGCAGACCGAGATACCAGGTGCCGAGGTTCCAGATGATCGCGGCGATCAGCAGCGCGAAGACCATGGCGAAGCCGGCGCCCGAGCCGACCTGCAGGATCAGCTCCACCGGCAGCAGCGAGATGATGCCGAAGGCGACCGCGCCGCTCGACACCATCACGCCCAGGAAGTTGAAGAAGCCGGACCAGACCACGGCGACATTGGCCGGCAGCGAGTGGGTGTAGATGACGGTCGCCACCGCATTGGCGGTGTCGTGGAAGCCGTTCACGAACTCGAAGCCGAGCGCGATCAGCAGCGCGATGAAGAGCAGAAGATAGGGCAGGAAGGTCGTGATCCGGGCGCCCGAGGCATCGACGTCGGCATAGAGGCTATAGGCGACGTAGAGGAGGCCGGCGGCGAGCAGGCCGAAGAACAGGATGGCGGTGAGCGGATTGGAATCGTGGTCCAGTTTCGGTCGCTTGGCGACCCCGGGATCCAGCGATCCGTTGAGTGTTGCGTCAGTCATCGTTGCCACTCCTCGACAATTCGGGAGCGACACTCTCTCCGGCCCATGACGCCTGGATGACCGATTCATTGAGCTTTTGTTGGAATGGCTGGCCGGAGCGCCGAATGCGCGCGGCCGAGCATTTGCCGGCCCTGGGCGACCTCTCCGTCACATGCCTGGCATCAAGGCCGGTCTAGACCTGAATGCAAGGATCGCTATCCGGCTCATGTCGAGCCGTGGCGGAACACCAGTGCGCCGCGGGTTGCGTCATGTCAGGGCTGTCCGATGTCGTCCGCTCGTCCCGAGGCATGACCGTGGCGCTGGTCATGGCGCTCGCCATGCCGTCGCCCGCCTTCAGCCAGTTGCTGGAGCCGCGCGCCGGCGAGCCGCTGACGGTCGAATACGGCTACATCACCAATTCCGCCATGCCGTCGGCTGGAACGGCGACGATCGAATGGGACAGTTCAGGCCTGTTCGGCCGGAGCGGGCGCTATTTCATTTCCGCGGACAACCAGCTGACATTGTCCTATGCGCCGACCGACCGGCTGCAGATCTCCTTCGGCCCGCAATTCACCTGGGCTTCCGTTCATTCGGTCTCCGGCCTCCCCGATGGAGCCCGTGCGCTGCTCGGCGGCTTCGGCGGCTCGCTGCGCCTCGGCCTCCTCGATCGCGCGACCAATCCTGTCGGTGTCGCCCTCGAGATCGCGCCGCAATGGCGTTTCGCCGACGAGGCGGTGCGGCGCGGCACGGGATATGGCGCTGTCGCGACGCTGGCCATCGACCGGGAGCTCATTCCCGGGCGGCTGTTCGGCGCGCTCAACCTGTCCTACGAATATGCCGTCCAGCGGATCAACGGCGTTCCCGGCATGAGCCGCGGCTCGCGCGCCGGCCTCGGCGTCGCGCTCGCCTCGCCGCTGACGAAGTCCATCCATGTCGGCATGGAGTTCCGCTATCTCATGCGCCTGGAGGGTTTCGGCATGGGCAAGCTGCAGGGGCGGGCCCTCTATCTCGGTCCGACCCTCTATGCCGATCTCGGCAACAACTGGTGGATGTCGTTGAGTTGGCAGGCGCAGATCACCGGCAACGAGGTCGGCAACCCGGTCGCGCTCGACCTGAACGGCTTCGAACGCCATCAGGTCCGCCTGCATCTCGGCTATCAGTTCTGACGGCGCTCAATGTGCCATCAGCACGGGCACGGGGCTGGCGCCGAGAATGTCGCGCGTCGTGCCGCCGAGCACCCATTCGCGCAGGCGCGAATGGCCATAGCCGCCCATGACGATGAGGTCGATCGCGCCGCGGGCGGCTTCTTCGAGCAGCGCCTGGGGCACGCTCATGCCCTCCGAGGCGAGCGTCTTGACCTCGACCTTGCCGCCATGGCGGGCGAGGTGGCGGGCCATGGCAGCCGCCGGGGCGCCCGAGCCGTCGGGATCAGCATCGACCATGACGAGATCGACGCGTGTCGCCCGGGCGATGAAGGGCAGGGCTTCGGCAACGGCTCGCGCGGCATCGTGGGTGTCGCGCCAGGCCACCAGGATGCGCTGGATCGGCCCCCGGGCGGTCAGGCCCGGCGGCACGAACAGGGTGCCTCGGCCCGAATCCGACAGGACCTCCTCGGCGAAGCCGTCCCAGTTGATGCCCTCGCCGCCGCGATAGGGCGCGGTCGCGATGAAGAGGTCCGCGGCGCGGGCGGCGGAGGCCGCGGCGCGGCCGAACTCGCCCAGCCGGAGATCGTGGCGGGCGAGCTCGACCGGCAGGCCGGACCGCTTCATCCGTTCGAGCAGCCTGGCCGACGTGTTTTCGCCCTCGGCCCTCGCGGCATCTTCGAGCTCGGTGAAGGCGGCGGCGGCCGCCGCCGCCGCATCGGGCGTCGCCATGGCGGCGATGTCGGGCAGGACGTTGGTGTAGAGGCCAGTGATATGCGCGCCGTCGGGGGTGGCGAAGGCTTCGGCATGGGACAGGCGGAACTCGTCCTCGGCACTGCCGTCCAGATGCACCACGATGTCCTTGATCATTGCACAGCTCCGCTTTCGTGCGCCGCCGTGCCCGCGATCTCCGCCCGCGCCGCAATTGGCGCAGAGCGACGTCGGCATGGCGGCGCGCGCATGGTCGCCGGCAGGCACCGGCTCCCCGAGACTAGACCATCTCGGGGTGGCCGATGCCAGACGTGAGCGCATGGCCGCCCGTCGCGGCGAGCCGGTTGCGGGGTGGTCGCAGCCGGTTTCGCCGTTCGGACTCGGCGGTCAGGCCGCGCGGTCGTGCGGTTGCATCCGCTCGACCAGGCCCTGGACCGAGCGCGCGACTTCTTCGAACTCGCCGGTGTAGTCGGCGCTCGCCCGGTCCCAGAACGCCCGGTTGAGCCGCGCCAGCGCCTCCGGATCTTTCGCGTCGGCGAGGCCGCTGAAGAATTCCCGCTGGGCGTCGAGCCGCCTGAGCACGAAACTGAACCCTTCCTCCACGAGATGCTGGCCTGTCGCCCAGACCTCGCGCTGACCGTCCATCAGGCTGGTCAGGAGCACGGGTGGCATGGGGGCTGCGGTGGAGGCCTGACCGTTGCCGGCCTCGGAGCGAACATCCTGATTGGCCATGTCCTGAGCCTTTCGGGTGAGCAATGTTGCGGGTGGCTGCCGTCCGGACGAACGCCACAGGCTCCGCAGCCTTCGAGAGCTGCGGATGACACCGCCACGCGGGGCGGGCGCTGGAACGCTGTCACGGACGGCGCGACGATGGCACCGGCTTTCCGGCCTTTGTGAGGCGCGGGTCCGCGGCGGCCATGGCCGGCCGAAAAATATCAGATGATGCCGCGACCAGCCGCGCCTCACGCCTTCAGGCGATAGCCGGTGCGGAACATCCAGCCGATGATGCCGAGGCAGACGGCGAGCATGAGCGCGGTGGCGCCGAGGCTGATCAGGATCGGCACGTCGCCGACCCCGAAGAAGCTCCAGCGGAAGCCGCTGATCAGATAGACGACGGGGTTGAACATCGCGACCGTCTGCCAGAACGGCGGCAGCACGCTGACCGGATAGAAGCTGCCGCCGAGAAAGGTCAGCGGCGTGATGATCAGGAGCGGGATCACCTGCAGCTTCTCGAAGCCGTCGGCCCAGATGCCGATGATGAAGCCGAACAGGCTGAAATTGATCGCGGTCAGCACCAGGAAGGCCAGCATCCAGAGCGGGTGCGCGATGGTCAGCGGCACGAACAGGCCGGCGGTCGCGAGGATGATCACGCCGAGGATGATCGACTTGGTCGCGGCCGCGCCGACATAGCCGATGACGATCTCGATATAGGAGATCGGCGCCGACAGGATCTCGTAGATCGTGCCGGTGAAGCGCGGGAAGTAGATGCCGAAGGACGCGTTCGAGACGCTCTGGGTCAGCAGCATCAGCATGATCAGGCCCGGCACCAGGAAGGCGCCGTAGCTGACGCCCTCGATTTCGGTGATGCGCGAGCCGATGGCGGCGCCGAACACGACGAAATAGAGGGATGTGGAGATGACGGGCGAGACGATGCTCTGCAGCAGCGTGCGGCCCGTGCGCGCCATTTCGAACAGGTATATGGCGCGGATCGCCGGCAGGTTCATGTCTTGCTCACGAGATCGACGAAAATATCCTCCAGCGAGCTCTGCGTGGTGTGCAGGTCGCGGAAGGCGATGCCGGCCCGGTTGAGGTCGGCCAGCAGCGCGGCGACGCGCGAGCCTTCGCCGTTTCCGTCATAATGATAGGTCATGGTGCTGCCGTCGGCATTCAGCGTCAGGCCGTAGCCGGCAAGCGCCTCCGGCAGGGCATCGAGCCGGCCGGCGAGCTCCAGCACGAGCTGCTTCTTGCCGAGCTTGCGCATCAGCTCGGCCTTGTCCTCGGTCAGGATGATCTCGCCGCGGTTGATGACGCCGATCCGGTCGGCCATCTCCTCGGCTTCCTCGATGTAATGGGTCGTCAGGATGACCGTGGTGCCGGCTTCGCGCAGGGTCCGGATCACCTGCCACATGTCCTTGCGCAGCTCGACGTCGACGCCGGCGGTCGGCTCGTCGAGGAACAGCACCTTGGGTTCGTGCGCGAGCGCCTTGGCGATCAGCACGCGGCGCTTCATGCCGCCGGACAGGGTCAGGATCTTGCTGTCCTTCTTGTCCCACAGCGAGAGATCCTTCAGCACCTTCTCGATCAGATCGGGGTCGGCTTTCTTGCCGAACAGGCCGCGGCTGAACGAGACGGTCGCCCGGACGGTCTCGAACGTGTCGGTCGCCAGTTCCTGCGGCACCAGCCCGATCGACGCGCGCGCCTTCCTGTAGTCGCGCACGATGTCGTGGCCGTCCACCAGGATGCTGCCCGAGGAGGCGTTGACGATGCCGCAGATGATGCCGATCAGCGTGGTCTTGCCGGCGCCGTTCGGGCCCAGCAGGGCGAAGATTTCGCCGCGCCGGATGGTGAGATCGATCGATTTGAGGGCCTGGAAGCCGGACGCATAGGTCTTCGACAGATTCGAAACGGAAATGATCGGCTGCATGAGGCCGATCTTATCCGAACCGCTTCGGCGACACGAGACCGCCGCCGCGCAAAGACCCTTTTGCAGAAGATCATGGCTGTGGACGATGCGGCGCGCGCCCGGCTCATTCCGGCAGCAGCTTGAGGGCGACGATGCCGCCGACGATGACGACGACCGCGGCGAGGCGGGCCGCGCTCATCTGCTCGCCGAACAGCAAGAGGCCGGCGCCGACCGAGCCGACCGCGCCGATGCCGGTCCAGACCGCATAGGCCGTGCCGAGCGGCAGGATTCTGAGCGCCTGGGTGAGCAGGCCCAGAAACACGACGAGGGCCGCGATCGAGGCCGCGGTCCAGCCATGGCGGCTGTAGCCGTCGGAGAGCTTGGTGGTGACCGCCCAGACGACGTCGGCAAGGCCCGACAGGACGAGCAAGGTCCAGGCGAAGGCGGGCGACATGTGCGGAACTCCGTGACGGTGGCGGGGCGGCACCGGCCGGGCGGCGCCGGCTGTTGACATGGCCTCTGCGCGTCGCGCCTGCGATCTGCTTTTCTGCCGTCCGGGCCTGCGCGCGCGCGCAGGCCGGTTCCCCGGCCACGCGGCGATGGGCCACCTGTTCGGTTCGAATTGACAGGCCGCGCGGCAGATCGATACGATAACTATCAATACTATAATATCGACTGGCAATACGAGGGAGTGGTGGCATGACGGCTGAGGTCTTGGACGGGGCGGCCGGCCGGCCGGCGCCGGTCATCGAGGTCGATCCTTTCGCGGACGAGACACTGAACGAACCCTTCGCGATGCATCGTGCCGTGCGTGAGGCCGGGCCGGTGGCTTATCTCAGCCGCTACGACGTCCACGTCATGGGCCGCCATCGCGACATCATGCCGGTCCTGCGCGACTGGGAGACCTTCTCCTCCACCGGCGGCTCCGGCCTTGCGGACATCCGCAAGCCCGGCGCCTGGCGGCCTGGCAGCCCGATTGTCGAGGTCGACCCGCCCGATCACACGCGCGTGCGCTCCGCCCTGCAGCGCATCCTGTCGCCGGCCCAGATCCGCGCCTGGCGCGAGAGCTTCGAGGCCGACGCCGACAGACTGGTGGCCGAATTGGTCGAACGCGGCTCCTTCTGCGGGGTCGACGATCTCGCCGAGACCTATGTCGCCAACACCTTCCCCGATGCGCTGGGCCTGCAGCGGTCGCCGGAGCGGCGGCCCAACCTGTTTCTCCTGGGCGAGCTGAACTTCGACGGGCAGGGGCCGCGCAATCCGCGCTACGAGGCGACCCAGGCGCGTGCCAACCTGATCATGGATTGGCAGGATGAGATGATGAAGCGCGAGAGCATGCTGCCCGGCGGCTTCGGCGAAAAGGTCTTCAAGGCCGCCGATGCCGGCGAGATCGCGCCGGAAATCGCGCCGCTGCTCATCCGGTCGTTCCTGCGCGGCGGGCTCGACACGACGACCAGCAGCATTTCGGCGGCGCTCTGGTATCTCGCCCGCGATCCCCGGCAATGGGCGCTGCTGCGCGAGGATCCGGCGCGGGCGCGTGTCGCGCTCGAAGAGGCGATGCGGCTCGAAACGCCGATCCAGAACGTCTGCCGGCAGACGACCCGCGACGTCGTGATCGACGGCACCAAGGTCGGGAACGACAGCAAGATCCTGATCATCCTGGCTTCGGCGAACCGCGACCCCGATTATTGGGACCGGCCCGACGATTATGATCTCACCCGCTCGACGCTCGGCCATCTCGCGCTCGGCACCGGCGTTCACATGTGCATCGGCCAGATGATCGCCCGCCTCGAAGGCGAGGCGGTGCTGAAGGCCATGGCAGCGCGGGTCGGCACCCTGACGCTTACCGGCGAGCCGACGCGGCGGCTGAACAACAATCTGCGCAGCCTGGCCACGCTGCCGCTCGCAGTGACGCCGGCCTGACGCTGAGGGAAGGGCAGGGCTGCGATGGCGGTCCTGGCTTTTTGCCGCGGCATTCCCCAATTGCCCCGGTGACGTTTGAACTTGACCGGGATGAGGGCCATGGATCGGGGCATCGTGATCGTCGGCGGCGGCCAGGCCGGCCTGCAATGTGCGCTGTCGCTGCGCGAGGAGGGCTATGACGGCCGCCTGACCCTGGTCGGCGCCGAGGCGAGCGTGCCCTATCAGCGCCCGCCGCTGTCCAAGGCCTTCCTGATCGGCGCGGTCGACGCCACCGGTCTGGAGCTGAGGCCGCGCGCCTTCCTGGAGGAGCGCGGCATCGCTTTCCTGCAGGGAGCGGAGGCGGCGGCCATCGACCGCGAGGCGCAGATCCTCGAGCTCGCCGACGGCCGTCGCCTGGCCTATGACCACCTCGTCCTGGCCACCGGCGCCCGCAACCGCCGCCTGGCGGTGCCGGGCTCGGACCATGTCGCCTATCTGCGTTCGATCGAGGATGCGCGCGCCCTGCAGGCAAGGCTTGCCGATGCGCGGGCGATCGTGGTGATCGGCGCCGGTTTCATCGGGCTCGAATTCGCGGCCGTCGCCGCCAAGCTCGGCCGGGGCGTCCACGTCGTCGAGGCCGCCGCGCGGCCCATGGCGCGCGCCGTCAGCCAGGCCTGCTCCGACTATGTCCTCGGCCGCCACGAGGGGTGGGGCACCGCCTTTTCGTTCGGCGCGGGCGTCGCCGCGATCGAGCACGACGGCGGACGCGTCACCGGCGTACGGCTCACCGACGGCCGGTGCATCGAGGCCGATCTCGTGGTCGCCG
The DNA here is from genome assembly GCA_000751295.2 of bacterium YEK0313. Lineage (NCBI taxonomy): Bacteria > bacterium YEK0313. The sequence continues at coordinate 2,894,826 of CCMO02000001.1, forward strand.
GCATCGGGGTGCTGCCCAATGCCGAACTCGCGGCGGCGGCCGGTCTTGCCGTCGACAACGGCATTCTCGTCGACGAGCACCTCGTGACCGGCGATCCCGCCATCTCGGCGATCGGCGACTGCGCCGTCCATCCGAACGATTTCTGCGGCGGGCTGATCCGGCTGGAATCGGTGCAGAACGCCATCGACCAGGGCCGCGCGGTGGCGGCCAGGCTCGTCGGCCGGCCGGCGCGTTACCAGGCCGTGCCCTGGTTCTGGTCCGACCAGGGCGACGTCAAACTGCAGATGGCGGGGCTCACCGCCGGGCACGACCATGTGGTGGTGCAGGGCGCCGTGGCGGAAGGCCGCTTTTCGGCCTTCTGTTTCAAGGACGGCCGCTTCCTGGGCGTCGAATCGATCAACCGGCCTGCCGACAACATGCTGGCGCGGCGCGTGCTGGCGGCCTCCCGCTCGCTCAGCCTCGCCGATTTCGAGGCCTGCGGCTTCGACCTGAAGACGCTGGCCGGCGCGAGCCCGCGCGAAGGCCGCGGCCGCGCCTGAGCAGGCGCCGGATCAGCAATCCATCCGACTTTGCATCGTGCTTTGGATCATCGAACATCAGGATGATCACACGATCTCCTGTGACTTTGGCACAATGGTATCGATATTCGATACGGTCGTGTTGATTTTGACATGAAGCTTCGACATACTTGCCGGCTCACGAAAGCGTGTGGCGAGAGCGCCGCGCGCGATAACGAAGCCTCGGGACGAGCAAACGCCGCATGAGCAAGAACGGGCGCCTTCCGCCGGTCGACGAACGGTTGTTTCTCCAGTCCGTCGCGCGCGCGCTCGACGTCCTGGAAGCCTATGCCAAGAGCCCGCGTCCGAAATCGCTCGGCGAGATCGCCGCGAGCGCCGGCGTCAACAAGAGCGCGGCCCAGCGCATCGGCCAGACCCTGCTCAGCCGCGGCTATCTGGAGCGCTCCGACGACGGCGGGCTGACCCTCGGCCGCCTATTTCTCGACCGCTCCTTCGACTATCTCAGGTCCAATCCGCTGATCGAGCGGGCGACCCCGATCCTGATGGAGCTGCGCAAGCTCGCCGGCGAGCGCATCGACCTCAGCCTGTTCGACAGCAGGTTCGATGACCTGTCGGTGGTCTATGCCATCCGCCTGCAGAGCAAGCGCGAAACCTTCTACGCGACGCTGGCAGGTCGGCGCATTCCGACCTTCCTGTCGTCGGGCGGGCGCGCCTGTCTCGCCCTGCTGCCGGACGAGCAGGTTCAGGACATTCTCGACCGGTCCAACCGCCGGCCGATGACCCCGAAGAGCCTGACCGAAATTCCCGACATCTGGACCAAGATCCGCGAAATCCGCCTGGAAGGCTATTCCTACGCGGTGGAGGAGGCCCTGATCGGCGAGATCGTGCTGGCGGCGGCCGTCCGCAACCATGCGGGCTATCCGATCGGAGCGGTGCACATTGCCGGCTCGCTGAGCGAATGGACGGTCGACGATTTCCGCAAGCGTTTTGCGCCGCTCGCCATCGAGGCCGCCCGCGCGCTCAGTTCCTGAGCCGCAACGCGGCTGCGGCGCCGGGACCGTCCGAGACAGGCGCGCCGCGGGTTGCCGCGGCGCGCTTTTTCGGGGAACGCGATCAGGCGCTGCGCGCCGGCACCAGGTGGATGCGCTGTTCGGCGGCGCCATCCACTGCCTCGCGCGAATAGAGGAAGGGCACGTATTCGCCCTTCGCCCACTGCACCGACAGGTCACGGTAGTGCGGCGAGCGCGGATCGCCGGACTGGCCGGGTGCATTGATGCAATAGCTCGCATCCCAGTTGCCGACATCGAGAACGAAGCGCACGGAGGCGCCGACCACCACGCGGAAATCCTGCGGCCGGTAGGCGGCATGCATGACGGTGGAGGCGCTGCCACCCTTGGCGAGCGGGCCGACATTGAGCATGGCGGCATCGTCCGGACCGGCGATGGCGCTCAAGGGGTGGTCGAACTGGCCGTGATGCAGTCGGCCCCACTGCCAGTCGGCGGGATCGGGACCGAGCAGGCTCAGCGCCTCGCGCCAGGCGCCGGCAAGCGTCCGGGCGATGAGCGCGTCGCGGCCGGCCGCAGGATCCGCCCCGAAGGCCTCGCCCGGGCGCTCGAGCGCCTGCAGCAGCCCTTCGACGTCGAGCGGCAGCATCAGCGGCTGAAGCCGCGGATCCGGCACGAACAGGGCGAGCAGGGCCGGCTTCAGGTGCCGGGTGAACCAGAGTTCCGACAATGCGCCGGCGGCCGACCCGGCATCGAGCTTCTCGTCCCAGCCGAGCAGCATGGCCCGCGCGGCGGCAAGCTCGGCATCCGCGCCGGGCGCGATCGCTTCGACCAGCACGCGCAGGCGCCGGGCCGGCACCGATGTGACGTCGGTCTGCAAGGCCATGGATGTCGCGACCGAATGCTTTTCGCCCGCCGGCCGGTGGCCGAGCGCTTCCGCGATCCGCACCGCCCGGCTGTTCTCGAGCCATTCGTATCCGATCCGGACCTTTTCGTGGTCCCAGGTCGCGGGCACATTGGCCTCGTTCGCCGACGCCACGAAACCGGAAGGCGGATTGACGAGGCACGGCATGTCGTCGAGATCGATGAAGCCGTCCCATTCGAACCGGCCGTCGCCCGGCACCGGCGTCAGCCCGTCCCAGTTGCGCCGCACCGGGGTCATGCCGAAGGGCAGCCAGGCGATCGCTCCCTTGACGTCGGCATAGACGTGGTTGAGCGAGGGCGTCGCGAAACGGCGAATGGCGTCGCGGAATTCGGGCAGCGTTTTCGCCCGCATCGAGGAGAGGCCGCCGAGATAGGCGGCCGCGCCCGGCTCGAACCAGACCGAGCGGATGGCGAAGGCGATGCGCTTGTCGGGATCGGCGAAGACCACCGGTCCGTGCCGCGTGAAGCGCAGGCGGCGCACCTGGTCCGGCGTGCCCTTGACCGCGAAGCGCTCCTCGATCGATGTCATCGTCACCCAATCGCCCTTGTAACGATAGCGGTCGGGATTGCCGGGCTCCGTCTCGTAGACATAGACGTCTTCCTGGTCCGAACCGAAGATCGTCTGGGTGAAGGCGATCGTGCCGTTATGGCCCATGGAAATGCCCGGCACCGCCGGTTCGCCCGCACCGATCACGTCAAGGCCGGGCGCGCTCAGATGGACGAGGTAGCGCAGCGAGGGCACTGCATGCGTCCGGTGCGGGTCGCCGGCCATGACCGGCCGGCCGGTCGTTGTGAGCTCGGGACCGATCGCCCAGTTGTTCGAGCCGGTCCAGGTGCTGTCGGCGATCACCTCGGCAAGCGCATTGACCTTGGTCCACTTGCCGGCTTCCTCGAGGCGGCAGGCGAGGCGTTCCGGCGAGAAGGTCACATTGGCGGTCGCCAGCTTGAACAGGTCGAGGATCTCGACCGGGATCGCTGCCAGATCGACCTCGCCGGCATTGCCGGGCACCACGGCGGGTTCGAGGTTTTTGCGCAGGAGATCGGTCTCATGGCCATAGGCCGAGACGATGCTGGCGCGCAGCACTTCCGACAGGGCATTACGCGTCAGCGCATGGCTGCGGATGCGCACGACGTCTTCCGGCTGCCAGCGGTCGGGCCGCGTGCCGGCAAGGCCGAACTCGACCGGCAGGCGCTCCGGCTCGCGCTCGGTCAGGACCACATAGGCGTTGATGCCGGCGACGAAGGAGCGGACGATCGCCTGTGCGTCCGGGGCGTAGCTCGGCCATTCCCTGGCCATGTCGCCGCGAAACAGGAAGGCGCGCGAGGCTTCGTCCTGGGCGAGGTAGCCCGGGCCGAAATCGCGCGCGAGCAGGCCGAGGCCGCGCTTGCGCCAGAGGTCGATCTGCCACAGCCGGTCACGCGCCGCATTGAAGCCTTGCGCGAAGAAGAGATCTGCCTGATTGCCCGCCCGGATATGCGGAATGCCCCAGCGATCGACGATGATCTCGGCCTGTTCTGACAGGCCTTCGATGGCGATGGTCTCGTCGACCGGACGAGAAGACAGCTCGGACATGTCGATTCCTAGGGAAAAAGCGTGGGCTGCAAGGCGGGACCGCGCGTGCGGCGCGCGGCGCGGACTTTGATCCGTATCGTGAAACAATACGGTCGATTTGATTGGAGATATGAATGTCCGAGATCGGCGGCAGGCGCAAGCACCAAGCGAATGCTCCTCCGCTGTGCTGCGCGTGCGAATAGTTTGTGCGATGCAGCAAGAAAAAGAGGTTTGACAGTGCCGGGGGCGCGTAGCAGTTTATCGATATAACCGTATCGCTAAACAATATATACAAACCAAACGGGGCCAAGGATCATGGCGTCACTGTCTCGCCGTCATATGCTGACCATTCTGGGCGCGAGCGTTGCCGCGCCGGCTATCGTCCGGGCGCAGGAGACCGGGCCGCTCAAGATCGGCGGCATGCTGCCGCTGTCGGGCCCGGCCAGCATCGAGGGGCACCAGATCATCCGCGGCCTGCAGTTCGCGGTCGAGGAGGCCAATGCCAAGGGCGGCGTCTTCGGGCGCAAGCTCGAGCTCGTCATGGAGGACGACGAGAGCAACTCGACCAAGGGCGTCACCGCCGTGCGCAAGCTGATCGAGCGCGAGAAGGTGCCCTTCATCATTGGCACCTATGCCAGCGCCGTGGCGGTGGCCGGGTCCAAGATCGCGCGCGAGTACAAGGTTCCGATGCTCTCGGGCGGCTCGACCGCCGCGAGCGCGACGGACGAGAACCCGCCCGGCGATCCCTGGTTCTTCCGGTCCTGGCCCGACAGCAACGGCCAGGGCGAGAGCACGGCCCAGGACATCATCCGCGTCCTGAAGAAGACCAAGATCGCGATCATCCACGACAATACCAATTACGGCCTGACGCTGGCCGAGCAGGTGACCCGCGTCGCCGCGGCCGAGGGCGGCACGATCGTGTCGAAGGACAGCTACAATGCCGGCGAGCAGGACTTCTCCTCCATGCTCACCAAGCTGCGCACGCAGCGGCCCGAGGCGGTCTATATCGGCGGCTGGGCCGGCGACGGCGCCAATATCGTGCGCCAGGCGGCGGAAGTCGGCCTGCGCACCCAGTTCATCGGCTCGGGCTCCATGCTGTCGGACGACTTCATCCGGCTCGCCGGCCCCGCATCCGAAGGCTTCGCGGTCGCGACCATGTTCGAGAGCTCGACGCCCAATCCGGTCGGCCGCGCCTTCGGCGACCGCTTTCGCGAGAAGTACAAGGCCGAGGCCAACACCTTCAACGCGCTCGGCTTCGATTCCACCTCGATCGCCATCGAGGCGATGCGCCGGGTCGGCAAGGCCGACGGTGCGGAAATCCAGAAGATGATGAAGTCGGGCATGAAGGACTTCCCGCTCGTCCAGGGCCCGGCCGGCACGACCGCCGCCTTCAACGACAAGGGCAGTGTCGACTTCCGCTGCTTCCTGGCCATCGTGCGCAACGGCCGACGCTCGCTTTCGCCGGTCGGCTGACGTCTCAGCCCACCGATCCTCAAACGGGGCAGGGCGCCTCCCGCGGCTGCGGCGGGGCGCCCGAAGGACCTGACACGTGTTCGATTTCGATCTTTTCCTGCAATATCTGGCCAATGGCGTGGTCATCGGCAGCACCTATGTGCTGGTGGCCGTCGGCCTGACGCTGATCTTCGGCATTCTCGGCGTCGTCAATTTTGCGCATGGCGAGTTCTACATGCTCGGCGCCTATGCCGGCATTACCGCCGTGACGCTGTTCGGCATGCCCGTCTGGGCCGCGATCGGCATCGTGCTGGTCTTTTCCGCGGTGCTTGGCCTCGGCGCCGAGGCGATCTTGCACAAGCCGCTGAAGAGCCACGACGCGACGAGTTCGATCATCTCGTCCTTCGGCCTTGCAGTCGCGCTGCAGAACGCGGCGATGCTCACCCTCGGGCCGCAGCCGCAGCTGCTGCGTACCAATCTCTCGACCATTCCCGTGGAGATCGGTCCGGTCTTCCTGCCGCTGCAGCGTGCGCTCATCCCGATCGCCATGGTCGTGCTGATCACCGCGCTCTATCTGGTGCTGCGCTACACCTGGACCGGCCGCAGCCTGCGCGCCATGGCCCAGCACGCAACCGTCGCGCGGCTGTGCGGCGTGCGCGTCGGCCGCGTCGCGGTGGTCACCTTCATGGTCGGCGCCGCTCTCGCCGGCGTCGCGGGCTTGCTGATGTCCTCGGTCTTCCTGGTCCATCCGCTGGTCGGCAACATGATCGCGCTCAAGGCCTTCACGGTCGTCATCCTCGGCGGCATGGGCAATGTCGCGGGCGCGGCGGTCGCCGGCCTGCTCCTGGGCGTCGCGGAATCCTTCACCTCCGCCTATCTCGCCAACAGCATGCGCGACATTATCGGCTTCGTGATGGTCATCGCGGTCCTGCTGTTCCGTCCCCAGGGCCTGTTCGGCAAGGCGGTGGACCGGTCATGAGGAACCTTGCTCTCGCTCTCGCCGCGATCGTGCTGCTCGCGCTCGCGCCGTTCGGGCTCGGCGGTTATGAGGTCAACGTCCTCATGATCATCCTGTTCTACGTGATCCTGGCCGTCGGCCTCGATCTCGTCTCCGGCTATTGCGGCCAGTTCTCCTTTGCCCAGGGCGCCTTCTACGGCATCGGCGCCTATACCACCGCCATCATGTCGCGCGATCTCGGCACCAGCTTCTGGGTCAATCTGCCGGCGGGCATCGCGGTGGCCGGCCTGTTCGGCCTGATCCTCGGCGTGCCGGCGCTGCGCCTCAAGGGGCACTTCCTCGCCATCGTGACGATCGCCTTCCAGACCATCGTCTATCTCACCATCTCGCAATGGACCTCGTTCACCGGCGGCCAGACCGGCCTGGCCGTGCCGCCGGTCGGCCCGGTCAGCCTGTTCGGCGTCACGCTGTTCGAGATCGGCAGCCTGCGCTCCTATTACTGGCTGACGCTTGGCGTCGCCGTGGTGGCGCTCGCCATCGCCTGGCGTTTCCTGAAATCCCGCCTCGGGCGCGAATGGATCGCCATCCGCGACGACGAGACGCTGGCGGCCGCCGTCGGCCTCGACACGACCAGGGGCAAGCTCACCGCCTTCGTCGCCTCCGCCGCGCTGGCGGGCGCTGCCGGCGTCGTCACCGCCCATGCCCTGCGCGGCGTGACGCCCGACGACTTCACCATCTGGATCTCCGCCACCGTGGTGGCGATGATGGTGGTGGGCGGCAAGGGCACCTTCATCGGCCCCATCCTCGGCGCGATCCTGCTCACCGCCATGCCGGAATTCCTTGGCCGGTTCGCCGAGTACAAGATGTTCATTTTCGGCGTGCTGCTGGTGGTGACCGTCACCCTGCTGCCGGAAGGCATTGTCGGCCGCATCCGCCGGTTGAGGGAGGGCTGAGCCGTGGCCGAGACAGCCCAAGCAAAGCCCGCCCCGATCCTCGAGGCGCGCGGCATCACCAAGCGCTTCGGCGGCGTCGTCGCCGTCAGCAATGTAGACATGACCGTCGGCAAGGGCGAGATCGTCGGCCTGATCGGGCCCAACGGGTCCGGCAAGTCGACCATGGTCAACCTGGTCACCGGTGAGCTCAGGCCCGATGCCGGCAGCTTCGCCTTCAATGGCGCGGCGATCACCGCCGAGCCGTCCTACAGGCGCGCCCGCCTCGGCATGGCCCGCTCGTTCCAGCTGCTGCGCCTGTTCCATTCGCTGAGCGTCGAGGACAACCTCCTGCTCGCCCACCACATCCGGATGAAGACGAGCCTCTTCGACACCGTGCTGAAGCGGCGCGCCGCCGTCGAGGAGGAGGAGGCGGTGCGCGCCCGCGCCCGCAGCATGCTGGCCTGGTTCGACCTCGAGCCCTTCGCCTCGCGGCCGGTCTCAGCGCTCTCGATCGGCCAGCAGCGCATGGTCGAGCTCGCCCGCGGCATGATGAGCGAGCCGAGCCTGTTCGTCCTCGACGAGCCGGCGGCCGGCCTGTCGCCGCCCAATGTCGACCGGCTGATCGCCCTGATCCGCCGCATGCGCGACGAGTTCGGCATGAGCATCCTTCTGGTCGAGCACGTGATGCGGGTCGTCCGCGACCTCTGCGACAGCGTGGTGGTGCTCGATTCCGGCGTGAAGATCGCCGAGGGCCTGCCCGAGACCGTGGTCAACGACCCGGTCGTCGTCGAAGCCTATATCGGATCGGGATGGAAGCGCCGTGCTCAGGCTTGAGAACATCGTCGCGGGTTACGGCCGTACCCGCATTCTGCATGGCGTCAGCCTGCATGTGCCCAAGGGCGGTCTCGTCGCGCTGCTCGGCGGCAACGGCACCGGCAAGTCGACGACGCTGAAATCCATTGCGGGCCTGGTCAAGGTCCAGGAGGGCCGCATCCTGCTCGACGGCCGCGACATCGATCCGGTGCCGGCCGAGGAACGCTCGGCCCTCGGCCTGTCGCTGGTGCCGCAGGGCAAGGAGGTCTTCGCCGGCATGAGCGTCGAGGAGAACCTCCTGATGGGGGCCTATCACCGGCGCCGGCAGCGGCGGGAGATCGCCGAGGATCTCGAGGCGGTCTATGTCCGCTTCAAGCGGCTGCGCGAGCGGCGCAAGGTCAATGCCGGCATGCTCTCCGGCGGCGAGCGGCAGATGCTGTCGATCGGCCGCTCGCTGATGGCGCGCCCGACGATGCTGCTGCTCGATGAGCCGTCGGCGGCCCTGGCGCCGAAAGTGGTCGAGGAGATCGCCGAGGCGATCCTCGGCCTTCGGGAGCTCGGCCTGACGCTGCTGCTGGTCGAGCAGAATGTCGGCATGGCGCTCGACATCGCCGACCACATCTACGTCATCCGCGGCGGCCGCATCGCCTACGAGCGGGCGGTGGGCGAGGGCGTCGCCATGGCCGAGCTGCAGGAATTCTACCTCGGAGGCAAGGACCATGAGTGATCGCTTCACCGGCCGCGTCGCCTGCGTCACCGGAGCGGCGGGCGGCCTCGGCCGGGCGACCGCCGCCATGCTCGGCCGCGAGGGCGCCCGCCTCATCCTGTTCGATCGCGACGCCGAGGGACTCGCCGAAACCGCCGCGCTCTGCCCGGGCGCGGTCACGGTCGTCGGCGATGCGGCCTCGGCCGCCGACGTCGCCCGCGCCGCGGCGACCGCCCGCGCCCAGCTCGGTCCGGTCGAGCTGCTCGCCGTCGCCGCCGGCATTGTCGGCCCGGCGCGCATCGCCATCGACGTCGAGGAGGCCGATTTCGACCGGGTCTTCGCCGTCAATGTCAAAGGCAGCTGGCTCGCGGCCAAACACTTCATTCCGCATATGCGCGAGATCGGTCGCGGCTCGGTGGTGCTGTTCTCGTCCACCGCCGGGCTCGTGGGCTCGCCGCGGCTCTCGGTCTATTCGGCCTCGAAGGGGGCGGTGACGCTGCTGACCCGCAGCCTTGCCCGCAACCACGCGGCCGAGAACATCCGCGTCAACTGCGTCTGCCCCGGCACGATCGACACGGCCATGGCCTATGCCCCCATCGCCCAGGCGGGCGATGCCGCGGCTCAGGCCGAAGCCGAGGCCTTCCAGAAGGCCCAGCATCCGATGAACCGTTTCGGCACGGCCGACGAGGTCGCCGCCGCTGTCGCCTATCTCCTGAGCGATGCCGCAGGCTTCACCACCGGCGTCGCTCTGCCCGTCGATGGAGGCCGCGTTGCCTGACACGACCCGCTTCGCCGGCAAGGCCGCCATCGTCACCGGCGCGGCGCGCGGCATCGGCGCCGCCACCGCCTGCCGTCTCGCCGCCGACGGCGCCAAGGTTCTCCTGGTCGACGTCATTGACGAGGTCGGGGCGACGGCCGCGGCGATCGGCGCGCGGGCACTGGTGCTCGACATCACCGCGCGCGACGCCGGCGAGCGCATGGCGGCCGCGGCGCTCGAGGCCTTCGGCCGCATCGACATCCTCGTCAACAATGCCGGCATTGGCGGTTCGCGGCGGCTCGCCGAATCCGACGATCCGCTGATCGACCGCATCATCGACACCAATCTCAACGCCATGCTGCGGGTGACGCGGGCGATCGTGCCGCACCTGCCGCGGCCGGGCGGGCGGATCGTCAACGTTTCCTCGATCTTCGGCCTCGTCGGCTATCCCGGCACGACGGCCTATGCGGTGGCGAAGGCTGGCGTCGCCCATTTCACCCGCCAGCTCGCCGGCGAGCTGGCGCCCGAGGGCATTCTCGTCAATGCCGTCGCGCCCGGCGTCGTCGAGACGCCGATGACCGCCGCGCGGCTCAAGGACCCGCACTATATCCGGCTGCAGGTGCAGCCGACGCCGGTCGGCCGCGTCGGCACGCCGGAGGAGCAGGCGTCCGTCATCGCCTTTCTCGCCTCCGACGATGCGTCCTTCGTGGCCGGCGCCGTCATTCCCGTCGACGGCGGCTACACGGCGGCGCGCCATACGCCGCCCGAATCCTGAAGATCTGATCATTTCGGGGAGGAGTTTTCGATGCACGACATGAGCGTGACCTGGCCGAACGGCGCCCGCTGCGCGGTGATGCTGACCTTCGATTTCGACGCCGAGACGCTGTGGACCTCGCGCGATCCCGAGAATGCCAACCGGCCGGGCGTGCTGAGCCAGGGCCGCTACGGCGCCAAGGTGGGCGTGCCGAAGATCCTCGACACGCTGGAGGAGGAAGGTCTCAAGGGCACGTTCTTCGTGCCGGGCTGGACCGCCGAGAACCATACCGACCGCGTCGAGATGATCCTGAAGGGCGGCCACGAGGTCGGCCATCACAGCTATTCGCATCGCTGGGTGAGCGATGATCCGGCCGCCGAGGTCGAGGAGATCGAGAAGGGGCTCGAAGCCCTGAAGCGCACCGTCGGCGTCGTGCCGAAGGGCTATCGCTCGCCGGCCGGCGAGGTCAGCAGCGGCCTGTTCAAGCTGCTGCAGAAGCACAATTTCCTCTACAATTCCTCGCTGATGGACGACATCAATCCCTATCGCCACGTCCTGCCCGACGGCTCCAAGGGGCCGGTCGAGCTGCCCTGGCACTGGAGCCTCGACGACGCACCCTATGCCCTGTTCTCGGTGAAGAACCCACGGCCGATCTTCACCAACGAACACATGCTCCAGGTGTTCAAGGAGGAGTTCCGCGAGATCTACCGCTGGGGCGGGCTGTTCGACATCATCTTCCACCCGCAGATCGTCGGCCGGCCGAGCCGCATCGCGCTGCTGCGCGAGCTCATCGCCTTCATCCGCACCTTCCCGGGCGTCTGGTTCGCCACCGGCACCGAGGTCGCCGAGGCCTGGGTTGCGCAATACGAGGCGTCCTGACGCTTAAGGGGCCGGCGCCGCGCTCCTCTGGCGCCGGTTCCGACGGCCGCGACGGTTTCGCTGGCGGGCGAGGCGGTCGCGGCCGTTTTGCTTTCCAGGACCGGACCGGCTTGGACTGTTAAAATTTATAAATTAGCATCGACGCCATAAATCCCGCGTGCCGCCGGTGGTGCGCCGTCGAAGGGGAGAGCGATCGGTGAGCACGCGGCAGAAGCACGACCCGAAGGCGGACGGTCTGAAGGGCGCCCATCTCGATTTCGCCCATGAGATGGGATACGGCGACTATCTGGAGCTCGACACGCTGCTCTCGGCGCAGAACCTGCGCTCGGACAAGCATGACGAGATGCTGTTCATCATCCAGCATCAGACGAGCGAATTGTGGATCCGCCTGCTGCTCCACGAACTGACGGCTGCGCGCGACTGCATCCGGCGTGACGAGCTCGATCCCTCGTTCAAGATGCTCGCCCGCGTCTCGCGCGTGATGGACCAGCTCGTCTCGGCCTGGACCGTGCTGTCGACGCTCACCCCCAGCGAATATACCGAGTTCCGCGGCGTGCTCGGCCGCTCCTCGGGCTTCCAGTCGCATCAGTACCGCGTGCTGGAATTCCTGCTCGGCAACAAGAACCCGGTCCTCGCCCGGCCGCATGCCCATCATCCCGTCCGCAATGCCGAGGTCATGGCCGCGCTCGAAGCGCCCTCGATCTATGACGAAAGCCTCAGGCTCGTCGCGCGCCGGGGTTTTGCCATCGACGCCGCCGTGACCGGGCGCGACTGGCGCGAGCCCTACCGGGCCAATGCCTCGGTGCTCGAGGCCTGGCGCCAGATCTATGCCGCGCCCAAGGCCCATTGGGACCTCTATCAGCTCGCCGAAAAGCTGGTCGATATCGAGGACAGTTTCCGCCAGTGGCGCTACCGGCACGTCACCACGGTGCAGCGCATCATCGGCTTCAAGCAGGGCACCGGCGGCACCAGCGGCGTCGGCTACCTGCAGAGCGTGCTCCAGCTCGAGCTGTTTCCCGAGCTCTGGCAGGTCAGGACCTATCTGTGACGACCGCGATGGCCGGCCCATCGAGGGCGCGGGGCGCGAAGCGCACCGTGGAACGGACGGGCGATCCGGGCATCGGCACGCTTGCCGAACTCGCCTATCTCAGGCTGAGGCGCGACATTCTCGGCGGGATGCTCGCTCCAGGCGCGCCGCTGCGCCCGGCCGAACTCGGCCGGCGCTATGCGCTCGGGCTCAGCCCGCTGCGCGAGGCGCTGATGCGCCTCGGCGTCGAGGGGCTGGTGACGGCCGAAGGCCAGAAGGGCTTCAAGGTCGCGGCGGCGAGCCGGGCCGAGCTCAAGGACCTGTTCATCGCCCGGCGCCACATGGAGACCCTCTGCCTCGGCGAGGCCATCGCCCATGGCGATGCCGCCTGGGAGGCGGCGATCGTCGCAAGCTTCCATCTCCTGGCCCTCACGCCACTGCCGCGCCATGGCGGCGAGCCGGAGGCGGTCGATCTCTGGGAGGCGAGGCACAAGGCTTTCCACGACAGCCTCGTGGCGGCCTGTCCTTCCGCCTGGCTGCGCCAGTTCCACCGGCAGACCTTCGACCTTGGCGAGCGTTACCGGCGCCTCAGAATGTTTCGCGGCGCCGCGGCGGTCCCCGCCCCCGAGGCGGTGGCGGCCGAGCACCGGGCGATCATGGATGCCGCGCTGGCCCGCGACGCCGAGACAGCCTGCCGGCTGATGGCCGACCATGTGACGCGCACCGAACAGGCGGCCGAGGGGCTCTGGGCCGAGTCGGAAGCGCCCGGCGGCGTGGTCCTGGTCGCGGCCGTGCCGGCGAGGCCGCGCCGCGCGACCGGCGCCTGATCCGGTCGTGATGGCCTGCCCGGGCGGCCGGGATCGGCTCGGTCCGACGCCGCACGGTGCGCCGGTCGATCACGAACGCCGTGCCGCGGCCAGCGGACGGCCGTTGTTGTCTCCGGGGCGCTCGATTCCTCGCTTGCGCAAATGCAAGGCGACCGGTCGCGGTCGGGAAGCTATGGAGAAGGCGGTCGCAGCGTGTGACGGACACGAAGGAGAGGGCCGATGGGCATCATGATCGACGGCGTCTGGCACGACGACGACCGGGCCATGCTCGACAGTGAGGGGCGCATGCAGCGTCCGGCTTCCGTATTCCGCAACTGGGTGACGCCGGACGGCGCGCCCGGCCCGAGCGGGCGGGGCGGCTTCAAGGCGGAGCCCGGCCGCTACCACCTCGTCGTCGCGCGCGCCTGCCCCTGGGCGCACCGCACGACCATCATGCGGGCCTTGAAGGGGCTCGACGACATGGTCGGCCTTTCGGTGACCCACTGGCTGATGGCCGAGAAAGGCTGGACCTTCGCGCCGGGACCGGGCGTCACCGCCGAGCCGCTGATCGGGGCGGCCTGCCTCCACGAGATCTATCGTGCCGCCAATCCTGCCTATACCGGCCGGGTCACGGTGCCGGTTCTCTGGGACAAGGCGACGGCGACGATCGTCAGCAATGAATCCGCCGAGATCATCCGCATGTTCAACAGCGCCTTCGACGGCGTCGGCGCTGCGGTCGGCGACTATTATCCGCAGGCGCTCAGGGCCGAGATCGACGCCCTCAACACCCGCATCTACGAAACCCTCAACAACGGCGTCTACCGCGCCGGTTTCGCCGGCAGCCAGGCGGCCTATGACGAGGCGATCGGCCCGCTTTTCGCGACGCTCGACTGGCTCGAGGAGATCCTGTCGCGCCAGCGCTATCTGGCCGGCGACCGGCTGACCGAGGCGGACCTCAGGCTGGTCACCACGCTCTTCCGTTTCGATCCCGTCTATGTCGGCCACTTCAAGTGCAACATGAAGCGGCTCGTCGATTACCCCGCGCTCTGGGCCTATACCCGCGCGCTGTACCAGATGCCCGGCATCGCCGCGACGACCGATTTCGACCACATCAAGCGGCACTATTACGAGAGCCACCGGCGCATCAACCCGACCGGCATCGTGCCGCGGGGGCCGCTCGTTGATTTTTCCGAGCCAGCCTCCCGTTGAGCGTCGTGTTCGACCGGTCGCATTCCTCGTGTAGGATGAGGCAGCGAGGCATTTCGGGATGGAGCGATGACCCTGGACGACGGCCGGCCGATCGGGCTTGCCTGGGCCTATGACCGGTACGAGCTGGTCGCGGACGGCGTGGTGCACGTTGTCGGCGCGGTCTTCGCCGTGGCCGCCGCCGCCGTGCTCATCACCCTCGCGCTCGTCTATCTGCCGTCGGCCGCCGTGGCGTCGCTGTCGGTCTATGCGCTTGCGCTGATGGCCGTCATCGGCTGCTCGGCGGCCTATAATATGTGGCCGATCTCACGCACCAAGTGGCTTCTGCGGCGGTTCGACCATGCGGCGATCTATCTGATGATCGCCGGCACCTACACGCCGTTCATGATCCGGCTGGGCACGCCGCTCAGCTATGCCGTGCTCGGCGGCGTCTGGGCGGTGGCGGTCGGCGGCGCGGCGATCAAGCTCGCCGCGCCCGGCCGGTTCGACCGCCTGGCCGTCGGGCTCTATCTCGCTCTCGGCTGGAGCGGCCTCGTGATCGCCGACGAGGTGGTGGCGAGGCTGCCCGTCTCGGCGACCGGCCTGCTCGTCACCGGCGGACTGCTCTATTCCGTCGGCGTCGTCTTCCACGCCTGGCGCGGCCTGCGCTTCCAGAACGCCATCTGGCACGCCTTCGTTCTGGCGGCGGCGGCCTGCCAATATGCCGCCGTCGTCAGCGGGGTCGTGCTCGCGGCGTGAGGCGGACGGCCGTCAGGCTGCCCGCTTCAATGCCGCGCCGAGAACATCCACAATCCCGAGGCGGCCGTCAGGCCGCCCGCTTCAATGCCGCGCCGAGAACATCCACAATCCCGAGGCGGCCGTCAGGCCGCCCGCTTCAGCGCCGCGCCGAGAACATCCACAATCCCGAGGCGGCCGTCAGGCCGCCCGCTTCAGCGCCGCGCCGAGAACATCCACAATCCCGGCAATGTCGTCCTCGTCCAGGATCAGGGGCGGCGACAGGGCGATGATGTCGCCGGTGACGCGGATCAACAGGCCCTTCTCGAAACAGTCGACGAAGACGTCATAGGCACGCTTGCCGGCGCCGTCCGGCCGCGCGTCCAGCTCGATGCCGGCAATGATGCCGATCGTCCTGATGTCGATCACATGCGGCAGGCCCTTCAGGCCGTGGATCGCATCCTCCCAGGCCCTGGCGAGCGCGGCGCCACGGGTGAGCAACCCTTCCTCCCGATAGATCTCCAGCGTCGCAAGGCCGGCGGCGCAGGCGGCCGGGTGGCCCGAATAGGTATAGCCGTGGAACAGCTCGATCTGGCCCTCGGGACCGGTCATGAGCGCATCGTGCACCTTGCGGCTCGCAAAGACCGCGCCCATCGGGATGGCGCCGTTGGTCAGGCCCTTGGCGGTCGTGACGAGGTCGGGCACGACGCCGAAATAATCGACCGCGAAGGGCGCGCCGAGCCGGCCGAAACCGGTAATGACCTCGTCGAAGATGAGGAGGATTCCGTGCCGGTCGCAGATCGCGCGCAGGCGCTCGAGATAGCCCTTCGGCGGGATCAGCACGCCGGTCGAGCCGGCCACCGGTTCGACGATGACCGCCGCGATCGTCTCGGCGCCATGCAGCGCGACCAGGCGCTCGAGGTCGTCGGCAAGCTCGGCGCCGTGCTCCGGTTGTCCCCTGGAATAGGCGTTGCGGGCGAGGTCGTGGGTATGGCGCAGATGATCCGAGCCCGGCAGCTGCGGGAAGACGCGGCGGTTCGACACGATGCCGCCGACCGAGATGCCGCCGAAGCCGACGCCGTGATAGCCGCGCTCGCGGCCGATGAGGCGCGTCCGCGTGCCCTGGCCGATGGCGCGCTGGTAGGCGAGGGCGATCTTCAGCGCGGTGTCGACCGATTCCGAGCCCGAGCCGGTGAAGAACACCCGGTCGAGCTGGGCGGCCGGCCCGCCCGGGGCGACGCGGGCGAGCTGCTCGGCGAAGTCGAAGGCGACCGGATGGCCCATCTGGAACGATGGCGCGAAATCGAGGGTGGCGAGCTGGCGCTCGACGGCGGCGGTGATGCGCCGGCGGCCGTGGCCGGCATTGACGCACCAGAGGCCGGCGGTGCCGTCGCGCACGGTGCGACCGTCGATGCTCGTGTAGTTCATGCCTTCGGCCGAGGCGAGCAGGCGCGCCGCCGCCTTGAACTGCCGGTTGGCGGTGAACGGCATCCAGTAATTGGCAAGGCTCGTGCTGTTGGTCGGCGTATGGGCGTTCATCGGTATCCCTCCACTGGTCCGGGCAGCAGGCACATGATCGCGAAGGCGCAACAAGTCCTTTTCTGTTTTTCGCCAAGCTATTGAAATCAATCGGCATGTGTCGGATAGTTTGTGCTATCGGAAACACTCGAAACGGCTTTCGCGATCATGTCGTCGGTCGACCTCGGCAACCGCCTGCGTTACGTCCGCATTGCCAACAATCTGTCGCAGCGCGAGCTCGCCAAGCGCGCCGGCGTCACCAATTCGACGATTTCGCTGATCGAATCCAACAGCACCAATCCTTCCGTCGGGGCGCTGAAGCGCATTCTCGACGGCATCCCGATCGGCCTTGCCGAGTTCTTCGCCATCGAGCCGGACCGCCGCGCCAAGGCCTTCTACAGCGCCGACGAATTGACCGAGATCGGCAAGGGGCCGGTGTCCTTTCGCCAGGTCGGCGACAACCTGTTCGGACGCGCGCTGCAGATCCTGAAGGAACGCTACGAGCCGGGCGCCGGCACCGGCCAGATCCCTCTGGTCCATGACGGCGAGGAGGGCGGCATCATCCTGTCGGGCCATCTGGAAGTGACCGTCGACGACGAACGCAAGATCTTGGGTCCCGGCGATGCCTATTATTTCGAGAGCCGGCGGCCGCACCGGTTCCGCTGTGTCGGCCCGATCGCCTGCGAGCTGGTCAGCGCCTGTACGCCGCCGACGTTTTGAGGCTTTTTACCTGTCCGACACAGAAGTCGGCCGTCCTTCGAGGCCCGCGCCAAGGGGCGCGGGCACCTCAGGATGAGGATTGGGGTGTATTGTATCAGTGTCGCTGCCATGAGACGCTACGCCGGAAGCTTCATGAATAAGCGAAGCGCAGATCTCTACATACCTCATGGTGAGGTGCGAGCGTAGCGAGCCTCGAACCACGACCGGCTTACATGCAGAGAATATAAGTCCGGCGGGAGAGGATGCAAAAAAAACTAATCCGCTGCCCGCACCGCCGCGGACCCGCCCGGTTGCGCCAATGGCCCGCGATCGGTCATCCGGTCGAACTTCTTGGCGAGCAGGATGAAGGACTGCGAGCGCGTCACGCCGGCGATCGAGGTGACCTCGTCGATCACCGCGTCGAGATCTTCAAGCTGCGGCGTCTCGATCAGCAGGAACAGGTCGTATTCGCCGCTCACCGTATGGCAGAGCTTGATCTCGGGCAGGCGGCCGAGCGCCTCGATCACGCTGCGCTGCTGCTTCTGCGAAATGGAGAGCAGCACGATCGACTGGGCGCTGGCGCCGGTGACGTCGCGGGCGAGCACCACCTGATAGCCGAGGATCGCCCCGGCCTTTTCCAGCCGGCGGATGCGGTCGTGCACGGTCGAGCGTGCCACCCCGAGGCGCCTGGCGAGCTCGACCGTCGATTGCCGGGCATTCGACTGCAGCAGCGCGACCAGCCGCCGGTCGATTTCGTCGAAGATCTTGCCGAGCCAGCCCATCGATTCGCCGTATCTCCCCCTGGCGCGCGGCCGCGGCGCTGCCGGGCGTGCCCTTCTTCCTTCCTCCCGCCGCGGGATTCGGGTCAAGCGCCTTTCGGCAGAATGACCGCATGATCCGGCAGAATGACGGGCGGGCCGCCACCTGCCGGAGCTCCGCATCTGGCTTCCGTGCACGGACGCGGCGAGGCTTTCCTCAAGCCATGAGGGGATTTCTTGCATGAAACATGTCGTCGTCATCGGGGCCGGCAAGATCGGCGCGACCATTTCCGACAATCTCGCCGCGACCGGCGATTATCGCGTGACGCTCGCCGACCGGCTGGTGCCCGTCGGGCCGGAGCGGCCGGGCGCGCCGGTCGAGCGTGTCCAGCTCGACGTTGCCGATCGCGCCGGCCTTCAGGCGCTGCTGGCGGGCAAATTCGCTGTCATGAGCGCGGCGCCGTTCCATCTCACCACCGCGATCGCCGAGGCCGCCGCCGCAAGCGGCCTTCATTATCTCGACCTGACCGAGGACGTCGCCAGCACCCGCCGGGTCAAGGAGCTCGCCGCTTCCGCCGGCACGGCCTTCATCCCCCAATGCGGCCTTGCGCCCGGCGCGGTCTCGATCATCGCCGCCGACATGGCGCGCCGGTTCGACCGGCTTGACAGCATCCGCCTGCGGGTCGGCGCACTGCCCCGCTTTCCGGCCAACGGGCTCGGCTACAGCCTGACCTGGAGCACGGACGGCGTCATCAACGAATATTGCGAGCCGTGCGAAGCGATCGTCGATGGCGCCCTGCGCCAGGTGCCGCCGCTGGAGGAGCGCGAGGAGTTCACCTTCGACGGCGTCGCCTACGAGGCGTTCAACACTTCGGGCGGCCTCGGCACGCTGTGCGAGACCTATGCCGGCCGCGTGCGCGAGCTGAACTATCGGACCATTCGCTACCCCGGCCATGCCGCGGTGATGAAGCTCCTGCTGCGCGACTTGAGGCTCAGCGAGCGGCGCGGCCTGATGAAGGACATCCTGGAGGGGGCCTTGCCCTCGACGCTGCAGGACGTGGTGGTGATCATCGTCACGGTCGCCGGCTATCGCGACGGGCGGCTCGTCCAGGAGAGCTATGCCAACCGCATCGGCGGCGACGGCCGGCTGAGCGCCATCCAGCTCACCACGGCGGCGGGGATCTGCGCCGTGCTCGACCTGCTCGGCCAGGGCCGCCTGCCGCAACACGGCTTCGTCCGCCAGGAGGACGTCGATCTCGCCGCCTTCCTCGGCAACCGCTTTGGCCGCGTCTACGCTCCCGACGATCGGTCGATCCGCCAGGCGCCGATGATCCCGCTCGCTGCGGAATAGGCCGCCGACCGGCGGCCGCCGCGTTCAGCGCGGCGGCACTGCCGTGAGCAGGGCGGCGATCGCCCGTGCCCAGTCCTGCTCGGCCGCGGCGGTCGCCACCAGGTCCTGGCGGATCTCGAACAGGACGGTCGGCAGGCCGCGCGCTTCGCCATGGACCGGCGCGAGATAGTCGCTCTCGGCCTCGATCATATAGGGTTCGTTGGCCGCCACCGGCCGATCGGGACTGTCGAAAGCCGCCACCAGCCGCGCGCCCCAGTCCCGCGAATGGCCGTAGAGGATGCCGGCGTGCCAGGGCCTGGCGACGCCGAGAAAGACCGGCGTGAAGGAATGGATCGCGACCAGCCAGGTGTCCTTGCCGGCGGCGCGCCGGGCATCGAGGAAGGCGGAGAGCCGGTCGTGGAACGGCCGGAAGAAGCGATCGGCCCGCCGCTCGCGCTCGGCGGCGTCGAGGCCGCGATTGCCGGGAATGACGGTCGCCTCGCTCGTTTCCGGAATGCTGCTCGGCGCGCCGATCGGCCGGTTGCCGTCGATCAGCAGGCGCGACCAGCCGGCGAGGAAGGCCGGCGCGTCGATGAGGCCGGAGAGAGCGCGGGTGACGCCCGCCGCACCGATGTCCCAGGCGATGTGGCGCTGCCGGTCGGCCGCGGAGAGGCCGAGCCCGTCATAGCTGGCGGGGATGAAGTTCGAGGCGTGCTCGCAGACCAGCACCACCGACGAGGTGCCGGCCGCATTGAGCACGGTCACGACCTCGGGCTCATCCTCCGGCGCGAGCGCCGGAGCCATTGCGGACGTCATCAATAGATCTCCGCATAGCGCCGGCAGAGCGCCGCCGGATCGAGCCCGTCGGTAAGCGCGATCTCCGCCCGCTTCATGCCCAGATAGGTCGCAAGCGCCTGCGGGGCGAGGAAAGCGCGGGCGACCGGATCGCTCTCCAGCGCTTCGAGTGCCGCGCCGAGCGATTGCGGCAGGCGAACGAGGCCGAGGCGGGTGCGTTCGGCCTCGTCGAGCTGTTCCGGATCGCCCGAGAAGATCGGCGGCACCGGCAGCCGCTCGCGGATGCCGGCAAGGCCGGCGCGCACCAGCATGCCGAGCGCAAGATGCGGCGAGGCCGTCGCATCGGCGGCGCGGAACTCCATGTTGAAGCTCCTGGCGGGATCCTTGCCGCCCAGCGTCGGCGTCGGGCAGATGCGCAGGCTCGCCTCGCGGTCCTGGTCGCCGAGCCAGGTATAGCTGGCGCTCCAGTTGTGCGGTTTCAGCCGAAGATAGGAGGCAACGCTCGGCGCGGTCACCGCGACGATGGCCGGCATGTGCCTGACGATGCCGGCGGCGAAGGCCGCTCCGACCTCCGACAGGCGGCCGGAGCGGGCGGGATCGTAGAGCGCATTGCGGCCGGCGCCGTCGACAAGGCTCATATGAATGTGCACGCCGTTGCCGACCGCGTCCGGCGCGGTCTTCGGGGCGAAGGTGGTGGCAAGGCCGGCAAGGCGGGCCGTTTCGCGGATGATCTCGCGCAGCGCCACCGCCTGGTCGGCGACCGCGACGCCTTGCGCCGGGCCGACCGTCACCTCGAACTGGTCGCGGCCATATTCGGCGATGAAGGTGTCGGGCGCGAGGCCGGCGGCGCCGAGAGCGGCCAGCACCAGGGGGCCGAGCGGATCGGCCCGCCTCAGCGCAGCGAGCGAAAAGGCCGGCGCTGCCGGGAACGGCTCGCCCTTGACCTGGAACTCGTGCTCGAAGGCGCCGGCCAGCGTCAGGCCGGTCTCGCGGCCGAGGTCGTCGAGCGCGCTCTTCAGGAACGCGCGCGGGCAGGCGGCCCAGGGGCTGCCGTCGAGCTCGACGACGTCGCTCATCACCATGTCGAGAGCGGTCGCCGCGCCCGGCAGGCGCACGGCGTGGCGCGCCGCCCGGTCGGGCATCAGCCGGAGATCGCCGGACGAGCCCCACGGGCTGTCGGCGGCGATGATGTCGAAGGGCGTCAGCGACTGGTTGGCCGGCACCCAGCCGACGCTCACCGCCGCATCCGCCTCGAAGGCACGGGCCCGGATCGAGCGGCCGCGGGTGATGCCGGAATAGTCCGTCGTCACCAGCGTGACGAGATGTTCGGGCTCGACTGTGGTCATGACGGTCACCGCAATGCCTCCAGGCGCGTGACCACCGTGTCGGTGTCGGTCACCCAGCAATAGCCGCCGAAGGCCCGCAGCGCCGCCTCGTGCCGCTCGCTGGTATAGGTTGCGCAGGCATCGCGCGGCAGGCTGACGCAATAGCCGCGGTCGGCGGCGTCGCGCACCGCCATGTCGACGCACTGGTCGGTGACGATGCCGGCGACGATCAATGTGCGGACGCCGAGATTGCGCAGGACATAGTCGATATTGGTGGAGTTGAAGACGCCGGACGAGGTCTTGGGGAAGACGATCTCGTCCTCGCCGGGCTTCAGCGCATCGATCACGGCTGCGTCGGGGTGCCCGCGCGGCACCAGGATGTCGGAAAGCTTGTGGTCGAGCGAGCGGTCGCGGCCGTCGCGGGTGAGCGCCTCGATCACCGTGTGCATGACCTCGATGCCGGCGGCCCGCGCGGCGGCGAGAATGCGCCGCTGGTTCGGCACCACCGTCTCCGCGAGGGTGCGATAGAATGGATGGTCGGCGCCGCGCTCGGGATGCGCCGGGTCGCGGCCGGGCTCGGCGAAGATCTTCTGCATGTCGACGAACAGCAGGGCGGTCTCGCCACGGGCATAGGGCGCATCGCGCCGCATCGCTGTCATCAGCGCTTCTCCTCAGCTGTTCCGGTCTTTGCCGTGTCATCGCGGTCGACGGTGACCGCATTCTCCTGGCGAGCCTCTTCCAGCGCCTCGATGCGCTTCAGCGCCGGCTTGCCGATGCGCTCGACCATGGTGGTCAGCACGGCCTCGACGAGCGCCAGCGCCGGCACCATCGTGTCGAAAAGGGAGGGCGCCTCGACCTCGCTCGCCAGCACCACTTCGGCCGCTTCCGCGATCGGCGAGCCCCAGCGGTCGGTGAACAGCACGATCCGCGCGCCGCGCGCCCGGGCCTGGCGCGCAAAGGCGACGACATCCGACTGGTAGCGGCGATAGTCGAAGACGACGAGCACGTCGCGGCTGCCGATATCGACGAGCTGGTCGACGAGATCGGCTCCTGGTCCGCCGAGCAGCACGGTGCCGGGCCGCATCTGGCGCAGATGCGCCTCCATGATCGCCGCGAGATGGCCGCTGAACCGGCCGCCGATGAGCATGAGGCGGCCCTTGGCCGAGATGAGCAGGTCGAGCGCCCGGTCGAATTCGGCCGGCGACAGGACCTCGCCGTCGGCCGAGAGGCTCGCCGCCATGGCCTCGGCATAACCGCGCACGGGATGGCTGGCCGCGCGGCCCTGGCGCACCTCCATCATCATCAGCGGCGAGCGCAGGCGCTGCTCCACCTCGCTGAGCAGCGCCTCCTGGAAGGCGGTGAAGCTCTGATGGCCGAGCTTCGTCGCGAAGCGGACCACGGTCGGGTCACTGACATCGGCGCGCGCGGCCAGCGTCGCCACCGTGCCGAGGCCGGCGACGGGATAGTTCGCCAGGATGACGCGCGCCAGCTTGCGCTCGGACGGCGTCAGGGCCAGGGACGGATCGGCAAGGCGTTCGCGGATGGTCATGGCGTCGGGGCGGGTTCCTTCGGACAGCCCATCTTTAGAGCGCGCGGGCATCGGACGAAACGCCGGGCCCGCGCCGGTGCGCCGTCAGCCGCGGCGGATGTTCCAGAACACCGGCATGCCCTTGATCATGCCGCTGAGGTCGTCGCGGAAAACGGTGAGCTGCGCGATCTGGCCGAGCGGAATATAGGGCACGTCGGTGAAGGCCTGGGCTTGCAGGGCGCGGGCGGCGGCGATCTGGCCGGCCTGGTCGGGGGCGGCGAGCCAGGCGTCGCGCTCCTTCTCGATGCCGGGGCTCTCGCACCAGCCGTTCAGTGCCGAGCCGTTGCCGCGCAGGCCCGCATGCACCGCGGGGGTGAGCATGTCGGTGCCCGAATTGAGCACGACATAGGCGCCCCAGCCGCCCTGGCCTGGCGCATCCTTCTTGATGCGCCGCTGCACCAGAGTGCCCCAATCCGTTGAGACATAATCGATATTGAAGCCGGCCTTGGTCAGGTTGTCGGCGACGACGGTCGAGGGCAGGGCATTGATCTGCAGGTCTTCCGGCACCAGCAGGGTGATCTTCTCGCCGCCATAGCCGGCTTCGCCGAGCGCCCGCTTCACCGCTTGCGGGTCGCGCGGCGAGGAGACGGCCTCGAGGCCGGCATCGTTGGCGAAGGTGGTTTCCGGGCAGAAATAGCCGACATTCTCGCGCCAGAGCTTCGGATCGGTGCCGGCCATGGCCATCACCACGTCGCGCTGCGAGATGGCGCGCACCATGGCCCGGCGAACCGCCGCATTGGCGGTCGGCGCATGCAGGTGATTGATGCGCAGTGCCGCGACATAGCCCGACGGGTCGAGCGTTTCGACCTTGACCCCGCGCGTGCGGCGCATCAGCGGCAGCATGTCGGCGCCGGGCAGCTCCCACCAGTGGACTTCGCCCGTACGCAGCGCCGCGCCAGCCGTCGAGGCGTCGGCGATGATCTTCCATTCGACCCGGTCGAACATGGCGACCTTCGGCCCGGCCGTGCCTTCCGGCGTGCCGCCGGCGCGCGGCACATAGCCGGCGAAGCGCTCGTAGACGACCCGGTCGCCGGCGAGCCGCTCGTCGGCCTTGAACCTGTAGGGGCCGCTGCCGACGACCTCGGTGATCGGCTTGTCGGGATCCGCGTTGGCGATGCGCTCGGGCATGATCGCGGCCATCATCAGGCCGGTCTTGCCGAGCGCCATGGGCAGCAGCGGATAGGGGCGCTTCAGCCGGAACACGATGGTCCGGTCGTCGGGCGCGGCGAGCTCGTCGGTCACGGCGAACAGATTGCGGCCGAATTCGTCGCGCTTGCCCCAGCGGTTGAGGCTCGCCACGCAGTCGCGCGCCAGCACGTTCGCGCCGTCATGGAAGACGAGGCCCTCGCGCAGCTTCATCACCCAGCGCTTGCCATCGTCCTCGACGGCGAAGCCCTCGAGCATTTGCGGCTGCATGCGATAGCTGCCGTCCTGCCCAAACAGCGTGTCGTACACCATGTAGCCGTGGTTGCGCGTCACATAGGCGTTGTTCCAGGTCGGGTCGACCACCGAGAGATCGGCATGCGGAACGAATTTCAGGACGCGCTGGTCGGCCGCAAGGCTGAGGCGTGGCGCCGCGAGGGCGGCAAGGCCGGCCGATGAAGCGTGCAGGAACCGACGTCGATCCATGGTGTGAGATCCCCCTCGCGGCCTGTTCCCCGTGGCGGGGCCGCCCCGCTGCCGCCGCATGACGCGGCGATGTCATATTCATTGCATGATGATCATGGTGTGGCAATAATGTAATGAAATCGACAATGCCGACGGAGGGCGTCCCATGACCGAGTCCAAGAGCCAGGCCAGCACGGAAGCGGCCGTTCCTCCCGATCTGACGCAGAGGCTGCACCGGGCGGTCGAGGCGCGCGCCGACGATCTCGTCGATCTGCTCACGCGGCTCATCCGCATTCCCTCGGTCAATCCGAAATTCCTGGTCGATCCCGCATTCAACCGTGAGCCGGCGGTGCAGGATCTCATCGAGGCCGAACTGACCGCGCTCGGCTTCGCCACCGAGCGCAGCTTTCCCTGGCCGGACCGGCCGAACCTGATCGGCCGGCGCGCGGGCAGCGAGGCGCGCAGCCTCGCGCTCTGCGGCCATGTCGACGTGGTGCCGCACGGCGATCTCGGGCAATGGAGCTCGGGGCCTTACGAGCCTCGGATCGACGGCGACCGCCTCTATGGCCGCGGCGCGAGCGACATGAAGGGCGGCATCGCCGCCGCTCTCATCGCCTGCCGGGCGCTCGCCGATGTCGGCGTCGCCCTTGACGGGCGGCTTGAGTTCCACGCCGTCGTCGACGAGGAGGGCGGTGGCACGGGCGCCATGGCTGCCGCGGCGGCGAGCGCGGGCCTTGCCGGCGTGCTGATCTCCGAGCCGAGCGGCGGCGTGCTCAGGCCCTGGGCCGGCGGCCTCGAATGGGTGCGGGTGACCTTGCGCGGTCTTAGCGGCCATTCGGCGCGGCGCTTCGCCTCGATCTATCCCGTCGATCCCGCCAACGACGTGCCGGTGCGCAGTGTCAATGCCATCGAGCTCGGCACCCGCCTGCTGGCGGCGGTGCGCGAGCTCGAGACCCAATGGGGGCTCAGCCGCCGCTTCCCCGGCATGCCGGCCGGCATGAACACGATCAGCCCCGGCGTGATGATCGCCGGCTGTGGCGAAGGCCCCGACGGCCTGCCGGCCCTGCTCGGCAATCCCGCCATGGTGCCGGATATCTGCGTCATCGACTTCGACATGAAGTTCCTGCCGCACGAGCGCTCGGCCGATATCCGGCGCGAGTTCGAGGCATGGATCGACCATTTCGCCAAAACCGATCCGTGGCTGCGCGAGCATCCGCCCGAGATCCGCTGGGAGCTCGGTGACCTGCATTTCCCGCCGGTCAATACGCCGCTCGACCATCCGCTGACCCGTTCGGTCGAGGCCGCCATCAGGGCGAGCGGCCGCGAGCCGGTCATTGCCGGCATGCTGGGCGTGACCGACGCCGCGCATTATACGGCGCGCGGCATTCCGGCCGTCGTCTTCGGCCCGACCGGTGGCGGCCAGCACGGGCCCGACGAGTTCGTGCTGATCTCCTCGCTGAAGGAGACCGCCGCGGTCATCGCCGACAGCGTCGTCAGGTTCTGCGGCGTGAGGGCGTGAGGCGCATTCGCGCCCGGCTTGGCCCGTTTCTCGGGGCTCGGCGCCTCCGGCGCATTCGCGCCCGGCTGCCATACGTCTGTGGCGTCGCCAGCCGCCGCGCGCCTTGCTAGGACTGACGCCGCCCTCGTGGCGCCAGTCCGGAGACCTGCATGACCGCCGAGCCGAACCTCTACATTCCCCCGCGCGATGGCGCCGAATGGGCCGACCTTGCGCCCGCAGAAGCCGGGTTTGACCCGGCGCGGCTGCAGGCGGCGATCGATTTTGCCAAGGCGAGCGAGAGCGGCTGGCCGCGCAGCCTCTATTATCCGGACGGCCGGTATGTCGGCATCGTCGAGTGGAACGAGACCGGGCCGTGGAGCGAGATTGCAGGTCCGGTGCGCGAGCGCGGCGGGCCCGCGGGGCTCGTCCTGAAGGGCGGTCGGCGCGTCGCCGAATGGGGCGAGACCGGCCGCACCGACATGACCTTCTCCATCGCGAAAAGCTACCTTGCAGTGGTCGCGGGCCTCGCCTTCGACGACGGCCTGATCCGTGACGTCGACGAGCCCGTGCGGGCAACCGTCGACGATGCCTTTTTCGCCAGCCCCCACAATGCGCCGATCACCTGGCGCCACCTGCTGCAGCAGTCGAGCGAATGGCAGGGCGAGCTCTTCGGGAAGTCCGATCAGGTCGACCATTTCAGGCAGATCGGTCCCGGCGCCGACAACAGCCGAAAGGGCGAGAAGCGGACGCTGAACCCGCCTGGCACCTATTATGAATACAACGACGTCAGGGTGAACCTGCTCGGCTATTGCCTGCTGCAGCGCTTCCGCCGGCCGCTGCCGGAGACCCTGCGCGAAAGGGTGATGGACCCGATCGGCGCCTCGGACCGCTGGGAATGGCACGGCTACCGCAATTCCTGGGTCGATATCGACGGGCGCAGCATCCAGTCGGTGCCGGGAGGCGGCCATTGGGGCGGCGGCCTGTTCATCGGCGCGCGCGACCATGCCCGATTCGGCCTGATGGTGGCGCGCGGCGGCCTCTGGGGTTCGCGGCGGATCCTGTCGGAAGCCTGGGTCAAGGCCATGCTGACGCCGTCGCCGACCCTCGGCAATTACGGCTATCTCTGGTGGCTCAACCGCGGCGCCGCGGCGAAGCCCGACCTGCCGGCTTCGGTCTTTTCCGCGCTCGGTGCCGGTACGAATGTCATCTGGGCCGATCCGGATCACGATCTCGTCGTGGTGCTGCGCTGGATCGACAAGGCGGCGGCCGACGGCTTCTTTTCGCGCCTGGTCGGGGCATTGAGATAGCCGCAGGCGTGAGAGCGCACCCATGACGCGCGTCTTTCGCTGGCTGATCGCATTCGACGTCGTGGTGGTCCTCGCGAGCGCCGCGGTCAATTGGGCCGAGCCGCCCGGCCTGGCGCAGCCTTTCGTTGCCCGCTACGGCGAGGTCGCCGTCGCAGCGGCCGTCATCGCGGCGGTCGCCGTCATCGTCGGATTGCCGCTCGTTGGGCTGGCCTGCTTCAGGCGCTGGGCGCGGCCCGTCGTCACGATCCAGGCCGCGCTCTATGTCGCGGCTTCCGCGGCGCTGGGCACGGCCGAGACGTCCGGGTTCATGACGCTGCTGTCGATCGCCGAGAACATGCTGCTCGGCGCGATCCTCGCCCTGGCCTATAGCCCGCCACTCCGCGACGGGTTCCGGCGCGACGCCGGCGCAAGCCCGGACGCGCGATGACGGCCATGGCGTGATCCGGCGGATGGGGCCACGGCCGCCGCGCCGGCGCCTAGCTGCGGGCCGAGTCGAGCGTCCCGGCCTTGCTCTCGACCTCGCGCGCCTTCCGATAGCTTTCGATCAGGAGCTGGTAGGGCGGGAAGATCTGGGTATAGACCTTCGCCCATTCGTCGGCGTCCGCGCGGGGCCAGGTCGACGAGCTGGCCGGCGGGGCGCTGGTCGACGTCCTGCCCGAATGGGTGCGGAAAAGCCGCATCGTCCATGCGGTCTTCCCCTCGCGCCGCGGCCTCCTGCCGTCGGTGCGGGCCCTGCTCGATCACCTCGCCGCCGAATATGCCGCGCTCGAGGCGGCCGCGGGAATCCGGGTCTAGGTTGCTTGCCCGCCATGCCGGCGGCGGCCGATCCGGTTCAGGCGAGCGCCCGGTTCAGGGCTGCGGCAAGGCCGCCCGGATTCTGCCAGGCCATGGCATGGCCAGCCGCCGGCACGATGCCGACCGCGATGCCGTGCGCGGGCAGCGCGCCGGCGTCGGCCTGCGGTAGCGATTGCGCGCCGAAGAGCACGGTTCTCGGCATGGCGAGACGCAGAAGCTGGTCGCGCCAGCTCGGCTTGCCGCCGGCCACCAGCGAGGCCGCGCCGCGGTGAACCGCCCGGGGCACGCTGACGAGCAGCGAAGCCGCCCAGACGTCGTTGCCCGTCGCGGCCGAGGAGCTTGCCAGGTCGCGGTGGCCATGGGCCACATAGTCGGCCTCGGGCATGGCGGCGATGCCGCGGCTGAAGGCGCCGCCCCCCGGGTCGAGATTGGGCTCGCTGAGCACGAGGCGGCGGACCTTGCCGCCCAGAGCGGTCGCCGCGGCAATGGCGACCGCGCCGCCCATGCTGTGGCCGTAGAGATCGACCGGACCCGGGGTCAGGCTTTCGGCGAGCGCGGCGATCGTCCGGGCATGGCTGTCGACCGCATAGTCGAAATCCTCGGGCCGATCGCTGAAGCCGGAGCCCAGGAGATCGGCCAGCACCCTGCGCCGGCCGGCCAGAACGGGATCGCCCGCGACTGGCGGATAGTCGCAGGACGAGGCGCAGCCGAGCCCGTGGACGAAGATCAGCGGCGTGCCGTCTCCCGGAATGTCGTGATAGCGCAGCCTGGCGCCGGTGCCTGCCAGAGAAAGCGATTGCATGGCTCGTCCATCCTCCCTCCGGAGGCCGTCGGGGCCGGCCGCGCGATGCCCGATGATGGAGAAGGCGATGCCGCGTGACAATGCCGCGTGGCCCTGATGCGGCTCGTCAGCCGAGCGTCTCGCGCAGCGCCCGCTTCATCACCTTGCCGTTGGCATTGCGCGGCAGCGGCTCGGTGGTCAGCGTCATGGTCTCCGGCACCTTGTAGTCGGTGAGCCGCTCGGAGCAGTAGCGCTTCAGCGCCTCCACGGTCGGTGGTTCGGCCGGGTCGGTGACGACGAAGGCATGGACGCGCTCGCCGAGCACGGGGCAGGGCACGGCGACGACGGCGCATTCGACGACGCCCTCGGCCGCCACCAGCACCGTCTCCACTTCCGCCGTGAAGATCTTGTAGCCGCCGCGGTTGATCATGTCCTTCTTGCGGTCGAGCACCTCGACGAAGCCGTCGGTGTCGATGCGTCCGACATCGCCGGAATGCCAGAAGCCGCCGGTGAAATTCTCCGCGGTGGCGGCCGGATTGTTCCAATAGCCCTTCACGACCGCCGGGCCCTTGATCCAGATCTCGCCGGTTTCGCCCGGCGCGAGCTCGCGGCCGGCCTCGTCGACCACGATGATCTCGGCGCAGGGAACGGCAAGGCCCACGCTGTCGCCCCGGCTCGCCGTGAGAGCGGGCGGCATCATCGTCGAGGGCGAGGTCGTCTCGGTCGCGCCATAGGCATTGATCAGCTTCAGGCCGGGCAGCTTCTCGGCGAGCCTTTCGATGGTCGGGGTCGGCATCGGGGCGCCGCCATAGCCGCCGATGCGCCAGGCGGACAGGTCGTAACGGTCGAAATCGGGCTGCAGCAGGCAGAGATTGTACATGGCCGGCACGAGGATGGTCTGGGTCACCTTCTCGCGCGCGCAGAGGCTGAGATAGTCCGCCGCCCTGAAGCTCGGCATGATCACCAGCGTGCCGGCGGCGCGCAGCATGGCGGTGACATTGGCGATGAGGCCGGTGACGTGGCTGAGCGGCACGGCGGCGACCGACCGGTCGGCCGGGGTCAGGTCCATGCAGGTGGCATAGACCATGGAGGAATGGACGATGCCGAGATGGGTGAGCATGGCGCCCTTCGGCCGCCCCGTCGTGCCCGACGTATAGAGGATCACCGCCGTGTCCTCCTCTGCCGGCGTGGCCGGCGGGCCGGCCACCCGCCCGTCGCCGCTCGCGCGCAGCGCGGCGAAAGCGGGGCCGGTCGCGATGCGCTCGGCAAGGCCGGCCACGTCGGCGGCGAGCGGCAGGCGATCGCCCAGGTCCGCCTCGTGGACGATGAGGCGGGCGCCGCAATCGTTGAGCACATAGGCGATCTCGGGTGTCTGCAGGCGGACGCCCATGGGCACGGCGATGGCGCCGAGCCTGAGAATGGCGAGCAGCAGGGTGACGAATTCGGTGCGGTTGCCGAGCAGCAGCGCAACCCGGTCGCCGGCCGCGACGCCCCGTCCGGCGAGCGCGGCGGCGAGGCTGGCGACCTCCGCGTCGAGCTGCTGATAGGTCAGGCGCTGCTCGCCCGCGACCACCGCTTCGCCCGCCGGATTCGCCGCGACCGCCTCGGCGAACATCGCATAGGTGCCGGCCGGCCGTTCGGCGAAGCAGGTGATCACCCGATCCGCGAAATGCGCCTCGCGCCGGACAGCGGGGCGAACCGAGGTCAAGGTGCCGTCGAGCCACTTCATCGCATCGGATCCTGTCTCCGGCGCGCCGGCGCCGGCACTGAGGCTTGATGGGTGAGAATAACCTGAAACCGGCCCGGCCGGATCGCCCGGCCGGCGCGGGTATCGCATGCGCGCGGCTCAGGCCGCCGCGCCATGGACCGCATTGGCGCCGCGCTCGATGACGTGCTCCTCGTCGAACAGCGTGCGCGAATGGTTGAGGTCGGACTGGGCGATCACCACGCTGAGATCGGTGCCCTTCAGGCCCGAAATGACCTCGGCGAGGCGCTGCGACAAGGCCGGCGCCACGCCCTCGAAGGGCTCGTCCAGGAGCAGGAGGCGGGTGCCGGCGGCGAGCGCCCGGCATAGCGCCACGAGCTTCTGCTGGCCGCCCGACAGGAGCAGGGCCTTGCGGTCGCGCATGGCCGCGACCTCGGGCATCATGTCGTAGACGAAGCCGAGCCGTTCCGGACCGTTCAGCGTCTTCGACACCCAGACGGGCAGGAGGATGTTCTCCTCGACCGTCAGTTCGGGCACCAGCTGGCGGTCTTCCGGCATGTAGCCGATGCCGAGCGGGGCACGGCCATGCGGAGGGCGGCCGGCCAGATCGTCGCCGTCGAAGCGGATGCGGCCGCCGGCAATGGTGGTATGGCCCATGACCGAACGCATCAGCGTGGTCTTGCCAGCGCCGTTGCGGCCGATGATGCCGATCATCCGCCCGCGCGCTACCGCGAAGGAGAAGCCGCGCAGCGCCTGCATGGACTGGATGGTGACGGAGAGGTTCTCGACATCAAGCAGCGCCGGAAGGCCGGTGGTGGTCGCTCCGGTCATGCCGCATCTCCCGTGACGTAGCGTTTCACCTCGCCATCGCCGAGCACCGCGTCGGGCGTGCCGTCGGCGATCACCCGGCCGCTGTAGAAGGCGACGACGCGGTCGGCATAGCCGCGCACGATGTCCATGTCGTGCTCGACGAAGACGACGGTGGCGGCCTCGCCGGCAATGGCTTCCATGACCCGGTCCATGGCCGGGAATTTCTCCTCCGCGCTGACGCCCGATGTCGGTTCGTCGAGCAGCAGCAGCCGCGGCTTGCGGGTGAGCGCCATGGCGATGTCGAGGAGCTTGCGGACGCCGCCTGGCAATTCGCTCACCGGCCGGTCGGCGAAGGCGGCGAGGCCGAAACGGGTGATCAGATCGTCGGCCCGCGCACTGCGGCCGTCGGAGCCGGGATCGCGCCAGAACGACAGGCCCGCGGGCGCCGCGGCCGCGCAGGCGACCAGCATGTTCTCGCGCATGGTCAATTCGACGCAGAGCTGCGGGATCTGGAACGACCGGCAGATGCCCTTGTTGGCGATCTGCCGGGGGCCGAGGCCGAGGATCGGCCGGCCGTCCAGTTCGATCGCGCCGCCATCGGGTTTCAGATAGCCCGTCACCATGTTGACGAAGGTGGTCTTGCCGGCGCCGTTCGAGCCGATCAGGCAGAGCCTCTGGCCGGCCGGCACCTCGATGGTGACGTCGGCGGCGGCCACCACCGCGCCGAAGCTCTTGGCGAGGCCACGGGCCGACAGGACGGGTGTCGCATGAGCCGTCATGACCGCTCCTCGGTGGTGGCTGCGCCGCGCCGCCGGACCCAGAGCGAGCCGATGCCGGCCGGCAGGAACAGGATGATGACGAGCAGGAACAGGCCGAGCGCCATTTGCCAGCTGTTGGGGAAATAGAGGCCGGAGAAGGAGCGGACGAGCTCCAGGGCGAGCGAGGCGACGAAGATCGCCACGACGCTCTTGGCGCCGGCCAGGATCGCCACGAAGACGAATTCCCCGGACTGGGTCCAGAAGGCGAAGGTCGGCTCGATATGGCCGAGCGCCAGCACCGTCAGCGCCCCGCCGATGCCGCCGAGCGCCGCGGCCAGGGTGAAATTGACCGCCATGACCCTTTGCACGGAGGTGCCGAGATATTCGACCCTCAGCGGGTTGGCCTGGATCGCCTGGGTGACGAGGCCGCGCGCGGAGCGCGTGTGCAGGGCGGTGAGGAGCGCGGCGAGGCCGGTCGTGACGATGGCCAGGACATAGAGCGCATAGTCGCCGCCGGGCCCTTCCAGCCGCCGGCCGAACAGGCTCGGCCGCGGAATGTTGAAGCCGTCGGAGCCGCCGAGCGCGGTCGACTTGATCAGGATGCCGTAGAGCACCATGGAGAGCGCGAGGGTCAGCATGCCGAAGAAGATGCCGCTGTAGCGCGCGAGCAGGGGGCCGGTCACCGCGCCGACCAGGCCGGCCGCCGCGCCGCCGATGGCGAGCAGCACGAGTGCGTCGGTGACGCCGAGCTTGATCACCGACAGCGCGACCGCATAGCCGCCGAGCGCGAAGAACAGGCCCTGGCCGAACGAGACGACGCCGCCGCGCATGATGATGAGGATGCCGAGCGAGACGATGCCATGCGAGGCCGCCATGGTGACGAGGAACAGGAGCCAGCGCGGCAGCGCGAGGCCGAGAAGGGCGAGGCCGGCGACGAGCGCGGCGGCCGCGAGCGAGAGGCTGATGCGCGTCATGTTTCAGATCTTCCGCGCGGCGGCGCGCTGGAACAGCCCTTCCGGCCGGAAGATCAGCACCGCCGCCATGACGAGATAGATGCTGAACAGCTCGGCCTCGGGCATGAGGTGGACGGCGGTCGCGCGAGCGAGGCCGACGACGATGGCGCCGATCGCCGCGCCCTCGATC
Organism: bacterium YEK0313; assembly: GCA_000751295.2. NCBI lineage: Bacteria > bacterium YEK0313. The sequence goes on from CCMO02000001.1 coordinate 2,928,246, forward strand.
GAGCCGAGCCCGCCGATGATGACGACGGCGAAGCTGACGATGATGACGCTGACGCTGATGCCCGGCTGGACCGAGATCATCGGCGCGGTGAAGGCGCCGCCGAGCGCTGCCAGGAACACCCCGATGGTGAAGGCGATCCACTGCACCCGGTCGACATTGACGCCCATGCTGCCGCTCATCTCGCGGCTGTGGATGACGGCGAGCACGATCTTGCCGGAGACGGTGCGGTTGAGGCCGAACCAGACCGCGAGGCCGCAGACCACGGCAAGGCCGATCAGCGCGAAGTCGTAGCCGACATAGAACAGCGGCCCGAAGGCGACGTTGCCGAACAGCTGGTAGGGCTCGGAGACGTAGTAGGGATTGACGCCCCAGATCAGCTTGACCGCGTCTTCGAGGATCAGGAACAGGGCATAGGTGACGAGCAGCAGCACCACCTCGTCGCGGCCGTAGAACAGGCGCAGCAGCCCGCGCTCCATCAGCGGGCCGAGCACGAGCGCGACCCCGATGGCGGCGAGCAGCATGGCGAGCAGCGACAGGCCCGGCGCCCAGCCGAGCGCGGTGACGAGACCGACCGCGCTCGCCGAGGCATAGGCGCCCACGGCATAGAGGCTGCCATGGGCGATGTTGAGGATCTTCAGCACACCGAAAACCAGGGTCAGCCCGAGGGCCACGACGAACAGCCAGGACGCGTAGATCAGGCCGTCCACGATGATGGTAAGCGCCAGTTGCACCGGTCGTTACTCCCTTCGGGCAGGCCGCGGGTCAGTCGCAGCGGGCGCCGGGGAAGCCGGCCTTGATCCAGTCGAGGCTGCGCATGTTGGCCGGCGGATTCACGCATTCGGCCGGGAAGCGCTGGATGTCCTCGACCACGACCATCCGCCGGGCTGCGTCATAGCGGGTGCGGCCGATGGCCATGTCCTGGATCGCCTGGTGGCCATTGCCGAGCCGCATCTGGATGAGGCCGCCGGGCGTCTCCCAGGAGAGATTCTCCATGGCCGCGGCGAGCTGCTCCGGCGTCGGCTTGCGGCCGCCATTGGCGGCCATCGCCTTTTCGACCGCCGCCTTCAGGCCGAGCAGGGCCTGTGCCATGCGGTAGGAGGCCTGCACCGGATAGGTGCCGTTCCGGAACTGCGTGTAGCCGGGGAAGAACCAGCGGTTCAGTGCATTGTCCGGGGCGAGCAGGCCATAGGCGCCGCGGGCGCCGATGATCGCGCCGTTCGGCATCTTGTCGCCGAGCGCCTGCAGCACGTGGTCGGCGGCGCTCAGCACCACCTGGCTGCGCTGGAAGATGCCGCGTGGCGCGGCCTGCAGGATGAAAGCCTGCAGGTCGCCGCCCCAGAGGCTGGAATAGACGACGTTGGAGCCGGCCCGGCCGAGCGCCGAGATCTCGGTGCCGTACTGGCCGGAGCCGAAGGCGGGCAACAGGTCGGCCGCGGCCTTCGCCTGCGGATAGAGCTGCGCCATGGCCGCCATGAAGTCGCCGCGCGAGTCCTGGCCCCAGGCATAGTCCTGGTTGATCATGCTGTAGCTGGCGGCGGCAATGTTGCGCGAGCGCATGTAGCGGACCAGCGCGACATTGTCCTGCGTTGCATGGGCGGCGGTGCGGAACACGTATTTGTAGCTCGCATCCTCGAAGATGCGCGGTGTGCCGCAGTCGAACAGGATGAGGAACTTCTTCAGCTCCTCCGCCACCGGCGCCACCGCCAGGCAGTCGCCCGAGCCGATATAGCCGACCACCGCGTCGACGTTCTCGCGCTGGTAGAGGTTGCGCAGCTCCTGGACCTGCTTGGTCGCGCCGCCGTTCTCGTCGATGATGACCGGCTCGATGCGCAGGCCGCCGAAACCGACCTGGTTATAGGGCGCCGGCGCCTGGCCGCGATTGAGCTGCTCGATGATGAAATCGGCGCCGTGGCGGGCAGGGACCCCGAAGCTTTCCGCCGCCTGCCCGGACAGGAAGGTGACGATGCCGAGCTTGAAGGTCTCCTGCGCCCGTGCGCCGGAACTGACGAGGCCGGCGAAGGCTGCGGCGATGATGGCGGTGCGGCCGAACCATCGGCCGCCGCTTCGGGCTGTTCTGGACATGGGGTCTCCCTTGGGCACGCATGCGTGCGCTCGACGGTTTCCTCGACATGCGGCCTTGAGGCCGTCTTGCGCCGCCGCCCTGCAAGGCTCCGGCTCGTTGGTGTCACGCGCGGCAGGTCGGGCCGGCGATGAATCGCCCAGCCTTTCCATTGTCGGACAATCGAACAGTGAAATAGGCGCAGCGTCGCCGTCAAGGCTATCGATGGGATGAGGGGCGAGTGGTGAATAGCGAGTGGCGAATGGCGAGCAGCGCGGCCTATTCGCCACTCGCCATTCGCCTCAGCTGTATGCGCTGCCGAGGCCGAGATGGCCGGCGAAGGTGCGTTCCACCGGGTCGTCCAGTGACTTGCCGGCGATTTCGAAGCCGCGGCGCCAGTCGGTGATGTGCCGGCGCATCCAGTCGCGTGCCACCACGACATCGCGCGCCTTGCACGCCTCGACGATGTGCTGATGTGCCTCGAGATTGCGCGGCCCGGCCTGTGGCACGCTGTTGAGGATCATGGTCAATGTCGGCGTGAACAGGAGGCCGGCCGGCTCGCGGGCGAGCTGCAGCACCCGGTTTTTCGAGACACGGGCGACGAGGGCGTGGAAATCGCTGTCGATTTCGGCATGGGCTTCGGCGCTCGTTGCCGCCGCCATGCGCGCGACGCTGGCCTCGAGCTCGGCAATGTCGGCGTCGCTCGCGCGTGCCGCCGCCGATTCGACGGTCGCCGTCTCCAGGTGCATCGAGGCTTCCCACAGCTCGCGGAAGGTCACCTGGTGCAGCACCAGCGCCCGGCTGACGCGCGTGGCGAGCCGGTTGTAGCGCGGCAGGCTGACATGCAGGCGCCGGCCCTGGCCGCGGCGGATCAGGCCGCCCTGTTCGAGCAGCCGGATGCCCTCGCGCACGGTCGAGCGGTTGACCTGGAACTGGCGCACGAGATCGGCCTCGGTGCCGAGGGGATCGCCCGGCTGCAGCCGCCCGGACAGGATCTCCTGCTCGATGGCTTCGGCGACCTGCTGATAGGCGGGAGCCGGCTGGATGCGTTCGAAACGGTCCGCTTCGCTGGTCATGTTTATCCGTTTGTCCGACAATGCTTATCCTAGCAAGGGGCCCGTCAGCGTCAATCGCCGGCACCGGCGCCATTGGGATGAGGGCGAACGGGCGGGCGGCCGCATGGCCCTTGCGCATGGTCGTAGCTGCGACGACATAAATCTTTGATCTCACCCGCCAATCGGCTAGACCAGCGGCCATGTGGCTCAATCAGCGAACCCTCGATGCGATCAGGCTGATGGCGGAGCTTTCCGCCCGCTGGCCCCATGCGGTCAAGGCGGCCGATCTCGCCGAGGCGACCGGCATCACCTTCCTCAATGTGCAGAAGACCGCCCATGCCCTGGCGCGGGCCGGCCTCACCGAGGCCTGGCGCGGCCGCTATGGCGGCCTGCGGCTCGCCCGGCCCTCGCACGAGGTGAAGGTGGCCGAGATCGTCCGGGCCTTCGAGCCGAAGGACTGCCCGGCCAACTTCCTGATGACCGACGAGGCGAGCGACCCCGTCGCCAAGCTGATGTTCCGCGCCCATCGCGGCTTCTTCCAGCCGCTGGAGGAGACGACTCTGGCCGAGATCGAGCCGCGCCTGATCGTGCAGGGCGCGCGGCGCGGCGATCAGGATGCGCCGCGCGTCGCGCGGCTGCGCGCATAGTTCTGCGGCAGCACCACCGGCAGCGCGCCCGCCGGCGTTTCCTCGCTGACGAGATCGACGCCGAAGACAGTGGCGACGAGATCGCGGGTGATCACCGCCGCTGGTGCGCCCACTGCCTCCGCGCGGCCGCCGCGCATCACCAGGATCCGGTCGGCGAAGGTCGCGGCAAGATTCAGGTCGTGCAGCACCGCGATGACGGCGACGCCGTCGCGCGCCAGGGCGCCGGCCGCCTCCATGAGCGCGATCTGATGGGCAAGATCGAGGCTCGCCACCGGCTCGTCCAGGAACATGACCTGGCGCGGATGGTTGCGTCGGCCGGCCTTGAGCTGCGCGAAGGTGCGGGCGAACTGGACGCGCTGCTGCTCGCCGCCCGACAGCGTCTGGTAATTGCGCGCGGCGAGCGGCTCGATGTCGGCGGCGGCGAGCGCCTCCGCGATCAGCCTTTCGCGTTCGGCGCGCGGCAGCGAGCGGCCGACGCTGTCGATGCCGATACGCACCACCTCCACCACGGTGAACGGAAAGGCGAGGCGGGTCGCCTGCGCCATGACCGCGCGCTTGCCGGCGAGCTGCCAGGCCGGCAGGTCGGCGAGCCGCTTCTGGTCGAGACGGATCTCGCCGGCGGTCGGCTTTAGCTCGCCGGTCATCAGCTTCATCAGCGTCGTCTTGCCGGCGCCGTTCGGACCGACCACCACCAGCAGTTCGCCGGCGGCAAGACTGACGGAGACGCCGTCGACCAGCCGGCGTCCGCCGATCGCGATGCCGATACCGGTGGCTTCCAGGATCGCGCTCATGCGTCGAGGCTCCGGTCGCGCCGCAGCAGCAGCCAGAGGAAGAAGGGGGCGCCGATCGCCGCCGTCAGGATGCCGATCGGCAGCTCCGCGGGAGCGACGATGACGCGGGCGATGAGATCGGCGCCGGTCAGCAGCGTCGCGCCGGCAAGGGCGGAGAAGGGCAGCAGCATCCGGTGGTCGGGACCGAACATCAGGCGCAGGAGATGCGGCACGACGATGCCGACGAAACCGATGACGCCGGCGGCGGCGACGCCGGCGCCGACCGCAACGGCCACCATGACGATGGCGACGTTTTTCAGCCGCTGCACGGGAATGCCGAGATGGAAGGCTTCCGCTTCGCCGAGCAGGAGGGCGTTGAGCCCGCGCGCCAGCATCGGCACGGCCGCCAGCACCGGCAGGATCAGCGGAGCGACCGTCATGACCTTGGTCCAGCTTGCGCCGCTGAGCGAGCCGAGCGACCAGAAGGTGAGGTCGCGCAGCTGGCGGTCGTCGCTGATGAAGGAGAGAACGCCGGTGAGCGCGCCGGCAAAGGCGCCGAGCGCGACGCCGGCGAGCAGCATGATGGCGATCGAGGTGCGTCCCTCGCGCGTCGCGATCGCATAGAGAATGAGCGTGCTGGCGAGGCCGCCGAGAAAGGCGCCGACCGGCAGAAGCACGAAGGGCAGCTGGAACTGGCTGGTGCCGAGGATGCGGTCGGCGAGCACGATCGTGGTGGCGGCGGCGAGTGCCGAACCGGAGGAGACGCCGACGAGGCCGGGATCGGCGAGCGGATTGCGGAACAGGCCCTGCATCAGGGCGCCCGAGACGGCGAGCGCCGCGCCGATCAGGCCGCCAAGCACGAGGCGCGGCAGGCGGATGCCGAAAATGACCAGGGCCTCCCGGCTGGCGAGCACGGCCGGATCGCCGGCCAACCAGCCGCGTATGACCGCGACGACGCGGCCCGGGGGGATCGCCACGGCGCCGGTGCCGAGCGAGATCACCGCGAGGCCAAGCAGGAGAAGCACGAGCAGGACCGCGGCCAGCGCGAGGCGGCGGCGCTGGCGGGCAAACAGGGCAGGGACGGCGCCTGCCTCCACGGCAAGACTCACGGCCGGCGTCCCGCCTGGCCTTCGCCGAGGCCATAGACCGCGGCCATCAGGTCGTGGGCGGCATCGGGCGTGCGCGGACCGAAGCCGAGGAGATAGAGCCCGTCCATGCCGATCAGCGCCTTGTCGCGCGCCGCCGGCGTCGCCGCGAAGGCGGGAAGCCCGAAGACATCAGAGGCGGACAGCGCATGGTCGCCGCGCTGCATGACCAGCACGGCGTCGGGCGCCGCGGCGATGACGCCTTCGTCGGTGAGCGGCTTGTAGCCTTCCACATCGGCCGCCGCGTTGACGGCGCCGGCGAGCGTGATGATGGCATCGGCACTCGAATGGCGGCCGCCGACCACGACCCGGCCGTTCTGCAGGGACAGGATGAACAGGACGCGCTTGCGCGCCGCGCGCCGGTCGCGCTCCGCGGCGAGCGCCTGGAACTTCACGTCGACCTCGCGGGCGAGGGCGTCGGCCTTGTCGGCCGCGCCGGCGAGCCGGCCGACCGTGCGGATGCGCGTCACGATGCCGGGCGCGGTGAGATCGTCGGGCAGGCGCTCGACGCGGATGCCGGCCTCCTCGATCAGCTTCATCGTGTCGGGCGGGCCGGCGCCGTCGATGGCGATGACCAGGGTCGGTTTCAGCGACAGAACGCCCTCCGCCGACAGCGCGCGGACATAGCCGACATTCGGCTTGTCCTTCAGCGCGGCGGCCGGATAGAGGCTGGTCGTATCGACGCCGACGACCTGATCGGCAAGGCCGAGAGCATAGAGAATCTCGGTGACCACGCCGCCCGCCGCGACGATGCGCTGCGCCGCGGCCACTTGGGCGCGCGCCGGAACGGACTGCAGGCCGGCGCCGGCCGCAAGGCCCGCAAGCGCGACGAAGGCCCGGCGGCTGAGCGGGAGGGAGGGGGTCGGCGTGGCGCGGGGCATCGGACCTGGGCTCATTTGGTCAGAATCAGCTTGTCGTTGGCGGTGACCCGCAGGCGGTAGCGCTCGCCCTTGTGCAGGATCACCGCCTCCCGGCCGGCCCCCATGATGGCGGTCAGCTCGACGGTCGGAACCGCGTCGGCGGATGCCGGCACGGACGTGCTGGGCTGACCGCCGCTAGGCGGCCGGGAGAGGCCGGAAATCATGAAGAAGGCACCTAGTTTAGAACTGTAATAAACGACGATAACTCCTTGGAAGCATTCAAATCTGGCTACCCAGGAGGTATTGTTGACATTGGTAGTCAGCTTAAGTACCAAGCGTCAAGGGCGCTTTGGGCGGGGATGCCGCAGCGCAAAAAAATCGCCAGCCAGCCCGGTGCTTTGCGCCGAAGCCAGCCAGCCGACAAATCGAGACAGGCTAGCGGTCGGACAATGGTCAGCGGGTACAGGCATGCGGCGCTCATGGCGTCGGTTTCGTTCGTCGTCTTGGCGGCGGGGATGGCGGGGGCCAGGGCTCAGAGTGCAGCCCCGACGCCGGAGCGGCCGCCGGCCGCAAGCCAGCCGGTGACGGCTCTCGATGAAATCACCGTCAGCGCCGAGCGCACACCGAGCACGGTGTTCAATTCGCCCGGCACGGTGACCGTCATCAACAGCCGGCAGATCGACCAGCAGATCATCCAGAACCCGCGCGATGCCGTGCGCAACGAGCCGGGCCTTGCGGTCACCAACAGCCCGACCCGCAGCGGCATCGGCAACTATGTGATCCGTGGCATCGGCGACAACCGCGTGCGCATCGAGGTCGACGGCGTCCGGGTGCCCGATTATCCCGGTTCGAATGTCGGCGCCGGCCTCTATACCCGCGATTTCGTCGATTTCGACAGCCTGAAGCGGCTGGAGATCATCCGTGGCCCGGCCTCGGCGCTCTATGGCAGCGACGCCATCGGCGGCGTCGTCTCCTACGTGACCAAGGATCCGGAAGACTATCTGCGCGAGGTCGGCCGCGACTGGTATGCCGGCACGAAGCTCAGCTTCAACAGCGTCGACCGCTCGTTCGCCGAAACCTTCACCGGCGCCGCCCGCCAGGGGCCATGGCAGGCACTGCTGCAATTCACCCGCCGCGACGGCACGGAAACGCTGATCAATTCGGCGACGCGCCGCGCCAATCCGCAATACTACCAGTCGAACAATCTGCTGGCGAAGCTGATCTACGAGACGCCGGATTCGGGTCGCTGGAGGCTCACCGGCGAGGCGACCTGGCGCGGCTACGCGACCAATCTCATCACCGACCGTTCGACCAGCGTCGCCAATTCGATCGCGCATGACACCAACAAGCGCTTCCGGCTAAGCCTCGACTGGACCCAGCAGCTCTCCTGGGCCATCGCCGACCAGGTGACGGCCATGGCCTACTGGACCGACCTCGACCGGCAGGAGCACCAGGACCAGTGGCGCCGCAGCGTGCCCTCGCCGGTGACGGCGGCCAACCGGCTGCGCGCCTCCGACTTCGATTTCCGCCAGGTCATTTTCGGCGCCGGCCTGCAGTTCTCGGCCCAGCGCCAGTTCGCCGGCTGGGATCACCAGTTCGTCTACGGCGCGACCGTCGACTACACCATGACCTCGCGTCCGCGCATGCGCACCGAGACCAACCTCGTCACCGGCATGGTCATTCCCGGGCCGATCGCCGGCGAGAGCTTCCCGAACAAGAACTTCCCGGATACGCGCAGCACTCAGGCCGCCTTCTACATCCAGGACACCGCCCAGTACGGCGCGCTGCGCATCATCCCGGCGATCCGCTTCGACTATTACCACCTGACGCCGAACCCGGACGCAGCCTTCTACAACTCCAATCCGGGCTATGCGATCGGCAATGTCTCGGCCTTCGCCGTGTCGCCGAAGCTCGGCATCACTTACGACCTGAACGAGACCTTCCGCCTGTTCGCCCAGTATTCGCGCGGCTTCCGTGCGCCGCCCTATGACAACGCGAACTTCGCCTTCTCCAATCCGGTGCAGCGCTACGAGATCCTGCCCAACATGAACCTGAAGCCGGAGACCAGCGACGGCTTCGAGGGCGGCCTCAGGGGCCGCTTCGCCAACGGCTCGAGCTTCCAGGTCTCGGGTTTCTACAACCGCTATCACGACTTCATCGACACGGTGCTGGTGCGCACCTCGCCGACGACCGGCTTCCAGACGTTCCAGTACCAGAACATTTCCTCGGTCGAGATCTATGGCTTCGAGGCCAAGGGCGAGTGGCGGATCACGCCGGAATGGACCCTGACCGGTGCGCTCGCCTATGCCCGCGGCACCAACCTCGTCACCCGCCAGCCGATCAATTCGGTCGATCCGCTGACCGGCGTCGCAGGCCTTCGCTACGACAGCGGCCGGGGCTGGACCATCGAGGGCCGGATGCGTGCGGCGGCGGCGAAGACTCTGGTCGACTCGACCAGCCAGATGGGTGGCGTCTCGACCTTCAAGCCCGGCGCCTATGCCACCTTCGATCTCCTCGGCAGCTACGAGATCAACCGGCACCTGACGGTCAATGCCGGTGTCATGAACATCGGCAATGCGCGCTACTTCAACGCCATCGACGTGGCCGGGGTCGCCAGCAACAACGTCAACCTGGAGCTGCTGCGCGCACCGGGCCGCTACTTCACCATGAACGTCTCGGCGAGGTTCTGACATGAGCCGGGCAGCGGTTGCGCGGCGGACGGCCGACCGGGGCGCGAAGCTCCCCCGGCGGCGCTCCGGGCCGCACGATCGTTCCGAGCCGATCCTTGCCGGCACCGCGCCGATCTCGCCTCCGCCTGCCGGCGCCGCGCCGGTTGCGCTGTTCGCGCCGGCGGCCGACACGGCCGGTGGCGCGGTCGCCGTGCCGGCCCCGGCCCTGAGCATCGGCAGCCGCACGGGCGCCGTCGAAGCCGAGACCGCCGCCGCGCCGCCGGTGACGCTCGCTCCGGCCGGCGGTTCCGAGGCGGCTGCGCCGCCGCCGGTGACCGCGGCCGGTGAAGCAATGGCGCCGGCGGCGGCCGACCGGAGCCGCGGCCGCCTGTCGCTGTCGGTCATCGCTTCGCTGCTCATCCACGGTGGCGTTCTGGCCTTTGCGCTCTATCTCGGCGTGAAGGTCGCCGAGATGCCGGCGACCGGCGAGGATGCCGTCGCGGTCGAAATCGTCGCCGGCGAGCCCGCCGCCGCCGCGGCGGCCGATACGGCAAGCGGCGCGGAAGCGGCGCCGAGCGAAAATGCCGCGAGCGAAACCCAGCCGGTCGAGACGCCGGCCGAGCCGCCGCAGCAGCAGGTGGCCGAGCCACCCCCACCGCTCGAACCGCCGCCGCCGCAACTGACCGAGGCGCCGCCGCAGGCCGTGCCCGAGCCGGCGCCTGTCCCTTGCCGCTGCGCGCCGCCAGTGCCGGCGGCGCGCAGGCGAGCGCGGCCGCCGTCGCGAGCTATCGCCAGCGCGTGCTGGCTCATCTCGCCCGCTTCAAGGTCTATCCGGATCAGGCCCGCGAGCGCGGCATTGTCGGCCGGGCGGTGGTCGCCTTCACCCTGTCGCGTGCCGGCCAGGTCACGGCTTCGTCTCTGGCCGGCTCGTCGGGGGCGGCGATCCTCGACCAGGCGACGATCGCCATGCTGCGCCGCGCCCAGCCATTCCCGGCCATGCCGGACGGCGGTCCGATGACGATGAGTTTCACCGCAGGAATCCGTTACGACCTCAGGTGAAATCCATTATAGGATTGTCGAGAATTCAAGGAGACAAACGATGTTCATCGCAATGAATCGCTTCAAGGTGATCAAGGGTGAGGAGGCCGCTTTCGAGCAGGTCTGGCGCTCGCGTGAATCATACTTGAACGAGCTCGCCGGCTTTATCGAATTTTCGCTGCTGAAGGGGCCGGAGCGCGAGGATCACACCCTCTACGCCTCGCACACTGTGTGGGCGTCGAAGGAGAATTTCACCGCCTGGACCAATTCCGAGCAGTTCCGCAAGTCTCACGCCCGCGCCGGCCAGGGTAAGCCGCTGTCGATCGGTCATCCGGAGTTCGAAGGGTTCGAGGCCGTGCTGGTCGATGACAACCGTTCGGTTCCCAGCGCCGCTGCCGAGTGAGGAAGGCGCCATGACTGCCCAAGCAACGGCTTCCGCCGAGGAGCGGCTGGCCGCGGCCCGCGCCGCGCTCGCCGCCAAGCCGGATGGCGTCATCGAGGCGGTGGCGCGCCAGCATGGCGTCGCCTCCCGTGACGTCCTCGCCATGCTGCCGCCCTCGGAAGCGGTCTTCGCGCCGGCTTCCGCCTTCGCCGACATCTGGCAGGACATGACGGGCTGGGGCGAGATCCTGTTCATCGTCAACACGCCGGACATCGTCCTGGAGTGTCACGGCACGCTGCCTGCCGGGTCCAGCGCGCAGGGCTGGTTCAACGTCCACGGCGACAGCCCGATCGGCGGCCACATCAAGGCCGACAATTGCCGCGAGATCGGCTTCGTCGACCGGACGTTCCACGGCCGGCGCTCCTGCTCGGTCCAGTTCTACAACGCGGCGGGCGAGGCCATGTTCAAGGTCTTCGTGCGGCGCGACGCCGAACGCCAACTCCTGCCGCAGCAGACCGCGCGTTTCGAGGCGCTGCGCGCCCGCTACGCCTGATCCGTCGCCACGACGGGACGAGCCCGAGCGCCCGCGGTGTCCGCGGGCGCTTTTTTTTGGGCGTGCCACCCGCGGGGTTCGCCTTAGCCCGTTCGGCGGATCGGGCCGGTTCCGGCATTGCTTGCGCGGCGGCCGCTTTGCCGCTTTGTTTGCAGAAAGGTTCCATCGACAAGAGGCCGAGCCCCGGATGGAGGCTGCGGACCCGGAACCGGATGAGGGAACGCAACGCCCATGCGGCAGCCCCCTGCGCCGCAGCGGCTCGAGGGAGGCTCGCATGCCGGCAAACGGATCGTCCGACACGGATGTCGCGGATTTCGTCGTGGTTGGAGGCGGTTCGGCCGGATCGGTCGTGGCCGGCCGGCTCACCGAGGACGCCGCAACCCGCGTGGTGGTGCTGGAGGCGGGCGGCGGCGGCGACAGCCTCGCCATCCGGACGCCGGCCGGCATCATCGCCATGCTGCCGACCAGGCTCAACAACTGGGCCTTCTCCACCGTGCCGCAGAAGGGTCTCGGCGGCCGTGTCGGCTATCAGCCGCGCGGCAAGGCGCTCGGCGGATCCTCGGCGATCAACGCCATGGTCTATATCCGCGGCAACAAATGGGACTACGACCACTGGGCGAGCCTCGGCAATGCCGGCTGGTCCTATGCCGACGTGCTGCCCTATTTCGTGAAGTCCGAAGCCAATGAGCGGCTGGACGGGCCGCTGCACGGCCGCGAGGGGCCGCTGAACGTCGCGGACCTCAGGACGGGAAATCCATTCCCGCAGATCTTTCTCGAGGCCTGCCGGCATCTGCAGATCCGGGTGACCGACGATTTCAACGGCGACGACCAGGAGGGCGTCGGCCTCTATCAGGTCACGCAGAAGAACGGCGAGCGCTGGAGCGCGGCGCGCGCCTATCTCCTGCCGCATATCGGCAGGCGCACCAATCTCGACGTGCGCACGGGGGCGCTCGCGACCCGCATCCTGTTCGAGGGCAAGCGCGCCGTCGGCGTCGAATACCGCGCCGGCGGCGAGACCCGCATCGTGCGGGCCAGGCGCGAGGTGATCATTTCCGCCGGTGCGTTCCAGTCACCGCAACTCCTGATGCTGTCGGGGGTCGGTGACCCCACAAAGCTCGGCCGGCTCGGCATTCCCGTGGTCGCCGCGGCGCCGGGCGTCGGTGCGAACCTGCAGGACCATCCCGATTTCATCTTCGGCTACAAGTCGAACAATCCGGCGCTGATGGGTGTTTCGCCCGGCGGCTCGGTGACGCTCGTCAGGGAGATCCTGCGCTACCGGCGCGAACGGCGCGGCCTGCTGACCTCCAACTTCGCCGAGGCCGGCGGGTTCCTGAAGACGAGGCCGGATCTCCACGTGCCCGACATCCAGCTGCATTTCGTCATCGGCATGGTCGACGACCATGCCCGCAAGCAGCATCTCGGCCACGGCTTTTCCTGCCATGTCTGCCTGCTCCGGCCGAAGAGCCGGGGCACGCTGGAGCTGGCGAGCCCGGATCCGATGGCCGCGCCGCTGATCGATCCGGCCTTCCTCGATCATGCCGACGACGTCGCGGCCATGGTCGAGGGCTTCAAGCTGACGCGCCGCATCATGGACGCGCCGCCGCTCGCCGCGCAGGCGACGAAGAACATGTTCACCGCCGGGGTCGAGACGGACGATGAAATCGTCGACACGCTGCGCAAGCGCGTCGACACGGTCTATCACCCGGTCGGCACCTGCAAGATGGGCACCGACCCCATGGCGGTGGTCGACTCCGCCTTGAAGGTTCGCGGCCTGGACGCGCTGCGCGTCGTCGACGCATCGATCATGCCGACCCTGATCGGCGGCAACACCAATGCCCCGACCATCATGATCGGCGAGAAGGCCGTGGACATGATCCGGGCGGCCTGAGCCGGGACGGGCCTCGGCCTTGGGACCTTGCCCGGCGGCCGGTCGTGGGGTCGAGCCCGCGCCAGGGCGCGGGCTCCTCACCAGGTATGTGAGAGATCTGCAGCACGGCTGTTCATGAAGCCCCGAGCGGCGCGTTTCATGAGCGTCCTCGATGCCATTCTGTTCTCATCCTCATGGCGAGGCGGGAGCCGCAGGCGATCCTCGAACCACGGCCGACCAGCATGCCGGGCATGTCGGTCGGCGGCGATCAGGGCGGGATCGCCTGCGGTTCTCGGCCGCTCCTGTTCACACGGCGTTGTCGCGGGCGAATTTCGCCACGTCCGCGTGGGTCGCGAACCAGACGTCTCCCTTCGCCTTGGCGTGGCGGATCAGCTCTTCGATGATCCAGATGCGCGAGCGGTAGCCGATGATGTGCGGGTGGGTGGTGAGCTGGAAGATGCCGCCTTCCTCGTAGGCCGCGTCGAATTCGCGCCGGAAGATGTCGAACACCGCTTCCGGCGGCGTATGCGGGCGCAGCGACTGGAACCGGTGCATCATGAAATAGACGGCGTCGTCGCGCACCCATTCCACCGGCAGCTCGACGATGCCGGTCGGCGTGCCTTCGAGCTCCAGCTCGTAGCAGTCCTCGTCCGCCATCAGCGAAGAATCGTAGAGGAGGCCCATCTCCTTCTCGATGCGCAGCGTGTTGGGGCTGAAGTCCCAGGACGGCGTGCGCAGGCCGACCGGCCGGACGCCGCTGATCTTTTCCAGCGTATCCGCCGAGCGCAGCATCAGGTCGCGTTCGGCGTCGTAGGGCAGCACCGAATTGAGCTCGTGGATCCAGCCGTGGATGCCGATCTCGTGGCCTTCGGCGACGACGCGCCGCTGCTCGTCCTCGTGCAGCAGGGCCGCCACCGCCGGCACGTAGAAGGTCGCCGGCACGCCGTGGCGCTCGAGGATCTTCAGGATGCGCGGCACGCCGACCCGCGGGCCGTACTGGCCCCAGGCCATGCGGCCGATCGACTTGCCGCCGTCGCGCAACTCGTTGGTCTCATGGTCGGCGTCGAAGGACAGAGCGAAGGCACAGCGCGCGCCGCCGGCCCATTGCGCAGGGCGATAGCTGCGGCCGGCACGCACCTGGCCGACCAGCTTGCGCCAATGGGCTTCCGGCCACTGCCAGGGTTCCATGGGGGTTTCGGCTGGATTGCTCATCTCTCACGTCTCCTGTTGCAGGGCGAATAGCGAGTAGCGAATGGTGAATAGCGAGTGGCGAGTGGCGAGTGGCGAGTGGCGAGTGAGGATGAGGCGAGGTCGATCAGCCAGAGCCCGAAACGCTGCATCCCCATTCGCTATTCGCCACTCGCTATTCGCCATCCTCCCTCACTTTCCTCCGTCGACCGGGAGGACCTGGCCGTTGACGAAGCTGGCGAGGTCCGAGGCGAGGAACATGACGACCTTCGCGATCTCGTCGGCTGTGCCGAGCCGCTTCAGCGCGACGCTGTCGACGATCTGCCGCTGCCGTTCCTCGCTGTAGGACGCCCATTGCCGTTCGGTGGCCGCATTGGTCCTGACGAAGCCCGGCGCGACGCTGTTGACGCGGATGCCGTGCGGGCCGAGTTCGTGGGCAAGCTGCCGTGTCAGGCCTAGAAGCGCATGCTTGGCCGCGCAATAGGCCTGGACGCCGGTCAGCGATGCCTGCAGCGCCGCGCCCGAGGTGATGGTGACGATCGCGCCCTGGCCGGCCCGTTTCATGGCAGGCGCGGCCGCCCGGCACAGGGCCAGCGCCGAGCCGAGATTGATCTCGAGGATGCGGTCGAAATCGGCGTCCGCCACCGTCTCGATCGGCACGGGGGTCTGGCCGGCGACGCCGCCGGCATTGCTGACCAGCACGTCGATCGGGCCGCCGGCGCGCGCCTCGACCGAAGCGATCCAGTCGGCGCCGGCCTTGCGGTCCATGAGGTCGACGACGTCGGTGACGATATGGGGCGAGGCGATCGCCTTCAGCGCGTCGTCGAGAATGTCACAGCCATAGACGGTGGCACCGGCGGCGGCGAAGCGCTGGCTGATGGCGCGGCCGAAACCGATGGCGGCACCGCTGACGGCAATGGTCTTGCCCTGGAAATCGAGGCTCATGCGCGCACCAGTTCGTTGAGATTGTCGTCGGTCATCGCGCGCTTGCCGTCCTCGATCTCATGGATCATGGCGACGAGCGCTGCGAGCTTGGGGCAGGGAATGCCGTGGCGTGCGCCGAGCGCCACCACCGGCGCGAGCTGGACGTCGACCTCGGTGCGCCGCTTGCGCACGGCGAGGTCGCGCCAGATGCCCGAATGGGTCTTCGCGTTCGGCCGGTTGAAGGCGACCATGGCGGCGACGCTCGCCCTTGCCGCCGTCTCGGACGCGCCCGGCTGGAAGGCGGCCGGATCGAAGCCGTTGAAGCCGCGCGGCGTCACGCCTTCGGCGCGGGCGACGCTCAGCACCTCGGTCGCAAGGCCGCGCCAGAGCGGCAGGAGCTCGGGCCGGGCGAGGCAATCGGCGATGCCGAGCTGGCCGACACCTTGCGCGAACAGCAGCGAGCCATAGGCGAGCTTGCCCCAGAGATACGAGCCGACATCGTCGGTGATGATCGCATCGGGCTCGAACAGCCTGACGTCGGCGAGCAGCGCTTCGAGGCGCGGCGTCGTCTTGCCGTCGAGCTCGCCGATCACGAAGGCGGCCCGGTTGCCGTAGTGGATCTCGCCGGGGCCGATCCAGTCGGCGCCGAAATTGATGAAGGCGCCGACCGTGCGCTCGGGCCCGACGATGCTGGCGATGATCGGCTCGCAGAGGCCGTTCTGCAGCGACAGGACATAGCCGTCGGGCGCGAGATGCGGCTGAAGCGCGCGTGTCGCCTCGGCGGTGTGGTGGGCCTTCACCGCGAGGAAGATGCGCTTCCAGGTGCCCGTGAGTTCGGCCGGCGTGAAGGCCGGTGCGGTCACCGTCATCGGATCGACCGGACCGGTAATGGCAAGGCCGCGGGCCGGGTCGCGGATCGCCGCCACATGCTCGCCGACAATGTCGACGAAGGTCACGTCGCGGCCGGCGCGCTTCAGCGTGGCGCCGACCGTGCCGCCGATCGCGCCGGCGCCCCAGATCAGGATCGGTTCGGATGTCGCTTGTCGGGACATGATCGTTTCCTTGTCGTGTCGGATCAGCGCAGGCGCTCGTGCGCCGTCTCGCGGAAGCCCGAGATGACGATGGCCGAGACGATGCCCGCGAGGATGAGATAATAGGTCGGCGAGATCGGCGAACCGGTGGCGCCGATCAGCCAGGTGGCGATGAACGGCGCGAAACCGCCGAAAATGGCGACCGACACGCTGTAGCCGATCGACATGAGCGTGGTGCGCGAGTGGGTCGGGAACAGCTCGGAGAGCGCGGCCGGCCCGGCGCCCGAGAAGGCGGCGATGAACAGGTTGAAGACGATCTGGATCGCCACGATCGTCACGAAGGACGAGCCCGACAGGATCACCTGGAACAGCGGATAGGGCAGCACCACGAAGGCGACGCAGCAGGCAAGCAGCAGCGGCTTGCGGCCGATCCGGTCCGAGAGCGCGCCGAACAGCGGCGTCGCGAGCACGAGGATGACGAGCGCGACGGCGTTGCCCCACAGCGCCTGGCTCTGGCTGACCCCGGCATGTTTGGTCAGGAAGGTCGGCATGTAGTTGAGCATGATGTAGTAGGAGACCGTCCAGATGATGGTGAAGCCAAAGGCCTTGGCCATCAGGGCGAGCGGGCTGCCGAGATCGTGGCTCTCGGGCTTCGGCGCCTGCTGCGCGGCGGTGAAGGCCGGCGTCTCCTCGATATTGCGACGCATGTAGAAGCCGACCGGGACCAGGAGGCCGCCGAGCAGGAAGGGAATGCGCCAGGCCCAGTCGTTCATCTGCTGGGCGGTGACGAGCCCGGCGACGATGGCCACGACCAGGCTGCCGAGCAGGCTAGCGCTGGCGATCGACGCCTGGCCGATGCCGCCGAACAGGCCGCGGCGGCCCTGCGGCGCGGATTCGATGATGAAGGCGGTGGCGCCGCCCCATTCGCCGCCGGCGGCAAGGCCCTGGATCAGGCGCATCGCGACCAGCAGGATGGGGGCCACGATGCCGATCGTTTCGAACGAGGGCAGGATGCCGATGCCCACCGTGCCGACGGCCATGCCGAAAATGGTGATGAGCAGGGCGACCTTGCGGCCGCGCTTGTCGCCGATCCGGCCGATCACCGCGCCGCCGAGCGGGCGGGCGAGAAAGCCGACGCCGAAGGCGGCGAAGGAGGCGAGCAGGGCCGCGACCTCGCTCTCGCTCGGGAAGAACTTGGTGGCGATCGTCGAGGCGAGGAAGGCGTAGACGACGAAGTCGTAATATTCGAGCACGTTGCCGATCGAGGCGGCCATCAATTGCCGGCGGCGGGTGGCCGACGACATGGCGATTTCGCTGTCATGGGGCGCCGGTACGGGCTGCACGGTCCTGGGCTGCGCGGTCATGGAACGACGGTCCTCCTTGTCGTATCAGCGATATCGATTATCGCTTATCGTTTATCGAGAGTGATGGTGCGGCGCCGGATCAGACGCCATCCTGCATGGCGAGGTTCCGGGTAAGGGCTTCGGCAGCCTCGGCGAGAGCGGTGAGAATGGCGGCGCGCTTGACTTGGAAACGCGGTGTGACGCAGCCGATGTCGAGGGTCGCGAAGATCGCGCCGTCGGGCCCGAAAATGGGCGCGGCGATGCCTGTGCCGCCGAGCGCATATTCCTCTTCGACGATGGCGATGCGGCTCTCGCGGACTCCGTCGACGATCGTGCGCAGCGTCTCCAGGCGCGTCACCGTCGCCGGCGTCAGCTTGATCCGCGGCGAGGCGGTCAGCATCGCCTCGCGCTGCGCCGGAGGCGAAAAGGCGACGAGCACGCGGCCCATCGCGGTGCAGTAGAAGGGCGAGGGCACCGCAAGGTCGACGTCGTAGCGGATGGTCTGCCGGGCGACCGCCTTGGCGAGGATCTTGACCGCGCCCGCTTCGGCGGCGCCGAGCAGGACGGTTTCGCCGACGGTCTCGCAGAGCCGCTCCATGACCGGCTCGGCGAGGGCGATCAGGCGGGCATGGTGGTGGCCGCCCCAGCCGAAGCCATGGGTCCGGAAGGTCTCGTTGAGACGATAGCGATCCGCCGCGTCGCGCGAGACATAGCCGCGGGCGAGCAGCGTGCGCAGCAGCATCAGGGTGCTGCTCTTCGGCAGTCCGAGCGCCTCCGAGGCCTCGCTCAGCGAAGCGCCGTCGGCATGCCCGGCCAGATGTTCGAGCAGGTCCAGGACGCGGGCCGCGGAGCGGACGGTGGCGGTCATATATCTGTCCAAGGTTCAGAATGTTGAACAGACCCTATGAATGCGCGGCCGTGGAGTCAAACCTGCCGGCGGCACCGCCTGTGGAGCAACGGCGCGGGCCGCCCCTTGGTTGCAAAAGAAAGGCCGCCGCGGAGGGCTCCGCGGCGGCCGGATGGCAGAAGGGGCGTGGTGCCCGTAGCGACAGAGCCGCCTCAGAAATTGACCTTGTCGCCGCCCTTCAGCGCCAGGATCTCGCGGGCCTCGTCGGCGTCGGCCACTTCCAGGCCCAGGCCTTCGATGATCTGGCGCACCTTGGTGACCTGTGCGGCATTGGACTCGGCGAGCTTGCCGGGACCGATCCAGAGCGAGTCCTCGAGGCCGACGCGCACATTGCCGCCCATGGCGAGCGACATGGCCGCGATCGGCATCTGGTTGCGGCCGGCGCCCAGCACCGACCAGTGATACTGGTCGCCGAACAGCCGGTCGGCGGTGCGCTTCATCATGACGACGTCCTCGTAATGCGGCCCGATGCCGCCGAGAATGCCGAACACCGACTGGATGAAGAACGGCGGCTTGATGATGCCTCGGTCGGCGAAGTGGCGCAGCGTGTAGAGGTGGCCGATATCGTAGCACTCGACCTCGAAGCGGGTGCCGTTATTGGCGCAGGTCGTCAGGATATATTCGATGTCGGCCAGCGTGTTCTTAAACATGCCGGCGCGCGAGCCTTCCAGATAGGCGCGCTCCCAGTCGTGCTTGAAGTCCTTGAAGCGTTCCAGCATCGGATAGAGGCCGAAGTTCATCGTGCCCATATTGAGGCTGGCGACCTCCGGCGCATAGGTCGCCGCCGGCTTGACGCGCTCTTCCACCGTCATGGTCATGGCGCCGCCGGTGGTGATGTTCACGACGCAGTTCGACGACTGCTTGATCACCTTCAGGAACGGCGCATAGGCCTCCAGGCTCTGGTCCGGCCGGCCGTCCTTCGGGTCGCGCGCATGCAGGTGCACGATCGCCGCGCCGGCCTTGGCCGCGCCGATCGCCGCGTCGGCGATCTCCTGGCCCGTCACCGGCAGGTGGGGGGACATGCTGGGGGTGTGGATCGAGCCGGTGATGGCGCAGGTGATGATGACTTTTTTGGACTTCGCCATGGCGGGCGCTCCGATGCGAGGTGAGATCCGTCCGGTCCTTCGGGGTCAGGCCGGTTTTTTCTTGGCGGCACGCTTATGTGCCTTGAGGGCGGCGAGCCGTCCGTCGCGCCAGCGCGACAGGCGCGCAATCCGCTCGGGCGACTGCTCACCGGCCCATTCGGCCATGATGGCCTTTGCGTTGCGTTTGGAAAAGGCGTCGCGGCCGGTGAGCCGCCCCAGATTTTCCGCATAGCGGCTGTTGTAGTCGGCAATGCCGGCGGGCGCGTTGAGCTCGATCGTCTCGAACGGCCCCATGAAGGACCAGCGCAGGCCGAGCCCGTCGCGGATCGTCTTGTCGAGGTCCTCCGGGCTCACCACGCCGTCGCCGACGAGCTGATAGGCCTCCGCCAGCAGCACGGCCTGCAGCCGGTTCAGCACGAAGCCGTCGATCTCCTTGCGCACGGTGATCGGCACCTGGCCGACCTTTTCGTAGATCCGGCGCGCCTTTTCGACCACTTTCGGATCGGTCCAGGGCGCCGGGCACAGCTCGACGATCGGCACCAGGTGCGGCGGGTTGACGGGATGGCCGACCAGCACCCGGGCGCGGTGCTTCAGGTCTTTCGCCCAGAGCGAGGAGACCAGCACCGAGGTCGAGGAGGCGACGATCGCGTCAGCCGGCGCGAGCCGGTCGATGGCGGCGTGGATCTCCTTCTTGGCGGCCACGGTCTCCGGGCCGTTCTCCTGCACAAAGGCGACGCCCGCCAGCGCTTCCTCGAGGCTCCTGGCGACGACCAGGTTGGCGGCGGAAGCCGCGGCATCCTTGACGAGATCGAGGGCCGCCAGCTCCTTCAGGTTGCGGGCGATGTGGCTGCGCGCCGCCTTGGCCGCGCCGGGAGCAGGGTCATGGAGGGCAGTCGTCCAGCCATGGCTGGCAAAGACGGTGGCCCAGGCCCGGCCGATCAGGCCCGAACCGACGATGGCGACTTTCGGCATGCTGTCTCCCCGATGAAATATGTCACAGCCACAGGACCTTGCGGCGCAGGTCCTGGTCGTCCCGCAGGCTCTTCGAGGCGCCGGTCCAGGTCACCGTGCCGCGTTCGAGCGCCACCGTGCGGTCGGACAGCGCCAGAGCGAGGTCGAGATGGTGGTCGACGATGATGATCGACACCTCCCGCCGCAGCTTGTCGAAGGCTTCGAACAGTTCCTCGGTAATGGCCGGCGACAGGCCCTCGAAGGGCTCGTCGAGCAGCAGGATGCGGGTATCGCCGACCAGGGCGCGCGCCACCGCGACCATCTGCTGCTCGCCGCCGGAGAGGAAGTCGGCGGGCGTGTTCCAGCGCTCCTTGAGGCGGGGAAAGAAGCTCAGCACCTTGTCCTCGTCCCAGTGCCGGCCCGCGCCGGTCAGCCGCTTCAGCCGGCCCAGCATCAGGTTGTCCTTCACCGGCATGCCGGCGAAGAGTCCGCGCCCCTGCGGCACGTAGCCGACGCCGCGCCGGGCGATCCGGTCGGAAGAGAGCCCGGCGAGCGCCTCGCCGGCGAGATCGATGCTGCCGGAAGCCGGCGGCGCGATGCCGGTAATGGTCTTCAGCAGCGTCGACTTGCCGGCGCCGTTGCGGCCGAGAAGGGCGACGATCTCGCCTTCGGCGACCTCGACCGAGACATCGTTCAGGATATGGCTCTTGCCGTAGAAGGTGTTGACCCCACTCATGGTGAGCAGGGGCGTCTCGGTCGCCGCCGACGGTCGCTCCCTGGCGGTGATGGCATGGGTGCCGGAGCCGAGATAGACGGCCTGCACCTTCTCGCTGGAGCGGGCTTGCTCCACCGTGCCGTCGATCAGCACCTCGCCATCGTTCATGACGGTGACGTGGTCGGCGATCTGGAACACCCGGTCGATGTCATGCTCGACCAGCAGCACGGGGATGTCGGCCGAGATGGTCTTGATGATGTCGCCGACCCGGCGCCGCTCCGCGGCGGCGAGCCCGGCGAGCGGCTCGTCGAGCAGCAGGACGCGCGGGCGGGTGGCGAGCGCCAGCGCCATGTCGACGAGGCGCTGGCCGCCATAGGAGAGCGATCCCGCCTCGGCCTGTTCGATCCCGGCAAGGCCGAGATAGCGCATCAGCGCCGTCGTGTCGGCGGCAATTCCGGGCAGGGCGGTCGCGCGCGTCCAGACGCCGAAGCGGCCGGAATGGCGCGCCTGGATGGCAAGGCGCACATTCTCCTCGATCGTCAGCCCGCCGAACAGGTTGGTGATCTGGAACGAGCGGCCGACGCCGGCCGCGGTGATCGCCTGCGGGCTCAAGCCGCCGATCGGCCGGCCGTCCAGCGTCACCGTGCCGCTGTCGGGCGGGAACATGCCGGACAGGAGGTTGAAGGCGGTGGTCTTGCCGGCGCCGTTCGGGCCGATCAGGGCATGCAGGGTGCGGTCCATCACGGTGAAGCTGGTGCCGCGCACCGCGCGGATGCCGCCGAAGCTCTTCACGATCCCGTCGGCGCTCAGAACCGGGCCCGTGCCGCTGCCCTCGTGGACGAATTCGCGCGGCACCGGCCCGACCGCCTCGACGCGCCGGCCGGCCATGGCCGCGTCGGTCTCCGGCAGCCTGCGGAACGGCGCGATCAGGCGCTGGGCGACACCGGTGAGCCCGGTCGGCGAGAACACGATGAAGCCGACGAACATCAGGCCGAAGAACAGAAGCCAGCTCGAGGTGAACAGCGAGAGATATTCGCGCGACAGCATGAAGAACAGGGCGCCGAGGGCCGGGCCGAGGAAGCTGCGCATGCCGCCGATGACCACCATGGCGAGCAGCTCGCCGGAGAACTGGATGGCGACCGGGTCGGCCGAGGTGAAGCGATGATGGAAGGCCGAGAGCGCGCCGGCAAAGCCGGTCAGCGCCGCCGAGACCGTGAAGGCGATCAGCTTGTAGCGGTCGGTGTCGTAGCCGACGAAGCGGGCGCGCGTCTCGTTCTCGCGGATCGCCACCAAGACGCTGCCGACCGGCGCGTTGTGGAACCGCTGCAGCACCAGCACGACGAGGAAGCCGAGCAGCGCCACGAGGGCGTAGAAGGTCCAGCCATGGTTGAGGTCGACGGCGCCGTAATTCGGCCTGACCACGCCGCCGAGGCCGTTCTCGCCGCCGGTCAGCTCGGTCCAGCGGAACGAGATCGTGTACATGACGGCGGTGAGCGCCAGCGTCAGCAGCGAGAAATAGACGCCGCGCCGGCGCAGGATGACGAGCCCGGCGAGCGCCGCGGCGAGCGCCACGAACAGGACGGCGAACAGGACCGGCAGCAGCATCTGGCCGGCCAGGGCATGGCGCTGGGCGAGCACGGCGGCATAGGCGCCGACGCCGAAGAAGGCGCCGTGGCCGAAGGAGACGAGGCCGGTATGGCCGACCAGGATGTTCAGCGCCATGGCGGCGATGGCGAAGATCACCACGTCGGTCGCCGAGGTCAGGGTGAGGCCGATGGTCAGCATGAACAGCGGCAGCGCGATCAGCGCCGCGGCGGCCACGAGCAGGGAGCGCAGTTCGGAGGTCATGGCGGTCACTCGAACTTGGCGATGCGTTCGCCGAACAGGCCGCGCGGGCGCAGCAGCAGCACGAGCACCATGAGGAGATAGACCGAGGCTTCGGTCGCGGCGGGATAGAAATGGGCGGCGATGCCGCGCGTCACGCCGACGATCGCCGCCGCCGCCACGACGCCCCAGAACGAACCGAGGCCGCCGATCACCACCACGACGAAGGCGAAGGTGATGATCTCCTGGCCCATGGCCGGATGGACGCCGGCGATCGGCGCGACCAGCACGCCGGCCAGGCCGGCCAAGCCGACGCCGATCATCACCACGGCGGTCATGTAGGGCCTGAGCGAGATGCCGAGCGCGCCGACCATGTCGGGGTTCTGCACGCCGGCGCGCACCACCTTGCCGAAGGCGGTGCGGGAGAGCAGCAGCCAGAGGCCGAGGACGCAGGCCGCGGCGATGGCGAGGATCATCAGGCGGTAGCGGGAATAGACGAAATCGCCGATGAACACCTGGCCCCGGAGCGTCGGCGGAATGGAGAACGGCACCGGCGCCGCGCCGTAGATCATGCGCAGCGACTGCTCGGCCACCATGGCGAGGCCGAAGGTCAGCAGGAGGCCGAGGATCGGATCGCCGGTATAGAAGCGGCGCAGCAGGAAGCGCTCGACGACCATGCCGATCAGGGCGACGAGCAGCGGCGAGACGACCATGGCGCCGCCGAAGCCGAGCTGGGGCGCCAGCGTCACGGTCAGATAGGCGCCGATGGCATAGAAGGCGCCGTGCGCGAGATTCACGATGCCTCCGAGCGAGAAGATCATCGAGAGGCCGAGCGCGATCATCAGGTAGTAGGCGCCGTTCTGGAGCCCGTTGAGGATCTGCGACAGGAGCGGGATGAAGTCGATCACGAACACCTCTCGGAAAGGCGTTTAGCCGGGTGCTTCGGGGGCGGATGCGGGCGGGGCGAGGAGCGAGCGGGGAGGCCGCCGGGGCCTCCCCGCCTTTGCATGCAGGCGCCGCCGCGGGGGGCATGCGG
This sequence comes from bacterium YEK0313, assembly GCA_000751295.2. Lineage (NCBI taxonomy): Bacteria > bacterium YEK0313. The sequence continues at coordinate 2,952,295 of CCMO02000001.1, forward strand.
TGTGTGGCGCGCTGCACGTCTGCCGGTCAGGATGGCTTGCGAGCCCTCAGGTCTTGAACACGCACTGGTTCTCGTCGGCGGTCGCGGCGATCGCCTCCAGGCTCTCGTCCGGGCCGGGCACCGGCGGCGAGGATGAGAAGATGTCCCACTGGTTCTTCACCTGCGCCGCGGGCAGGGCGGTGATGGCATACATTTCCATCATCATCTGATGGTCGCTCGCCCGGAAATAGCCCTCGCGGGTCTTCAGGAGATCGAACTTGGCGCCCTTCTCGAACAATTCGACCAGCTTGGCCGCCTCGGTCGACTTGGTCTCGGCCATGGCCTGGGCGATCACCTTCAGCGAGCAGTAGTCGCCCCAGGCCTGGTTTTCCGGCGGCCGCTTCCAGCGGGCGAGATAAGCCGCGACGAACTTCTTGCTGCTCGGCGTGTCGACGAGATGGTGCCAGACGACCGGCCAGATGCCGCCGAAATTGCCCGATCCCGCACCCCAGGCGAGCGCCGTGTCGAAGCCGAAGCCGGCGACCGGGAAGGACAGGCCGAACTCGGCATATTGCTTGAGGAAATTGGTGATCTGGGTGCCGGCGAGATTGAGGATCACCACGTCGGGGCGGGCGGTGCGGATCTTCAGGAGGAAAGGCGAGAAGTCGGCGAGATCGGTCGGGATCAGGTCGTCGCCGGCATGGTTGCCGCCGTTCTCGGCCATGTAGCGCTTGGCGACCCGCAGCAGGTCGTGGCCGAAGGCATAGTCGGCCGTCAGCGAATACCATTTCTTAGCCCGCACCAGCCCGTCGCGCACCAGCGACCGGCCGACCGCCTTCACATACATCGAGTTCTGCGCCTCGATATGGAACATGAAGCGCTGGCAGTCGGTGCCGCGCAGCGCGTCGGAATTGGCGCCGGTATTGATGAACAACACCTTCTCGCGCTGCACGACCTGGCCGATGGCCAGCGCCGAGGCGGAGGAGATCTCGCCGATCAGGGCGGTGATCTTGTCGCGCTGGATCAGCCGTTCCGCCTTGGCCGACGCCTGCTGCGGATTGGGGCTGTCGTCCATCACCAGCTCGACCTTGCGGCCCATCACGCCACCGGCCGCGTTGATCTCCTCGGCGGCGAGCTGTACCGCCTGCACGGCATATTCGCCCAGGGGGCCGAGAAAGCCGGTGCGGGGGGTGATATGACCGATCTTGATGGCCTCGGCCTGGGCCAGGCTGATGGCCGGCGCTCCGATCACGCCGAGCGCGGCGGCGCCGGCCGATGCCTTCAGAAGCCTGCGGCGCGAAAGGTTATGGACGAGCGGCATGAAACGTCTCCCTCAAGGTTTTGCCTGCCCTGGAATGAGCGGGCCCGTTGTCCGGACCTCGCCGACGGCCGCTCTATCAGCTTGCCGTGATCTGTGATCACAGTTATGGTTTCCCAATCGGGACGCTTTGTCCAGCCCCTTCTGAATGTGATGACCAGCGCCGTTGAAGCCCTCACCACCATTGGCCCGATAGAGCGCCAGACCCTCGGCGACCAGGTCTACGGCCATATGCGCGAGCTGCTGATGGCGGGGCGCCTGGCGCCCGGCGAAAAGCTGTCCCTGCGCGCGACGGCCGAGGCGCTCGGGATCAGCATGATGCCGGTGCGCGAGGCGGTAAGCCGGCTGGTTGCCGACCGGGCACTGGAAGTGACGCCCAATCGGGCCATCCGGGTGCCGGTGCTCTCCGTGGAGCAGTTTCGCGAGCTCTCCGCTGTCCGCATCGAGATCGAAGGCTTTGCCGCCGAACGCGCCGCCTCGGCCGCGACCCCGGCGGAGATCGTCGCCATCGCGCAAGCGGAGGAGGCCTTTCGCCGGCTCAGCCTCGATGCCGGCGCCGATCTTTCCGAAGCGGTCAGCCGCAACAAGGAGTTCCATTTCGCCGTCTATGCGGCGAGCGGTCTGCCGACCCTGTTCGAGATCGTCGGCGGGCTCTGGCTGAAGGCCGGCCCGGTCATCAATCTCGACCTGCGCGCCAATCCCGAGCGGCTCGCGACCGGCGGAGCCGTGCGCTTCCACGCCGACGCGCTCGCCGCCATCCGCGTCGGTGACGGGCCGGCGGCGCGCCGGGCCATCGCCGGCGACATCCGCGGGGCCTCGGAATTCATCATCGCCCGCGGCGGGCTCGCCCATGCGGCGGCCGACGGCTTTTCCGACATCAAGATCATCTGAGAGGACGCATCCATGGACATGGGCATCAAGGGCCTGCGCGTGCTGGTGACGGCGGGGGCCAACGGCATCGGCCGCGAGGTCGCGCGTGCCTTCGTCGAGGAGGGGGCGCGGGTCCATGTCTGCGACGTCGACGCCGAGGCCATCGCCGCGCTCGCCACGACCGATCCGGCCATTTCCGCCAGTCTCTGCGACGTTACCGATCGCAAGGCGGTGGCCGGCCTGTTCGAGACGGCGCTCGCCAGGCTCGGCGGGCTCGACGTGCTGGTCAACAATGCCGGCACGGCCGGCCCGACCGGCCGGGTCGAGGAGATCAACCCGGAGGACTGGGACCGCTGCATCGACGTCTGCATCACCAGCCAGTTCAATTGCGTCCGCCTGGCGGTGCCGCACCTGAAGAACAGCGCGAACGCCTCGATCATCAACCTCTCCTCGGTCGCCGGTCGTCTCGGCTTCGCGCTGCGCACGCCCTATGCGGCGGCCAAATGGGCCGTCATCGGCTTCACCAAGTCGCTGTCGGTCGAGCTCGGCGAGTTCGGCATCCGCGTCAACGCCATCCTGCCGGGCCTCGTCGAAGGCGACCGCATCCGCCGCGTGTTCGAAGCCAAGGCGCAGGCGCGCGGCGTCTCGGCGCGCGAGATCCAGGAACAGGCGCTGAGCTATACCGCGCAGAAGACCATGGTGACGGCGCGCCAGCTCGCCGACCAGATCGTCTTCTGCGCCTCGCCGCGCGGGCGCACCATTTCCGGCCAGGCGCTGTCGATCTGCGGCGACACGCTGATGCTGAGCTGAGCGCGCGCCGTCGGCCTGCCGGGCGCGCGGATGATCGCGCCCGTGCAGGACCGCAGATGCCCCGCGGGCCGCGAGAAGACTTTGCTTGTCGCCGGAGATACTTGGCGGAGATGAGCATGTTCTGCGACGGCCGATAATAAAAGACAATGTTTCATTGACGTCGACCTGAACAGGCAGAACCCTAAACGGGAGCCTATGATGCAGGAGACGTCGCATGACTGTACTGACGCGCCGCGGCTTCGGCCTCGTCGCCGGCGGGACGCTTCTCGCCCCGCATGTCCTGCGGGCCGCACCCGATCTGAGCAGGGTCACGCTGCGGGTCGGCGACCAGGTCGGCCAGCAGCAGAGCAAGCTGAAGGCGGCCGGCCTCCTCGACGATCTGCCCTACCGCATCGAATGGTCGGTCTACCCGGCCGCCGTCCATCTGCACGAAGCGCTGAAGGCGGGGGCGATCGACATTGGCGGCGCCAATGATTCCCCGACCGTCAGCGCCATTGCCAACGGTTCGCCGGCAACGGCCGTCGCGGCCTGGGACAATGGCGGGCGGGGCACCTATCTCCTGGTGCCGCGCGGCAGCACGGCAGGCTCCCTCGCGGATCTGCGCGGCAAGACCATCTCGCCGACGACCCGCGGCAGCGTGGCGCATCATCTCGTCGTCGGCGAACTGCGCCGCGCCGGCTTGACGGCGGAGGACGTCAAGCTCGCCTTCCTCAATCCGGTCGATGCCGGCGCGGCCTTCGCGGCCGGCAGCATCGATGCCTGGGCGACCTGGGGCATCTATGCGGCGCGCGTGCGCGGCGTGCTGGGCGGCCGCGTGCTGTCCGACGGCAAGGGCATCAATTCCGGCCTGTTCGTCTACAGCGCGACGGCCTCGGCCCTGCGCGATCCCGGCAAGGTCGCGGCGATCGCCGACCTCTCCGAACGGGTCAACCGCGGCTATCAATGGTCGCGCGACAATCGCGCGGCCCATATCGCCTGGTTCAAGACATTTGCCCGGCAGGACGACCAGATCGCCGCCGCGCTCTACGAGGACGAGGCGAGCCACCGGCGTGTCGCGATCGACGACGTCTTCGTCGCGCGCCTGCGCAAGACCTTCGAGACCTGGCGGTCGGTCGGCATTCTCGGCGGCGACATCGATTTCGACCAGCATGTCTATCGCGCGCTCGCGGTCGGAGGTCCGGCATGAGGAGCGATGGCGCGGCCGTGCTGAGCTCGGAGCGGGAACTGGTGGCTGCGATGGCGATGGGCCCGATCGCCTCGGTCGCGCCGGCGATCCCGACCGGCACGAAGGCGCCCGCCGCGACGCTGCGCCCGGATGCCGGTCCGGGCCGGTCGCGCTCCATCGCGATGGTCGCGATCAAGCCTGCCGCCGCGGCGCGGCACCGCCTGCCGCGCGCCCTGCGGCGGGCGATCGGCCCCGTCCTCCTGGTCGCGCTCTGGCATGGCCTGTCGGTCACGGGACTGCTGCCGCCGGAGGCGCTCGCCGGTCCCGTGCGTGTCCTCTCCAGCGCCGCGGCGCTCTGGTCGACCGGCGAATTGCAGGACGCCATGGCCGCCTCGCTCGGCCGCGTGCTTGCCGGGCTCGCGATCGGCGGCGCGACCGGCCTCGTTCTGGCCGTCCTTTCGGGCCTGTTCAAGGTCGGCGAGGATCTGATCGACGCCACCGTCCAGATGCTGCGCACGGTGCCGAACATTGCGCTCATTCCGCTGCTGATCATCTGGTTCGGCATCGGCGAACCGCCGAAGATCGCATTGATCGCGCTCGCCACCTCGTTCCCGATCTATCTCAACGTCTATGCCGGTATCCGCAACGTCGACCAGGCGCTGGTCGATGCCGGGCGGACGCTCGGCCTCAGCCGGGCCGGATTGATCCGGCATGTCGTCCTGCCCGGGGCCTTGCCGAGCGCCCTGGTCGGGCTGCGTTACGCGCTTGGGGTCGCCTGGCTGGCGCTGGTCTTCGGCGAGCAGGTCAATGCCACCGCCGGCATTGGCTTTCTGATGAGCAATGCCCGCGAATTCTTCCAGACCGACGTGATCGTCGTCTGCCTTGCCGTCTATGCGCTGCTCGGCCTCGCCGTCGATCTCGTCGTCCGTCTCCTCGAAAGGATCTTCCTGTCATGGCGACCGGCATTCACGGGGGCCTGACGCCGGACCGGCCGGCGGCCGTGACCGTGCGCGGCCTGACGCGGCGCTTCGGCGACCGGGCGGTTATCCGCGATCTCGCTCTCGACATCGCCGCCGGCGAGTTCGTCGCGCTGGTCGGCGCCAGCGGCTGCGGCAAGAGCACGCTCCTGAGGGTGCTCGCCAATCTCGACCACGACATAGCGGGCGAGGTGCAGGTGCCCGTGAAGGTGGCGGTGGCCTTTCAGGCGCCACGGCTCATGCCGTGGAAGCCGGTCTGGCGCAATGTGGTGCTCGGCCTGCCGGGTGGCAGCCGGGCGCGGGCCGATGCCGCGTTGGCCGAGGTGGGGCTGTCCCACCGCGCCGACGTCTGGCCGAAGGTTCTGTCGGGCGGCGAGGCGCAGCGCGCTTCGCTCGCCCGCGCCCTGGTGCGCGACCCCGACCTGATGCTGCTCGACGAGCCGTTCGGCGCGCTCGACGCGCTGACGCGCCTCAAGGCACAGGCGCTCGTCGGCGAGCTCTGGCAAAGGCACGGCTGCGCCATCCTGCTGGTCACCCATGACGTCGATGAAGCCCTGGTTCTCGCCGATCGCGTCCTGGTGATGGCCGACGGCCGCATCGGCCACGATATCCGTGTCGACCTGCCGCGCCCGCGCAGCCGCGATACCGGTATGTTCGCCGCCCTGCGCCAGGATATTCTCGGTTGGCTGGGCGTGGCGACGCCCGGTGCCGGGGCGGCGCGCGCGGCATGAGCGGGGCGCGCCAAGCGGCGGACGATCTGGCGCTTCGTGCCGACGTCCTGGTCATTGGCTCCGGCATGGCCGGAGCCTGGGCGGCCGAGGCGGCCGCGCGCGAGGGTGCCTCGGTCGTCCTCGTCGACAAGGGCTATTGCGGCACGAGCGGCGTCACCGCGACGGCCGGGCCAGGCCATTGGTGGGCGCCGCCGGATCCGCCCGAGGCGCGCCGGCGCGCGATCGCCGGCCGCCAGGCCATCGCCTTCGGCCTCGCCGACCCGGACTGGATGGAAGCGATCATCGACGAGACGTTCCGGCGGCTGCCGGGGCTCGGCCGGCACTACCGGTTCACGCCGGACGATCGCGGCATCGTCAACTACCGGGCGGTGCGCGGTCCGGAATATATGCGCGCGCTGAGGGCGCAGGCCCTGGCGGCCGGAGTGACCATCCTGGATCATCATCCCGCCATCGAACTCGTGGCCGACGGGGACGGGGCCGTGGCCGGCGCACGCGGCCTGCGGCGGCAGGCCGGGGGAGGTCGGTGGATGGTGGCGGCGGGCGCGACCATCCTGGCCGCCGGCGGCACGAGCTTCCTGTCGCATCTCCTCGGCGCGCGCACCAATACCGGCGACGGCTATCTCATGGCGGCCGAGGCGGGCGCCGCCTTGTCGGGCATGGAGTTCACCGCAGCCTATACGATCGCGCCGCGCCGTTCCACGATGACCCGCACCATGTCCTATGCCTTCGCCGACTATTACGACGGCGACGGCCGGGCGATCGATGCGCCCTTCGGGCCGGACCAGACGCTGAAGATCGCCCGCGCCCTGCTGCGCGGGCCGGTCTACTGCTCGCTCGCGCGCCTGCCGCAGGATGTGCGCGACCGCCTCCACACCATTTCGCCCAATGTGCCCCTGGTCTTCGAGCGCTTCGGCATCGATCCCTATCGCGATCGGTTCGAGGTCACGCTGCATACCGACGGCACCATTCGCGGCATCGGCGGCGTGCGTGTCGCGACGCGCGACTGCGCCACCACGGTCCGCGGCCTCTATGTCGCCGGCGACAATGCGAGCCGCGAGCGCGTCGCCGGCGCTTCGTCGGGCGGCGGCAATGTCAATTCGGCCTGGGCGCTGTCATCGGGGGTCTGGGCCGGACGCGCCGCGGCGGCCCATGCCCGGCGCGTCGGCCCAGACCATCTCGGCGCGCTGCGGCCGCTCCGGCAGCTCGGGCGCGCCGGCCTGCAACCGGCCGGCGGCGCTCGCCCGCTCGACCTTCCCGCGCTCGCCCGGACGGTGAAGGACGCCATGCATCCCTACGACCGGAACCTGTTCCGCTCGGCGCATGGCCTCATCGCCGCGCGCACGGCGCTCGATGCCGCGTGGTCGGAGCTCGGCCGCCATGGCGACGGCGGAGCCGAGCCGCTGCGCCAGCGCGAGTTGGCCGCACTGATCGCGTCGGCACGCTGGTCGGTGGCGTCGGCGCTCGTCCGTGCAGAAACGCGCGGCATGCATATCCGCGCGGATCGTCCCGCGCTCGACCCCGGTCTCGGTCATCGTCTGCTCGCACGCGGCCTCGACGAGGTTGTGATCGCCGTCGAGACCGCCGCCGGTCCGCGTTCGCAGCTGGAGCCCGTGTCATGATCGCGCTGCTGGTCGCGGAACGTTGCACCGCCTGCAATCTCTGCGTCGATGTCTGTCCGACCAATGTCTTCGAGCGTGCCGGGCAGGGCGCACCCGTCATTGCCCGGCCCGACGATTGCCAGACCTGCTTCATGTGCGAGCTCTACTGCCGCGCCGACGCGCTCTATGTCGACCCGGATTGCGAGCGGGCGGTGGCGGTGGACCAGGCCCACGTGCTGGCGGCCGGCTTTCTCGGCCGCTACCGCCGGCACTCCGGATGGGACGAATGGCAGGATCTCTATCCCAATGAGCAATGGCGCATGGAGACGGTGTTCCGTCGGGCTGCCGAGACGGCGGGTGCGGCGCGCGCCCGGGCGGAAACCGGCGCATCGCAGGAAATTTTAGCAACACGCGCCGGAGTGGAAGAAGAGTCTCAATAGGGTAAAGTATTTGGACGGACATTCCCGACGCAATTCTTATGATTTGCAGGATCAGATGTGGCGAAGAATGTCGGATGGATTATACGATCAGCCTGCTCGACAAGAGCCCCGTGGCGCCGTCAGGCAACGGCGTCGATGCCTTGCAGACCAGCATCCGGTTTGCCGAAGCCGCCGAGGCGCTCGGCTATGCCAGGCTCTGGCTCGCCGAGCACCATGGTTCGCCGGGGCTCGCCGGCTCGGCGCCGGAAATCCTCGCCGCCCATCTGCTGGCGCGCACGCGCTCGATCCGGATCGGCACCGGCGGCGTGCTGCTGCAGCACTACAGTCCCTTCAAGGTGGCCGAGGTGTTCAAGGTGCTGTCGGCGCTGGCGCCGGGGCGCGTCGATCTCGGCATCGGCAAGGCGCCGGGCGGACTGCCGATCACGGCGCGGGCGCTGCAGGTCAAGCATGGCGGCGAGCACCGGTCCGGCTTCGATGCTGAGCTCCGCGACCTCGACGGCTTCCTGGACGGGAGCCTGCCCGACGGCCACCCGCTGAGCGGAGCCATCGCCAATCCGCAGGTCCCGGCGCGGATCGAGCGCTTCCTGCTCGGCGCGAGCGAGGCGACGGCGCGGCTCGCGGCCGAGCTCGGCTGGAACTTCACCTTCGCCGGCCATTTCAACGGTGATGTCGAGAGCATCGAGACGAGTTTTGCGGCCTATCGGGCGCTCGCCGGCCGCGCGCCGTCGCTGGCCGTCTTCGCCTATGCCGACACATCCACCGCGACGGCCAAGGAGGCGGTGGCGCATGTGCGCATCTTCCGCCTGACGCTGCCCGACGGCCGCCGGTTCAACGTCGCGAGCCTCGACCAGGCGAGCGAATTCGCCCGCCAGGTCGGCGCCGAGACCTATTCGGTCGAGCCGGCCGAACCGCAGGTGATCGCCGGCACGGCCGACGAGGTTCGCCGCGAGCTCGACCGGCTCAGCCGTCGCTGCGGCGTCGAGGAATTCATCATCGACACGCCGGTGGCGGAGGCGGAGCGGCGCATCGGCAGCATCGAGCGCATTGCCGGCCGGCGGCTGACCGCCGCGGCCTGAGCGATGCTGACAGATCAGGGACGCAGGATCCATGACCAAGCGCAAGATCAGTTTCGGCATCATGCTGCAGGGGCCGGGCGGCCACATGAATGCCTGGCGCCATCCGTCGAGTCCTGTCGATGCCAGCGTCAATCTCGACTTCTACATCGCCACAACGCTCAAGGCGGAAGCCGCCGGCATCGCCTTCGCCTTCGTCGCCGACGGGCTCTACATCAACGACAAGTCGATCCCGCATTTTCTCAACCGTTTCGAGCCGCTGACCATCCTGTCGGCGCTGGCGACGCGCACGACCAAGATCGGCCTCGCCGGGACCGTGTCGACCTCCTATTCCGACCCCTTCACGGTCGCGCGGCAGTTCGCCTCGCTCGATCAGATCAGCGGCGGCCGGGCCGGCTGGAACGTCGTGACCTCGCCGCTCGAAGGCTCGGGGCGCAACTATGGCCGGCCGCATCCCGAACACGAGCTGCGCTACGCGATCGCCGACGAATACCTCGAAGTGGCGCAGGGGCTCTGGGATTCCTGGGATGACGACGCCTTCGTGCGCGACCGGGCGACGGGCCGCTTCTTCGACCGCGGCAAGCTGCACCGTCTCGATCACAAGGGACGCTTCTTCCAGGTCGAAGGCCCCTTGAACATCGGCCGCTCGCGGCAGGGCCAGCCGGTCATTTTCCAGGCCGGCTCCTCGGACACCGGCATCAAGCTCGCCGGCAAATATGCCGATGCCGTCTTCACCCATTCGGCCTCGCTCGAGGAGACGCGCGGCTTCCTCGGCCAGGTCAAGGCGAGCGCCGTGGCGCATGGCCGTCCGGCGGAGGCCGTGAAGATCTATCCGGGCATCGGGCCGATCGTCGGCGAGACCCTGGCCGAGGCCGAGGCCAAATACGAGACGATCAAGAACCTCATCACGATCGAGGAGGCACTCGCCTATCTCGGCCGCTATTTCGACCATCACGACTTCAGCCAATATGCGCTGGACGCACCGTTCCCGGAGCTCGGCGACATCGGCCGCAACAGCTTCCGCTCCACCACGGACAGGATCAAGGAACGGGCCAGGGCGCGCGGCCTGTCGCTGCGCCAGGTCGCGCTCGAGGCGGCGACGCCGAAGCCCAATTTCATCGGCACGGGCAAGGACATCGCCGCCGAACTCGCGCGCTGGATCGATGCCGGCGCGGCCGACGGCTTCATCCTGGGCTTCCCGGTGATTGCCGAAGGGCTCGACGATTTCGTCAGGCTGGTGATCCCGGAGCTGGAGGCGCTCGGCCGCTACGACAGGGACCTGCCCGGCACGACGCTGCGCGACCATCTCGGGCTGCCGCGCAAGGCGAGCCGCCACGCCGCGGAGCAGCCTGCGCCGCGCCGGGCGGCCGGCCAATGACCGTTCACGTGACCGGCGACCCGATCCGGCGGGCGATCGACGGCTTCGTCGACGACTTCATCGTGCTCCGGCGCGACCTGCACCGCTGGCCCGAGCTCGCCTTCGAGGAGCACGGGACCGGCGCGCGGATCGCCGGCCTGCTCGAGGGCTGGGGCTACGAGGTCACCCGTGGCATCGGGCGGACCGGCGTCGTCGGCACCCTGCGGTCGGGGCGGGCAGGGCGGGCGCTGGGCATCCGGGCCGATTTCGACGCCTTGCCGATCGACGAGGCGACCGGGCTCGACCATGCGAGCCGCCAGAAGGGCCGCATGCATGCCTGCGGCCATGACGGCCACACCGCGATCCTGCTCGCCGCGGCGCGTTATCTCGCCGAGACGAGGCGTTTCGACGGCACGCTGCACCTGTTCTTCCAGCCGGCCGAGGAGGTCGGCGGCGGTGCTCGGGCGATGCTCGGCGATCGGCTGTTCGAGCGCTTTCCGGTCGAGGCGGTGTTCGCCCTGCACAACTGGCCGGGCGTGCCGGCCGGCCGGTTCGGCTTCGTCGAGGGCGCAGCCATGGCCGCGGTCGACCGGGCGCTGATCCGCGTCCGCGGCAAGGGCGGGCACGGCGCCGAGCCGCAGCATGCGGTCGATCCGGTCGTGGCCAGCGCCCATGTCGTCACCGCCCTGCAGACGCTGGTCTCGCGCAATGTCGATCCGCGCGAGGCGGCGGTGGTGACGATCGGCGCGATCCATGGCGGCGATGCCGCCAACGTCATTCCCGACCATGTCGACCTGAAGGCGACGATCAGGACGTTCCAGCCGCATGTCCGCGACCTCGTCGAGCGCCGGCTGCCCGCCCTTGTCGAGGCGCAGGCGGCAAGTTTCGGCGCCGAGGCGGACATCAGCTACCAGCGCGGCTTTCCCGCCGTGGTCAACGATCCCGGCGCCCTGGCCTTCGCGCGCGAGACCCTTCTTGCGACACAGGGGCGGCAGGCGGTCGTCGCCGATTTCGCGCCACGCACGGCGAGCGAGGACTTCGCCTTCCTGCTGGAGCAGCGGCCCGGCGCCTTCATCTTCGTCGGCAACGGGCCTTCGGCGCCGCTGCACAGCCCCCGCTACGATTTCAACGACGCGATCATCGCGCCGGCCGCCGCCTTCTGGGCCGCCCTGGCCGAGCGCTTCCTGGCCGCGCCGGCCCTGGCCGCCGCCGCTTCCGTCTCCTGAAAGGGTTCGCACCGATGAGCACCATCACCGTTCTCTACACGACCACGCTCGATCCGCGCGCCAGGCCGCTCATCGACGACCTCATCCACGAATATGACAGCCGCTACGGCAATATTCCCGGCCGGGAAGGGGCGGTGGTCGAGCTCAACCGCTATCCGCCCGCCGCCTTCGCGCCACCGGACGGCAACTTCCTGCTGCTCGTGCGCGACGGCGAGGCCATCGCCGGCGGCGGCTTCAAGCGCTACGACGCGATCACGGCCGAGCTCAAGCGGGTCTGGACGCGGCGCGACCTGCGCCGGCAGGGGCTGGCGGCGCGCGTGCTGGCCGAGCTCGAGGCCCAGGCGCTGCGCCAGGACTACCGGCGCCTCTATCTGACCACCGGTTTCCGCCAGCCGGAGGCGGTCGGGCTCTATCTCGCCAACGGCTACCGCGCCGAGTTCGATCCGAAGGCCGATCCGGAAACGCTGCAGAAGCTGCCCTTCACCAAGGTGCTGACGGCGGCGGCGCGCCCGGCCGGGGGCGACCGGCCCGATGCGCCGGGCACGGCGGCCTCGGGCAGCCGTGCCGCCTGACCTTTCGGGATCCACGCTCATGACCCTCGTCAACGATGCCACGCGTGTTGCCAGCGCGCCGCCGCAGAACCCGGCGCCGCCTTCGGGATCCTATCGGATCGTCAAGGCACGCTATCCGGGCCGGACCGCCGGCACCGTCTTCGCGGCGCTGGTGATCGCGTTCGTGCTGCATTCCGTTCTCGCCAATCCGCGCTGGGGCTGGGACGTCTTCGCCGAATGGTTCTTCGCCGAGCCGGTGCTGCTCGGGCTCGGCCGGACGCTGCTCCTGACTGTGCTCGGGGCCTTTTTCGGCTTCACCCTCGGGACCGCACTGGCGCTGGCGCGCGTCTCCGGCTCGCCGCTGCTCGCGGCCCTGTCCTGGACCTTCACCTGGCTGTTCCGGTCGATCCCGCTCATCGTGCTGCTGCTGATCCTCAACAATCTCGGCTATCTCTACGAGACCGTGGCGCTCGGCGTGCCCTTCACCGGCATCAGCTTCTTCTCCTACCAGACGACGCAACTGATCACGCCCTTCGCGGCCGCCATCATCGGCCTGACGCTGAATCAGGCGGCCTTCACCTCCGAGATCATCCGCGGCGGCCTTCTGTCGGTCGACCAGGGGCAACTGGAGGCGGCTGCGGCACTCGGCCTGCCGCGTTCGCGCCAGGCATTCCGGATCGTGCTGCCGCAGGCGATGCGCGCGATCGTGCCGCCGGCCTTCAACGACATTATCGGCCTCGCCAAGGGCACCTCGAATGCCTACATCCTGGCGCTGCCGGAGCTGTTCTACACGATCCAGATCATCTACCGCCGCAATCTGGAGGTCATCCCGCTCTTGATGGTGGCGACCGTCTGGTACCTCGTCCTGCTCTCGGTCCTCTCCGCCGTCCAGTATTTCATCGAGCGCCACTATGCGCGCGGCGCGGTGCGCAATCCGCCGCCGCCGGTCATCCGCACGCTCGTCGGCTGGCTCGGCGGGCTGCGCTTCGTGCCCGACGGCCTGCCGCTCGTGGCTGGCGCGCCTCCGGCGCCCGCGCCAGGAGGCCCTGCGCGACGGCCAGGTGGCGATCCACAATGTCTCCAAGAGCTTCGGGGCGCTGAAGGTGCTCGACCGGGTCCATCTGACGCTGAGGCCCGGCAGCGTCACCGTCATTCTCGGCCAGTCGGGCTCGGGCAAGTCGACGCTGCTGCGGTCGATCAATCACCTGGAGCCGATCGACGAGGGCCATATCGCCGTCGACGGCCGGTTCATCGGCTACCGCCAGGACGGCGACGCGCTGCACGAACTGAAGGAGCGCGACATCCTGAAACGCCGCGCCGATGTCGGCATGGTGTTCCAGACCTTCAATCTCTTCCCGCATCTGACGGTGCTCGAAAACATCGTCGAAGCGCCCGTCGCGGTGCGCCGGCTCGACCGCGCGGCTGCCGTGGAGCTTGCCCGGGACCTGCTCGCCCGCGTCGGCCTCGCCGACAAGGAGAACGCCTATCCGCGGCAATTGTCGGGGGGCCAGCAGCAGCGGGTGGCGATCGCCCGGGCGCTCGCCATGCAGCCGAAGGTGCTGCTCTTCGACGAGCCGACCTCGGCGCTCGATCCCGAGCTCGTCAACGAGGTGCTCGACGTGATCAAGGAGCTCGCGCGATCCGGCGTCACCCTCGTCATCGTCACCCATGAAGTGGGCTTTGCCCGCGAGGTCGCCGACGAGGTCGTGTTCATGGAGCGCGGCCAGGTCCTGGAGCAGGGGCCGCCGGCCCGCGTGCTCGACGCGCCCGGCCATCCGCGCCTGCGTGAATTCCTCGCCAAGGTTCTCTGACCGGCGCCTCCCAGCCCGCATTCCCCCGAAGAAAGACCACCCAATGCTCTCCCGCCGTCTCGTCGCCAGCCTTCTCGCCGGCACCGCCATTGCCGGCCTGCCGATGCCCGCGCCCGTGCTCGCCGCCGAGCCCGACCTCTCGCCCGAACAGAAGGGGCGGGTCCGGGCGCAGCGCGTCGAGGACGCGATCAAGCTGATCTCGCCGCAATACCGTTTCGTCACGCCCGGCAGGTTCACAGTCGGCATTGCGGCGGGACGCCTGCCGTTCGGCACGATCGCGACCGACAACCGCACCATCGTCGGCTCGGAGGCCGATCTCGGCCAGCTCGTCGCCGACAGCCTCGGCCTCGACCTCGCCATCGTCCTCACCGCCTGGGCCGACTGGCCGCTCGGCGTTCAGTCCGGCCGTTTCGATGCGGTCATTTCCAACGTCACCGTGACGGAGGAGCGCAAGGAGCGCCTCGACTTCTCCACCTACCGGAACGACCTGCTCGCCTTCTTCGTCCGCCATGACGGCCCGATCCAGAGCATCCGCGAGCCGAAGGACGTCGCCGGGCTCAAGGTGATCGTCTCCTCCGGCACCAACCAGGAGCGCATCCTCATCAACTGGATCCGGCAGAACGAGGCCGCGGGTCTGAAGACCTCGGAGATCCAGTATTACGACGACGATGCGGTGCTCCAGCTGGCGCTGCAGAGCGGGCGGGCGGACGCCTATCTCGGCCCGCATGCGCTGCTGTCCTATCGGGCGGCGCTCGACCGCAAGACGCGCCTTGCCGGCACGCTGTCCGGCGGCTGGCCGCTGACCGCCGAGATCGCCGTCACCACCCGCAAGGGCGCCGGGCTCGCCGAGGCGATCACGGCGGCCCTCAACGCCCAGATCGCCAACGGCAATTACGGCAAGGCGCTGGCCCGCTGGGGGCTCGAACAGGAGGCGATCACGCAGTCGCGCACCAATCCGCCGGGCCTGCCGAAAAGCTGAGCCGCCCGCCGCGTCCCTTGCCGGAGAGAAAGTCCATGCCGTTCCTGTCGTCCTTTCCGCCTCCGCCCAGGCGATGGTTCGCGCCGCGCCGATGCCGGTGGCTGCGCTGGTGCCTCACGGCCGCGTTGCTCGCCGCCGTGACGGCGCCGGCACCGGCGTCCGAGGCGCCTCCGGCCGCGTTCGATCTCAGCCCGGCCCAGGCATCGCGCCCGCGCGCCGCGCGAAACCCGGAAGCCGTCGCCGCGATCGCCCCGGCCTATCGTTTCGTCGCGCCGGGAGTGTTCACGGTCGGCATCGCGCCCTCCGTGCCGCCGATTGCCACCTATGCCACCGATGCCCGCACGGTGGTGGGCGCCGATGCCGACATCGCCCAGGCTGTCGCCGACAGCCTCGGCCTCCGGCTGGACCTGGTGCCGGTCGCCTGGGCCGACTGGCCGCTGGGGCTCGCCTCCGGCAAATACGATGCGGTAATCTCCAATGTCGGCGTCACCGAGCAGCGCAAGGAGAAGTTCGATTTCTCCACCTACCGGCAGGGGCTGCACGGTTTCTTCGCGCCGCTGACGAGCCAGGTCACGCGCATCGTCGAGCCGGCCGATGCCGCCGGACTGCGCATCATCGTCGGTGCCGGCACCAATCAGGAGCGCATCCTGCTGGAATGGAGCCGGCGCAATGTCGCCGCCGGCCTCAGGCCGATCTCGCTCCTCTATTTCGACGATCAGCCGACCAGCCTGTTGGCGCTGCAGGCCGGCCGCGCCGACGTTATCGTGCAGCCCCATTCGCAGCTGCTGTTCATTGCGGCGCGCGATCGCAATATCCGCAAGGTCGGCGTGCTCAGCGCCGGCTGGCCCGACCGTTCGGACGTCGCGATCACCACCCGCAAGGGCGCGGGCCTTGCCGGCGCGCTCACGACGGCGATCAACGGCCTCATCCAGTCGGGCCGATATGGCGAGATCCTGGCGCGCTGGTCGCTGGAGGACGAGGCGCTGCCGCGCTCCGAGACCAATCCTCCCGGCCTGCCGAGTCATTGAGGGGAGGCGGCCGTGACCAGGTCTGTCGAACTCGAGCGGATCAGTTTCCTCGTGCGCGGCACCTATCCGTCGGGCGATCCGGCCAGGGGCCTGGAGGACACGCTGCGCCTCATCGCGGCCGGCGAGGCGCTCGGTTTCGACGGCGCCTGGATCAGGCAGCGCCATCTTGAGCACAGCATCTCCTCCGCGGCGGTGATGCTGGCCGCGGCCAGCCAGCGGACGCGGACAATCGCGCTCGGCACGGCGGTGATCCAGATCGGATACGAAAATCCCTTCCGCCTCGCCGAGGACCTGGCGACGGCCGACCTGCTCTCGGGCGGCCGGCTGCAGGTCGGCCTCAGCGCCGCGCCGCCCGAACATGCGCGGCTGCTCGGCGAGCGCTTCCGCGACGGCGACGATGGCGGCGGCGCCGATCAGTCCTACAGCCGGCTCGAGCGGCTGGTCGGCAATCTGCGCGGCGAGCTGATCGGGTCGGACGAGACCTTCATCAGTTCGGCCGCCGGCCGCATGCGCCCGGCGATCCGCCCGGTCGCGCCCGGGCTGACCGAACGCCTCTGGCTCGGCGCCGGCTCGGCGCGGTCGGTCGAATGGGCCGCCCGCAACGGGTTCAATCTGCTCATCGGCAATATCAACGTCGCCGGCGACACGACCGGCTTCGTCGCGACGCAGCGCGATCACATCGCCCGGTTCCGCGCGCTGTCCGGTGCCGCGATCGCGGTCGGCCGGGTCATCTTGCCGCTTAACGGCGCGGACGGCCACACCCGCGAGCGCTACCGCGCCTTCGCCGCGGAGCGCCATGGCCGGACGCTAGGCCCACAGGGCGAGCGGCGGGTCCAGTTCGCTCCCGATCTCGTCGGCAGCGCCGACGAGATCGTGCTGCACCTGCTGACCGATCCGGTCGTCGCGGCGACCCGCGAGCTGCGCCTGGAGCTGCCTTACAATTTCGCCTACGACGACTATGTCCAGATCCTGACCGACTTCGCCCGCCAGGTGGCGCCGTTCCTCGGATGGTCGCCCAGCCGTCAGGCGCCGGGCGCGCGCCTGCTGCCGGCCAATGTCACGCCATTGCGGCGCGGCCGCTGACCGCGGCGGCGGTGCGGCCGTCAGGGGCGGCCGGCGGTAAGGCTCGCGCTCATCCGCGCCAGCGCCTCGTCGAGCAGGGCGCGCGGCGTGCCGAAATTCATCCGGACATGGCCGAAGCCCTCGCGGCCGAACTCCTCGCCGGCGCTGAAGCCGATCCTGGCCCTGTCGAGGAAGAAGGCGTGGGGCGTCGGCCTCAGCGCCAGAGCGCTGCAGTCGAGCCAGGCGAGGAAGGTGGCTTCCGGGCGCCGGAAGGTGATGCCCGGGAAACGCGTGGCGATCTCGGCTTCGAGGTGATCGAGATTGGCCGCGAGATAGGCCATGAGCTGGTCGCGCCAGGGCCGGCCGGAACGGTAGGCGGCTTCCGTCGCCGCCAGCCCGAGCAGGTTGTTGCTGTCGACCATGCCGAGCCGGGCCGCCTCGAACCGCTTGCGCAGGTCGGGGTTCGGAATGATGGCGAAGGCGGTCTTCAGGCCGGGAATGTTGAACGTCTTGCTTGCCGACATCAGCGTGATCGTCCGGGCCGCGATCTCGGGGCCGAGCGTCGCGATCGGGATGTGGCGCGCGCCGGCATGGACGAGGTCGCAATGGATCTCGTCGGAGACGATCAGGAGGTCGGAGCGCTCGCATTCGCCGGCCAGGAAGCTCAGCTCGGCGCGGGTGAGCACGCGGCCGGTCGGGTTGTGCGGATTGCACAGGAGCAGGGCCCGCGCCTGCGCGAGCGCCGGTTTCAGCCGTTCGGCATCGATATCGAAACCGGCGCCGGCCGGCACCATGGGCACGTCGATGCGCTGGAGATCCCAGTGTTTCGGCGCATTGAGCAGCGGACGATAGAGCGGCGTCTGGACGACGACACCGTCGCCGGGCGCAAGGAAGGCCTTGAAGGCCATGTTCACGCCGGGATCGACGCCGGGCAGGAAGACGAGGGCCGAAGGGTCGACCGCCCAGCCGTGCCAGTCGCGCAAAGCGCCGACGATGGCCTCGCGCAGCGAGTCGGGCGGCTTCGCATAACCAAGGACCGGATGGTCGAGCCTTTGCCTGATGGCGGCGAGAATGGGCTCGGCGGCCGCGAAATCCATGTCCGCCACCCACATGGGCAGCACGCCGTCGGGATAATGGTGCCACTTCTTGCAGTCGGGCGTGGCCTTGCGGTCAAAAGGGATGTCGAAGACGGAGGTCATGGCGGGCTGTCGCTGTATCCGGGCGCTGGCGGCAGCAGTCGCACCTGATCGTATCGGCGGCAAGGACAGAATTTTCCGTTTTTCGGCGCGATCCTGGCAGGCCATTTCAGCCTCGCGCGCGCTCCGCCGTGACATCCCTGCCGGCCATGGGCCAGAGTGGCGGCATCCTGTCGAAGCGAATCCGCCGTGACCGTCATTGCCCATCTTTCCGACCTGCATATCGGGCCGGTGCCGTTTCCCCGCGCGCTGCCATTGCGGCTGAAGCCGGTGCTCGGCTGGATCAACTGGGCGCGCCAGCGCGGCGCGCACGAGGCCGCGCTGCTGCAGCGGGCGCTCGCGGCGGTGCGCGATGCCGGCGCCGACCATATCGTGGTGACCGGCGATCTCATCGAGCTCGGCCAGGATACCGAATGGCGGGCGGCGGCGGCGGCGGCGGCAGCGCTCGGCCCGGCCGGGCAGGTGGCCTGGGCGCCGGGCAATCACGACCTCTACACGCGCGATGCGCCGGTGCGGATCCGCGCCGGCCTCGCCCCCTGGCTCGCCCCGGCAGAGCCATGCGACGACATCAGAGCGCATTTCCCGCGGCTCGACCGGGTCGGCGACGTGGCGCTGGTGACGCTGTGCACCGGCGCGCCCACCTGGCTGTTCTCGGCCGAAGGCGCGCTCGGGGCAGGGCAGCTCGCCCGCCTCGACCGGCTGCTCGCCGGCCTCGACCGGCAGCGCTGCCTGCCGGTCATCGCCATGCATCATCCGCCCTACGCACCGGGCCTGTCGCGGCTGAAGCAATTGCGCGACGGCGCCGCGCTGCTCGATCTCGCCGACCGCCACGGCTGTCAGGTGATCCTGCACGGGCACCTGCACAGGGCCTGCCGTGTCGACTGGCAGGGCGCGCATGGCAGGATCGCGCTGATCGGGGCGGCCTCGGCCTCGGCAGCGGGCCATGGCCATGACGATCCGGCATCCTTCAATCTCGTCACCGTCACCCGCACGCCCGACGGCTTTGCCTGGCAGGTGGAGAGGCGGCCCGTCGGCTGAGGTTCTGCACAGGCGTCATGCGCTTTGCCTGATGGGCTTTGGCCGGCCTTGGTGTAGTTGGAGGGAACACGCCTGTCCCGTCCCGGAGCCTCCCCGATGTCCGCCTCTGCTCTCGCGCCCGCCCTGCTCGACGCCCTCAAGGCGCTTCTCGGCGCCAGGGTGTCGACATCGGAATCCGACCGGGCGCAGCACGGCCGCGACGAATCCTCCCATCCGCCGCGCCTGCCGGACGCGGTCTGCCGGCCGGAGAGCACCGAGGAGGTCGCCGGCATCGTCAAGCTCTGCGCTGCCCACCGCACGCCGGTCGTCGCCTATGGCGCGGGCTCGTCGCTGGAGGGCGCACTGATCCCGCTGCAGGGCGGCGTGTCGATCGATCTCACCGGCATGAACCAGATCCTTGCCGTGCGGCCGGAGGATCTCGACGCGACCGTGCAGGCCGGCGTCACCCGCAAGCAGCTCAACGCCCATCTGCGCGATACCGGCCTGTTCTTCCCGATCGACCCAGGCGCCGACGCCACCATCGGCGGCATGGCCGCGACCCGCGCCTCCGGCACCAATGCGGTGCGCTACGGCACGATGCGCGAGAATGTGGTGAGCCTCACCGTGGTGCTGGCCGACGGGCGCATCATCAGGACCCGCTCGCGCGCCAAGAAGTCCTCGGCGGGTTATGACCTCACCGGCATCTTCGTCGGGTCGGAGGGCACGCTCGGCATCATCACCGAGGTGACCGTGCGCCTCTATGGCATTCCCGAGGTGATCGCGGCGGCGATCTGCGCCTTCCCGACCGTCGAGGCGGCGGTCGATACGGTCATCACCACCATCCAGATGGGCCTGCCGGTCTCACGCATGGAACTGCTCGACGACCGCGCCATCGAGGCGGTGAACGGCTATTCCAAGCTCGACCTGCCGGTGACGCCGACGCTGTTCTTCGAATTCGCCGGCAGCGCGGCGAGCGTCGAGGAACAGGCCGCGCTGGTCGAGGAGATCGCCCGCGGCGAGGGGGCGACGGGCTGGCGCCGGTCAACCGATCCGGACGAGCGCGCGAGGCTCTGGCAGGCCCGGCACGATTTCCACTGGGCGCTGCGCGCCCTGCGCCCCGGCGCGCGCGGCTGGGGCACCGATGTCTGCGTGCCGATCTCGGCGCTTGCGGAGGTGATCCGCGAGACCCGCAAGCACTGCGCCCAGGCGCCGTTCTTCACCGCCATGGTCGGCCATGTCGGCGACGGCAATTTCCACCTCGCCATGCAGATCGACCGCGACAATCCGGATGAGCTGGCCATGGCCAGCGCCATCAACGACCGCATGGTGAACCTCGCCCTGAAGCTCGGCGGCACCTGCACCGGCGAGCATGGGGTGGGCATCGGCAAGATGAAGTTCATGCGCACAGAGCATGGAGAGGCGGTCGACGTGATGCACCTGATCAAGGACGCTCTCGATCCGAACGGCCTGTTCAACCCGGGCAAGGTGCTGCCGCCGAAAGCCTCGTGAGCATTCAGAGGCTCATTTCATTTGTGAGATGTATTTGATATCATTTTGATATCAAATGCAAAAATGGAAAAATATAAAGCAAAATCTCAAGCCGGAGCGGAGGCTGGTGTCGCGGCCTTGTCGTGGGTGGCCCACCAGCCGGCGAGCGCCTCCATCCGGCAGGCTAGCTTGTCGTCCATGCCACCGGCGAATGTATCCCAGGCGTCGGCGAAGCGGCGCGGCACGCCGATGACGAGCGGCCGGCCTGCCGCCACGGCTTCGCCGATCTCGGCGATCAGGCCGAGGCCCTCGCTCTCCATCCGGCCGAACTTGTTGATCACCACGAGGTCCAGCGGCTTGTCGAGCGCGGCCTTCAGAGCCCCGGCGGCCTCGGCGAGGCCGGTCGGGTCGAGCCGGCAGCTGCCGGCGCTGCCGCTGCCGAGGTCCTGGCAGATATTGATGCGCCGGCCGGTATCGAGATCCTCGAGTTCCATGTCCATGGTCTCGCAGGAGGCGTCGCTGCCGTTGATCTGGACGAGCCCGGCCACGGCGACGCCGCTGGCGGCAAGGCCATGGGCGAAATCGGCGAGCATCCGGTCGCAGTCGTCCTCCGGGCCATAGACCACGGCGGCGAGAAGGGAGGGGGGCTTGGAAAGGGTCATCGCCGTCAGCTTGCCGTTGTCGCCGCCATCAGTCAAAGCGCCGGTGCCGGGCGCTTGCGGATGCGGAACACCAGGAGCCGCTCCTGCCGTTCCTGCCCCTCCAGGCTGTCGCCCGTCTCCCGCACCAGGTTGGGAATGTCGATCGCCGCCATCGGGTCGGTGCAGGTGACGACGAGCAGGTCGCCGCCGGCCGCCCGGGTCAGCGCCTTGCGCGTCTTCAGGGCCGGCAGGGGACATTTCAGGCCGCGCAGATCGAGCGCCGTCTCGTTCATGCCGCATGCTCCGCCGGCGCGGTCCTGGCCTCGAACCGGCGCATGATCTCGCGCAAATGGTTGTCGCCCCACAGTTTCAGCGCGCTGATCACGGGTTCGAGGCTGAGACCGAGCGGCGACAGCGAATATTCGACCTTCGGCGGCACCTGGGCATAGATCGTGCGCACCACCAGGCCGTCGGCTTCCAGCTCGCGCAGCTGATTGGTCAGCATGCGCTGGGTGACACGCGGCACCTTCCGGCGCAGCTCGTTGAAGCGCAGCGTACCCTCCAGCAGGTGGAACAGGATGACGCCCTTCCATTTGCCGTCGATCAGCGACAGCGCGCCTTCCACCGGGCAGCCGGGCCAGTTGCCGAGCTTGCGCAGACGCGGGTTTGGCATCCGTTCCTCCTTAAGGCCGACAGTATCAATTTCGACACTATAGGCGAAATATGTGCGTTCTTGCGGGTCTGCAAGCTACTGTGCATCTCGTCTCCTGCACCTGGATGAAGGAGATGCCCCATGCGTGCCGTCGGATATCGTGAGAACCTGCCGATCGCGGCGGAGGCCGCGCTCGTCGATGTCGAGCTGCCGAAACCGGTGCCGACGGGACGGGATCTGCTCGTCGAAGTGCGCGCCATCTCGGTCAATCCGGTCGACGTCAAGGTCCGCGCCTCGACGCCGCCGGAACCGGGGGCGGTCAAGGTGATCGGCTGGGACGCCGCCGGCGTGGTGGTCGCCGCCGGCCCCGCAGCCCGCCTGTTCAAGCCGGGCGACGCGGTCTTCTACGCCGGGGCCATCAACCGGCCCGGCTCCAATGCCGAATTCCAGATCGTCGACGAGCGGATCGTCGGGCCGAAGCCGGCATCGCTCGATTTCGCGGCGGCCGCGGCCCTGCCGCTCACCACCATCACCGCGTGGGAAATGCTGTTCGACCGGCTCGACGTCAGCCGGCCGGTGCCGGGCGCCGCGCCCGCGCTGCTGATCGTGGGCGGTGCCGGCGGCGTCGGCTCGATCGCCGTTCAGCTCGCCCGCCAGCTCACCGATCTCACCGTCATCGCCACGGCCTCGCGTCCCGAGACCCGCGACTGGGTGCGCGGGCTCGGCGCCCACCACGTCGTCGATCATCGCCAGAAGCTCGCGCCGCAGGTCGCGGCGCTCGGCCTCGGCGCGCCGGGGCTCGTCTTTTCGACCACGCATACGGCGAGCCATCTCGCCGATATCGCCGCGCTGATCGCGCCGCAGGGGCGGGTCGGCGCCATCGACAATGCGCCGAGCCTCGACGTCATGCCGCTGATGTCCAAGAGCCTGTCGTTCCATTGGGAGCTGATGTTCACGCGTCCCGTGCAGGGCACGGTCGATATCGAGGCTCAGCACCGCCTGCTCGCGGAGACCGCCCGGCTCGTCGATGCCGGGCGGATCCGCTCGACGCTGACCGAGACCTTCGGCACGATCAACGCGGCCAATCTGAAGCGCGCCCACGCCCATGTCGAAACCGGCACGGCGCGCGGCAAGATCGTCCTCGCCGGCTTCTGATGGGAGCGCGTTCCGGCATCATCGGTGCCGGGATGACGCGGCCCGGCTGCCGTGGCCAGCCAATGGCCGCGGCGGCCGCAACGGCGCAATCGGACGAAGGTCGTCGGGCTTGCCGGGTGGAGCGAGGCGGGCAAGACCAGCCTTGCCGGTCAAGGAGGTCGCGCCGCTGAGCGCGCGGCCTTGCCGTCTCGGCGCTCAGGCACGCCGCTCGCGGTCTCGACATCGACCGGCCGGGCAGGGGGCTGCGCCCGGCCGGCGGGTGACGGGTCGGGGTTTGTGCTAGAGCTTGCGGCCATGGCGCAGCTTTCCCCCGACCATTTCGCCCTTACCAGCGCTCTTCTGTCGGTCGACGACGCGATCGCCCGGGTTTCCGCCAACCTGTCGCCGGTCGCCGAGACCGAGCGCCTCGGCCTGCTCGAAGCCGATGGCCGCATCCTCGCCGAGGATATTTTCGCGCCGATCGACCTGCCGCCCTTCTTCAACTCGGCCGTCGACGGCTATGCCGTGCGTTTTGCCGATCTCGACCCGGCAGGGGTGACGGAACTCGCCCTGGCCGGCCGCGTCGCCGCCGGCACGGCGCCGGACCGGCCGGCCGCGACGGGCGAAGCGGTGCGCATCTTCACCGGCGCGCCCATGCCGGCCGGCACCGATACCGTCTTCATGCAGGAGGACGTCCGCCTCGCGGGCGAGCGCGTCGGCTTGCCGCCCGGCCTGAAGGCGGGCGCCAATTGCCGCCCGGCGGGCGAGGACCTGGCGCGCGGCCGGCTGGCGCTCGCCGCCGGCCGGCGCATCACGCCGGAAGCCATCGCGCTCATCGCCGCCCTCGGCCTGACCCGGATCACCGTGCGCAGGCGCGTGAAGGTCGCGATCTTCTCCACCGGCGACGAGATCGTCTCGCCCGGCCGGCCGCTCGGACCGGCCGAACTCTACGATTCCAACCGTTTCACGCTGCAGGCCCTGCTGTGCCGGCTCGGCGCGACCGTCACCGATCTCGGCATCCTGCCCGACGACCGCGCCGCGGTCAGCGCCGCGCTCGCCGCCGCGGCGCATGGCCACGACCTGGTGCTGACCTCGGGCGGCGTCTCGATGGGCGAGGAGGACCACGTCAAGGCGGCGGTTGAGGCGGCCGGCAGCCTGACCTTCTGGCGCCTCGCCATCAAGCCGGGCCGGCCGGTCGCCATGGGCGTCGTCGGGGGCACCGCCTTCATCGGCCTGCCGGGCAATCCGGTCGCCGTCTTCGTCACCTTCGCCCATGTGGTGCGGCCTTTCCTCTGCGCACTCGGCGGCGGCCGGCCCGAGGCGCCGCCGGCTCTGCCCGTCCCGCTGACCTTCACCCATGCCAAGAAGGCCGGCCGGCGCGAATATGTCCGGGTCATGCTGGCGCGTGCCGCCGACGGCGTGGTGGAGGCGGTCAAGCACCCGCGCGACGGGGCCGGGATGATCACCTCGCTCACCGAGACCGACGGCCTCGTCGAGCTCGGCGAGACGGTCACCGCGGTCCAGCCCGGCGACATGGCGGGCTTCCTGCCCTATGCGCTGCTCCGGTAACCCGAGCCGGCCCGGGCCTTGGCCGCTTCCGGCGTGCCCCGTCCGATCGCGGAGCGAGGTCAGGCGTCCGGATGGCGCGCGGCGATGGCTTCGGCCGCGGCGAGATCTGCGGGCGCATTGGCGTTGAAGAAGGGATCGTAGGGATCGGCGGGCCAGACCGCCTCGGCGACGCCGTGGCGGGCGGTCCAGCGGTCGACCCGCCTGACGTCCTCGACGACGAGGGCGTGGCGCAGATCGGTGCGCAGCCCGACCGGCCAGAGCCCGATGACCGGGTGCGTCCGGTCGCCCGAGCGCGCCGCCGCGAGCGGCCGGCCGGCCGCCGCGCGCGCCGCATGCAGCCGCGACACGAGGTCTGCGGGCAGGAAGGGCGTATCGGTCGCCGCCGACAGGACCCAGGCGATGTCGGGCCGGTGCTCGGCGGCCCAGTCGAGCGCGGCGAGAATGCCGGCGAGCGGCCCGGCGAAACCGGGCACGTCGTCGGCGACGACCGGCAGGCCGAGGAAGCCGAACCGCGCGAGGTCGCCATTGGCGTTGACGATCAGCCCGTCGCATTGCGGCGCGAGCCGCGCCACGATGCGGTCGAGCATCGAGCGGCCGCCGACCGTCTTCATCGGCTTGTCGCCGCCGCCCATGCGCCGGGCGAGCCCGCCGGCCAAGAGGACGCCGAGGGTCGGAGGCATCAGGCGGCCTCCGTTGCACGGGGCGCCGCGCCGGCCCGCGCCCGGTTGCACAGGTCGCGCAGCGTCTGGGCCACCTCGCGGGCATGCCGCACGCCGATGAAGCCGGATTTGCTGTAGCGGAAGCGCAGGTGTTCCGGGGTCGCCAACCGGCCGAGATAGGTGCGCTGGAACATGACATGGCCGTCCGCGCCGAAGGCGAGGCCGCTCGTGTCGACGAATTCGATCCGCGCGAGGGCGAAGGCGCGCATTGCCCGGCCCTCCAGGATCAGCGCGCGCCGGTCGGTCAGCGCATAGAGCGTCCGCCCAGCGCGGATCGCCGCGCGCAGCGGCGCCGACAGCGACCAGAGGCCATAGGCGAGCGGCGGCAGGGCGGCATAGGCGAACGGCGGCGGCGCGCCCGCGGTCTTGCTGAGCCAGAAGGCGGCGAAGGCGGTCGCCGCGACGCCGATCGGCATCTCCTGCCACATGGCCCGGCGGGCGAGCCGCAGCCGCACCGGCCGGTCCCACCAGACGAGCCTTTCGCCCGGCTCGATCTGCCGGCTGAGCCGTTCGGGGGGCTGGGAGCTATCGGTCATGGCGCGGATGCCCGCCGTGCCTCGGCCAAGGGCAGGGCGATGCCCTGCAGGGCCGGCCCCGATGCAGCCGGCCCGCCAATCCGCCCGGCCGGACGCGATGAGCCGGCCATCATTCGATGATGATCGTCGGCGCGGCCTTCTGCTTGAGGCCGCCGGCGCCGGAGAGCGCGGCCCAGACCAGCCGGGCCATGTCGCGGTAGACGCGCGACTGCGGATCGTCCGGCGCGGTCGCGACCACCGGCTCGCCGGCGTCCGAACGCTCGCGCAGGTTCATGTCGAGCGGCACCTCGCCGAGGAACGGCACGCCGAGGCGCCCGGCCTCCTGGCGCGCGCCGCCATGGCCGAAAATGTCGTAGCGCTTGCCGGTATCGGGCGCGAGGAAATAGCTCATGTTCTCGACGATGCCGAGGATCGGCACCTCGGTCTTGCGGAACATGGCGACGCCGCGCCGGGCATCGAGCAGGGCGAGGTCCTGCGGGGTCGAGACGATGACCGCGCCGGCGAGCGGGGTGGCCTGGGCCATGGTCAGCTGGGCATCGCCCGTGCCCGGCGGCATGTCGACCACCAGCACGTCGAGGTCACCCCAGGCAACCTCGCGCAGCATCTGGGTGATGGCGCTCATCACCATCGGCCCGCGCCAGATCATCGGGGTTTCCTCGTCGACCATGAAGCCGATCGACATGACCTTCAGCCCGAACCGCTCGAGCGGCGCGAGGGTGCGCCCCTCGATCACCCGCGGCTTGCCGGAGAGGCCGAGCAGCTTCGGCAGCGACGGGCCGTAGATGTCGGCGTCGAGAATGCCGACCTTCAGGCCTTCCGCGGCGAGGCCGAGGGCGAGATTGCAGGCGGTGGTCGACTTGCCGACGCCGCCCTTGCCGGAGGCGACGGCGATGACGTTGCGGATGCCGGGAATGGTGGCGGCCCGTGTCGGGGCTGCGGCGCCCGGCCGCCCGGACGGCGGTGCGGAGCGGGTCGCGGGGGCCGGCTGGGGCGCGGCGCCGCTCCGGCTCATCGGCCGGTCGGCGGTGAGCGTCACGAAGGCCTGGGCGACGCCGGGCAGGCCGCCGATCGCCGACTGGGCGGCGGCGCGCACCGGCTCCATGGCGGCGGCCTCGGTCGGGTCGATGCCGATCGACACCATCACCTTGTCGCCGCTGACGACGATGTCGGAGAGCCGGCCGGAACCCGTCAGCGTCTGGCCGCTGGCGCCGAGGCGGACCTGTTCGAGTGCGCGCGCGACCTGTTGCTCGGTGACCATGATGCCCTCACATGCCCGCCTGCTTCGGGCGCGGTCATCCGGAACCGCGCAGACCGCAGGCCTTCAGTGACATAGGGCATAGGACCGGCGGGCGGAAGGCCCGCGGGCCGTCTCGGCCGCTTCAGGGCGTCAGGGTGAGCTTCAGCACGTGGTCGGCGAGCTGCGCCGGCCGGCCGGCCGTGGTCAGTTCGCGCGGCGGGCTCGCCAGCTCGCCGAAGGCAATGAAATGGCCCTGCACCGGCACGAAGGGCGCCGCGAGATGGGCCGCCGGCGACAGGCGGTAGACCGTGTTCTGGCCGTTGGTGCCGACCGCCTGGATCTCGACCACGGGCGCGCGGGTGCGGCCGTCGCTGATCACCTTGGTGAAGCGCAGGGTGATGGCCCGGCCGTTCTGCAGGGGAATTTCGAGGGTTTCGCCGCCGCGGATCTCGATGCGGCGCGGCTCGGCCGCGTCGGCCAGGGTGGCGCCGGCCATCAGGCCGACAAGGGCGAGGGCCATCGCGCGGGCGATCAGCGAGGCGTGCAGGACGAAACGCGGCAGGATACGCATGACATGCTCCGAGCGGAGGCCTTGCGCATGAGACGCTCGACCGCCGCCAAAAGTTCAACCTCGCCGACCCGGCGAGAGGGACCGCCTGTCGTCATCATATCGCGATGCGCCGGCCGGCTTGCCAGGGCGTATCAAGACCACCGGATCAAAAAATTGGCATGACATGGCCGCGCTTTTGCCGCGCCTGTGGCCGATCCGCCGCAGATGGGCCGCCGGCCCCGGTGGCCCGGACGGCGGCAAACGGCTTGACCCGCCTCGCGAAATTCTTTTCGCCCATGCGATTCATTCCTTGGAGCCGTCATCGAGACGTGGTAGCAACTCGCGCCAACCCGAAACCGAGCCGCCGGCGCCCCTCCCGATTCGCGAGGGCTGCGACGGCTTTATCTTTTCACCAGGAGTTGGCCATGGCGGTATTTTCCAGCCTCACCGAAGCGCTCACTTTCGACGACGTGCTGCTGAAGCCCGGCCTCTCCGACGTGCTGCCGGCCGATGTCGACGTGCGCACGCGCCTGACCAAGGGCATCACCCTCAACATTCCGATCCTGTCCTCGGCCATGGACACGGTGACGGAAGCGCGCATGGCCATCGCCATGGCCCAGGCCGGCGGCATGGGCGTGATCCACCGCAATCTCGAGCCGGACGTGCAGGCCGACCATGTCCGCCAGGTCAAGCGGTTCGAGAGCGGCATGGTGCTGAACCCGATCACCATCCACCCCGACGAGACGCTGGCCGAGGCGCTGGCGCTGATGAAGAAGCACGGCATTTCCGGGGTGCCGGTGGTCGAGCGCGGGCCGAACGGCAAGGCCGGCAAGCTGGTCGGCATCCTCACCAACCGCGACGTGCGCTTTGCCTCCAACCCGGACCAGCGCGTCTCCGAGCTGATGACCCGCGAGCGCCTGGTCACCGTGCGCGAGGGCGTCACCCAGGACGAGGCGAAGCGCCTGCTGCACCAGTTCCGCATCGAGAAGCTGCTGGTCGTCGACGAGCATTATCGCTGCGTCGGCCTGATCACGGTCAAGGACATCGAGAAGCAGGTGGCCAATCCCAATGCCTGCAAGGACGAGCAGGGCCGTCTGCGCGTCGCCGCGGCGACCACGGTCGGCGAAGCCGGCTTCGAGCGCACCGAACGGCTGATCGATGCCGGCGTCGACCTCGTCGTGGTCGACACCGCCCACGGCCATTCGCAGAAGGTGCTGGACCAGGTGACGCGCATCAAGCGCCTGTCCAACAAGGTGCAGATCCTGGCCGGCAATGTCGCGACCGGCGCCGCCACCAGGGCGCTGATTGATGCCGGCGCCGACGCCATCAAGGTCGGCATCGGGCCCGGCTCGATCTGCACCACCCGGATCGTCGCCGGCGTCGGCGTTCCCCAGCTCACCGCCATCATGGACAGCGTCGAGGCGGCCTCCGCCGCCGGCATTCCGGTCATTGCCGATGGCGGCATCAAGTTTTCCGGCGATCTTGCCAAGGCGCTCGCCGCCGGCGCGGAGGTCGCGATGATCGGCGGCCTGCTCGCCGGCACCGACGAGGCGCCGGGCGAGGTCTATCTGTGGCAGGGCCGCTCCTACAAGAGCTATCGCGGCATGGGATCGGTCGGCGCCATGGCGCGCGGCTCGGCCGACCGCTACTTCCAGGCCGAGGTCAAGGACAGCCTGAAGCTGGTGCCGGAGGGCATTGAGGGCCAGGTGCCCTACAAGGGGCCGGTCGGCGCGGTGGTGCACCAGCTCGTCGGCGGCCTGCGCGCCGCCATGGGCTATACCGGCGCGCAGAACCTGAAGGATTTTCGCACCCATTCGGAATTCGTGCGCATTTCCGGCGCCGGCCTGCGCGAGAGCCACGTCCACGACGTGACGATCACCCGCGAGAGCCCGAACTATCCGAACGGCGGCCGGGTCTGAGCCCGGCTGTGGCGGGGCAGGGCCTTCGGGCACTGCCGAACCTGCTCTGGCGCAAAAGAAACGGCCCGGCGAAAGCCGGGCCGTTCTGCATGCGGGTTTGCGTCAGCGGCAGACGCGCACGTCGCGCGGCACCGCGTAGCCGTCCCAGCGCTCGACCCAGCGGCGCTCGATCCAGCAGTCGCGCTCGTAATAATAGGGCGCCGCGACGGCCGCGCCGCCGAGCAGCAGGACGGCGGCGGCCGCGCCCGCCCAGGGGCCCGGGCCATACCAGCCGCGGCGATAATAGCCGCCATACCGGTAGCCGCCGCCCCAGCCGCCGCCGCGGTAGCCGCCGCCCCAGCCGCCCCGGTAGCCGCCACCCCAGCCGCCGCCGCGGTAGCCGCCGCCGGCATACCCGCGGCCCATGCCGAGCTGGCCGCGGCCGCCCTGCATTTCGATCGGGCCGGAACTGGTCGCCGCCGCGCGGTCGCGCGCCCGCTCGGCGGCCTGTGCTTCGCCGGCCGGCGCAAGGGCCAGCACGGCCATGGCCAGGGCGCCGGCTGCCACGGCCACGACCGGCCGTTTCAACGTGATTGCCATGATCATAACTCCCAAATGGTCCGGATGGGTCGCCCCGCGGGATGCGCCGAACCGAAGCGCATTCTCCTCGACATCCATCACACGAGCCAATTCAGGTATTTCCTTGACCAAGCCGGCGGCATGCCCGCACACCCGGCGCCATGCGGCCGCGGCACCTTCGAGGGCCGCGGCAGCCAGGATGCGATCGCAATCGTTCATCGATTATCGCTTATCGCGACCACTGAAAACCGCGGCGGGGCCTGGCCGCGCGCCGGGCGGGGGCGCGCGGCGAAGCGGCCTTGCCTATTCGCAGACGCGGATGTTGCGCACGACCAGCCGGCCGCTGTTCAGCCGCACCCGGCGGCGCTCGTACCAGCAGTCCTCGTCATAGGTGTAATAGCGCGGACGCGCGGCGAGCGCCCCGCCGAGCAGCAGGCCCGCGGCGGCGCCGCCGACCCAGGGATCGCCGTAATAGCCGCCGTAATAGCCGCCCCAGCCGTAATAGGGCCGATAGCCCCAGCCGCCGTGATAGCCGCCCCAGCCGCCACGCCAGCCGCCGCCGTGCCATCCGCCGCCGCCGTGCCATCCGCCGCCGCCACGCCATCCACCGCCACCGCCGCGGCCCATGCCGAGCTGGCCGCGGCCGCCCTGCATTTCCACATTTCCATGGGCGCGCCGGCCGTGGCCGGCTGGGCGATGCCTTGCCCGGCGCGTTCGGCCGCTTCCGCGCGGCCGGCGGGCAGGGCGAGGAGGCTCCCCAGCGCCGCGAACCCGACCGCTGCCGCAAACGCACCGTGCTTCATGCTGTTGACCATGATCCGAACTCCTGAAGGCCCCCCGGTCGCCTGATGGAAAAGTGCAAAGAACCGACAGTCTGGGCACGGCCGGTTCCAAGGGTCAAATCAGCTCTGCTTGACTGGCGGTGAGTTCACGTGATCGGCTCGGCCGGAGCATGGCCGTTCACGCCGTGAGGGGATTGAGGGGATCGAGGGAATGGGGCTGATGAATCCGGGCGGGCTGTCGCTCATCTGGCCGCTGCTGGCGCAGGTGGCGCTGACGCTGGTCGTCTTGTTCGTGATGGGCTTTTTCCGCCGCCGGGCGCTGGCGCGGCGCGAGGTGCGGCTCGGCGAGATCGCCCTGTCGGGCGAGGCCTTTCCGGCGCGGGCGCGCCAGGCGGCCAACAATTTCTCCAACCAGTTCGAAACGCCGGTCCTGTTCTACGTGCTG
The DNA here is from genome assembly GCA_000751295.2 of bacterium YEK0313. NCBI lineage: Bacteria > bacterium YEK0313. The sequence continues at coordinate 2,983,713 of CCMO02000001.1, forward strand.
GTGATGGCCGCCATCCATGTCGGCGCCACCGGCCCGGTGATGACCGGCCTCGCCTGGGCTTTCGTCGCAAGCCGCGTCGCCCATTCCTTCATCCATATCGGCTCCAACGACCTGCGCCTGCGCGCGCCCATTTTTACCCTCGGCGTTCTGGTGCTGCTGCTGATGCTGATCGGCGTGCTGATCGCCGCGCTTTGAGGGGGCTTGCGGGCAGGGCGCAGCCTGGCCCCAACAACAGAACCCCGGCCTTGCGACCGGGGTCCATGAGGGGCGGGGGGCCTGATGTCGGGCGCTCAGTAGGCGCAGACGTTCACGGTGCGGCGCACCAGGCCGTAGGGCGTGTCGACCCAGCGCACGCGGTAGCAGTCGGACGCGATCACCGCGCCGCCGACGAGGCCGAGGCCGAGCCAGGGGCCGCCGCGCCAGTGGCCGTGGCGGTGGAAGTGCCGGTGGCCGTGGAAATGGCCATGGCCATGGAAGTGACCGTGACCGTGGAAGCCGCCGTGGCGATGGCCGAACGGCCGGGCTTCGGCCTGCGAGGCGGCGGCGAGGCCGAGGCCGGCGACGGCGGCGGCGGCGAGAGCGAGGGTCTTGAACGAGGGCATCTGAAGGTTCTCCTCTGGAAGGGCTTGGTTGGTGTCATCACCCCATGCGCATCAGTCGGGCGGCGGGGCCTGGAGGTTCGAGGCCCCGTCAAAAAAAGCCGGATCGGCGCGCGGGGCTGTGCGCCAGCGCACGTTTGCGCTTGCCCTCCGGCGCGGCCGGTGGTTAGCACCGCCTGTCCGAGCCCAAGGAGCCGCCGTGATCGCCGCAGCCCGCCTGTCCGCCGCCATCGAGGTTCTCGCCGATATCGGCGCGCGCCGCCGGCCGGCCCCGGACGCGCTGAAGGACTGGGGCCTGGCCCATCGTTTCGCCGGCTCGAAGGACCGGGCGGCGATCGCGAGCCTCGTCTATGACGCGCTGCGCCGGCGCGCCTCGGCCGCCCATGTCATGGCGGACGAGGGCCCGCGCGCGCTCGTTCTCGGCGCCCTGGCGCTCGCCCGCGGCATGGATGTCGAGGCCATCGCCGCGCTCTGCAGCGGCGAGCGGTTCGCGCCGACCGCGCTCTCGGCGGAGGAGACGCGCCGGCTGGCGCGCGCCGACCTCACCGATGCGCCGGCGCATGTCGCGGGCGATTTCCCGGACTGGCTGGAAGCGGAGCTTCGGCTCGCCTTCGGCGCCGACCTCGTCGCCGAGATGCAGGGGCTCGCGGCCCGCGCGCCGATCGACATCCGCGTCAACACGCTGAAGATCGAGCGCATGCGCCTGCTGCCGGCGCTCGCCCATCTCGGCGCCGAGATCACCCCGCACGCGCCGACCGCCTTGCGCTTTCCCGCCGGCGAGGATGGCCGCGGGCCGACCTTGCAGGTGACGCCGGAATTCCTCAAAGGCCAGTTCGAGATCCAGGACGAGGGCTCGCAGCTCGTCGCGCTGATGGCGGGCGCGGCGCCCGGCGAGCAGGTGGTGGACCTCTGCGCCGGCGGCGGCGGCAAGACGCTGGAGCTTGCCGCCCTCATGGACAATTCCGGGCAGATCTACGCGACCGACGCCGATATCAGGCGCCTCGCGCCGATCCACGACCGGCTGACGCGCGCCGGCGCGCGCAATGTCCAGGTGCGCACGCCGAAGGGCCGCGGCGACGAGCCGCTGGCCGACCTTGCCGGCCGCATCGACCTCTGCCTCGTCGATGCGCCCTGCACCGGCATCGGCACCTGGCGGCGCAACCCTGACACCAAGTGGCGCGTGCGCCCGGGTGCGCTCGCCGAGCGCATGAAGGACCAGGACCTCGTGCTGGCCCGCGCCGAAAGGCTGGTGAAGCCGGGCGGCCGCATCGCCTATGTCACCTGCTCGGTGCTGCCGGCTGAGAACGACGCGCGCGTCGCCGCCTTCCTGGAGCGGCACAAGGATTTCCGCGCGGCGCCGCCGCGCGACGTGCTGGCCCTTGCCCCCGACAGCCTATCCGAGCGCGACGACCTCGTTTCCTCAGGTGGCCTCGGCCTGCAGCTCACCCCGCGCCGCACCGGCACGGACGGCTTCTATCTCGCGCTGATGGAGCGCGCGGGCTGAGGGGCAGGGGGCCGGCATCGGGCGCTGCCGGAGTTCGGGCGCGGGCGCGTCCTGCCGCGCCCCAACACCCTGCACCAAAACCACGCCCCCGCACCCCGCCAAGGGGCTTGCGCGCGCGAGGCCGAGCGTTTAACCGAAGTCGATGACGCACGACTCCATCCTCATCATCGATTTCGGCTCCCAGGTGACCCAGCTGATCGCGCGGCGTGTGCGCGAGGCGGGGGTCTATTGCGAGATCCATCCGTTCCAGTCGGCCGAGAAGGCCTACAAGGCGCTGAAGCCCAAGGGCGTGATCCTCTCCGGCAGCCCGGCCTCGGTGACCGAGGACTTTTCGCCCCGCGCGCCCCAGCTCATCTTCGACGACAAGCTGCCGGTCTTCGGCATCTGTTATGGCGAGCAGACCATGGCCGCCCAGCTCGGCGGCAAGGTGGAGGCGGGTCATCACCGCGAATTCGGCCGCGCCTTCCTCGATGTGAAGAAGAAGACCAAGCTGTTCGAGGGCGTCTGGGAGCCGGGCAGCCGCCACCAGGTCTGGATGAGCCATGGCGACCGGGTGACCGAGATCCCCGAGGGCTTCGAGGTGGTGGCGACCTCCGAGAACGCGCCGTTTGCCGCGATCGCCGACGACCGTCGCAACTATTACGCCGTGCAGTTCCACCCGGAAGTGGTGCACACGCCCGACGGCGCCAGGCTGATCACCAATTTCGTGCGCAACATTGCCGGCGCCACCGGCGACTGGACCATGGGCACCTTCCGCCAGGAGGCGATTGCCCGCATCCGCGCCCAGGTCGGCCGCGGCCGGGTGATCTGCGGCCTCTCCGGCGGCGTCGATTCCTCCGTTGCCGCCGTGCTGATCCACGAGGCGATCGGCGACCAGCTCACCTGCGTCTTCGTCGACCACGGCCTGATGCGCCAGAACGAGGCGCGGGAGGTGGTGAGCCTGTTCCGCGACCACTACAACATTCCGCTCGTCCATGTGGACGCCTCTGGTGAGTTCCTCGGCGAGCTCTCAGGCGTCACCGACCCGGAAGTGAAGCGCAAGACCATCGGGCGCCTGTTCATCGAGGTGTTCGAGAAGGAGGCGAAAGCCGTCGGCGGCGCCGAGTTCCTCGCCCAGGGCACGCTCTATCCCGACGTGATCGAGAGCGTCTCCTTCACCGGCGGGCCCTCGGTGACGATCAAGAGCCACCACAATGTCGGCGGCCTGCCCGAGCGCATGAACATGAAGCTCGTCGAGCCCTTGCGCGAACTGTTCAAGGACGAGGTGCGCGCGCTCGGCCGCGAGCTCGGCCTGCCGGCAAGCTTTGTCGGCCGCCATCCCTTCCCGGGCCCCGGCCTTGCCATCCGCGTGCCCGGCGAGATCACCCGCGAGAAGCTCGACATCCTGCGCCAGGCCGACGCCATCTATCTCGACGAGATCCGCAAGGCCGGCCTCTACGACACGATCTGGCAGGCCTTCGCCGTGCTCCTGCCGGTGAAGACCGTCGGCGTCATGGGCGACGGCCGCACCTACGACCACGTCTGCGCGCTCCGCGCCGTCACCTCCGTCGACGGCATGACCGCCGACTTCTACCCCTTCGACATGACGTTTCTCGGAAGAGCCGCGACGCGGATCATCAACGAGGTGAGGGGGATCAACCGGGTGGTGTACGACGTGACCAGCAAGCCGCCGGGGACGATCGAGTGGGAGTAGGGGGACCCATGACCCCGCGAAGGTTCTGCTCCGCGAGTGGCTCAATGAACTCGTGAGGGCGTGGGCTTCATTGCTGCGATGGTCCATTTTCCTGCGAGATTGGGATCTCGGGCGAGCCGTGTCCATCGCGCGTCAGTGTCCGATATTGAGACAACAGCACCTGAAATTCATCCCAAACATCAGTCTTTTCCTTGATCCTCATGGCGAGGAGCGTGGCGATCGTCATCGAAATGCCGAGATCTGTCACGGTTACCAGAAAGTCGATCTCGTCTAGTGCCGGGTCGATGATCAGACTCGCCGAGTGGTTCATTGGATTCTCGACATAGTGTCGGTTAAGCGCCGTCAAGCTCACATGTGCGGCGTCTCCCGAGATGTCTCGATAGCTGCCGTAGAGGCGATCGAAATCGCTGCCCTCAAGGAGTGTGCCGAGCTGTATCGCCTTTGCGCCTTGGGGCCCATGTGCGACAAATTCCTCAAGCTGTTGCCTGACGTCTTCCGTGCCATTGAACTTCCTCGCGCCAAGATGTAACGCCGCGCGCGATTGTCGGCTCTTGAAGTCGTCATCCTTCATCCGCGCGACGAAGGTGGGGTTTCGGTCCAGCGCGATGAGGTACATCGTGGCCTCAATGACGCCACGCGACTGAATGCGAAAGTCGAGCTGCCGGTCGTTTTCGAGTAGGAGCAGGGCACCCTCGAACAGTGTCAGGGCCCGGGCATAGAGGGCCATCTTTATCGCAACAAGCTCCCGTTCCTCTTCCGACGAAACCCTGATCGGATCCTCGGCAACGAAGCGTCGCGCCGCGGCTGCGTAGTCGCGCATCCAGGCGATCCAGTTAGGTGAGAGTGCGTGTTCCCCTGACATGACGTTCACTCCGGACCGAAAAGCGGAGTGGCATCGGCCGGGCGGACGATACGGACGGCATGCCGTGCTCTGGTGATCCCGACCCGCAGCACACGGCGGCTATTTTCGTATTTAGGTGCTTCGGCTTCTTTCAGAAGCGCGCCTCCGCGATATCCCTCCACGATGACGACGGCATCGAATTCCTTTCCTTTGGATTTGTGGATGGTCATCAGGATGCATCCGCGCGGTGGGCGATCAGCACCAACAAGGCGCTGCTGATCGAGGATGGCGGCGACGCGCTCGACTGCACCGGTATATGTCGCGGTTTGCGCCCAGAGTTCGCTCAATGCCATCGCGATCGGATCGCCGGCTTTCGAGAGGCGGACCATTCCGGCTTGAACCGGGATATCCCGGAGGTCGTCATGGCCGGTGCAATGCTGGCGGGCCAGGCGCCAATCGCTGACAGGGTCGCCGGTGCATGCTCCCTGGTATTGCGCGAGATGGTTCGGTCCGGATGCGCGGATCGACTTTTCCTTGCGCAGCAACTCGATTGCCGCCGTCATTCGCGCGGCGCGATCGCCGGCCGTCTTGGCTCCAAGAGCGCTCTGCTGTTCGCACCAATCCTTCTTCAGGAGCCAAAAATCGGCCGCACGCCGTAGCGCCGCTGTTCGGGATGCGACCGAATAGGCCGAGGTCTGCTCCAGCAACGCGGCCACCACGAGGGCCGCCGCTGATGATTGTTCGCCGTCCCAGACGATGTCGTGGCTGATGGGGGAGAGCGCGTTCTTTCCGAAATTATGAGAGGTCGAGAGCAGCTCGGAGATGTCCGCTACAAGGTCGTTGCTCGTCGCCAACACCGCCACGCAAGGCTCTGTCACGCCGCGCCGGGCCAAATCGGCGAACGCTTGACCCACATGAAAGTGGACGGTGGAATTGAACATGTTCTGGAAGCGCTTGTAGGTCGTGACGACGACGTCCTTCGATCGCGCCGGCGCTTTTGCCGTCACCACCGCGTTCGCAAAGCGCAGCACGTCCGACGTCGGGCTACGGAAATTGTCCGCCTCCAGGTCGGCCTCCAGCAACTTGACGCATCGACGCAGGATATCGAGGCGATCGGCGCGGACGCCCTTGCGGAAATCGTAGATCCGCTGCTCCGGGTCGGCGAGGAAGACACTCTTGGTGGCTTCGGCGAGCGCCTGCACTAGGCGCCACTGATCGTCATCTGTGTCTTGGAATTCGTCGAGGATGATGAGTGGGTAAATGTCGGCGATGCCATCGCGAATATGCGTGCTCTCCTCGATCAGGCGAGCGGCGGCATGGGCAAACGCGTCGAAGGATGCTCGGCTTTCCTCGTCGAGAAGGCGACGACGTTCTACCTCCCAATCGCCCGCGAACTGCGTTCGCATCATTCCTTCCTGCCCGGGAGAGATCATGGCGATCGGCGCGCCGCGGAGCGCGCGGCCATGCCCCTTCAGGAGTTCCCAGCAGAATGAGTGATAGGTTCTGACCTCGATCCTCGATAGCTCGTCCCGGCTCAGGACGGTCTTGCAGCGTGTGATGATCTGCTGGACGGCCGCGCGCGAGAAGCTCAGGAAAAGTGCCGTTTGACCGGGCTTCATCCGCGGCATTCCGGCCTGCGCCTTCAAGATCGCAAGGGTGGTCTTTCCAGCTCCCGGTCCGCCCAACACGAGGACGTGCCCCGGCTCTTCGAGCACCGATCTTCGTTGGTCATTCAAGACGAAGGTCATCCGGGCTTGCCCTCGTCGTCTGCGTCGTCTTCGCCATCCAGCGGCGGAAGTTTCAGAAGCACGTTCACGCGCTGCAGAAACGCGGTGATCGTCTTGGGGAGTTCGGCCAGCGATTGGCAGCACTCGACCAGGTGGGCCGCGTAACCATCGCCTTTGCGATCGGCGAGTACGTCGTAGGTGAGCTTTCTGACCGCATCGTCGCCGGCGCCGGCTGTCAGCTTGCCATGGTGTTGCGGATAGTCGGGCCAGTCGGCTACCACCGCTAGAAACCGCCTTTGCGCGTCGATCGCAACCTCGGCAACCAGCAGCGCCTCGATCCCTTTGAAGGTTGTCTGGCAGTTCTCCGAATACAGGGCGAGATTCGCCGTTTGCTCCGCGGTCCAATCCTTTTTTGGCAGGTCGTGGAAAGCGAAGAACGCCTTGCGCAAGCTCTTAAATACGGGCCCCCACTTGGGGATTTCACCGTGAGCTCCTGCTTCGAAGACGGAGATGCCGGTCAGGTCGAACGGGTCATATGCGTTTTCCGGACTATGAGCTTCCAACGCGCGCGATGTCGCGATCAGCGTCGCAACCTCGGTCGCGCCTTCCGCGACGATGATGCCGCGTGCGAGGATTGCTTCTGCAAGCTGAAGCTTGCGCTGGCGTACCGCCTTGAACTTGATCCCTTCTGTCGGAATCGCGGTGCTCGAGAGGCGATGTTTCTCATCGCGATCGATTGCGAGGATCTGCGTGACCTCGAATTCGTCGATGACGTGCGGCGAGTGCGAGGTGACGATTGCCTGGCCCATCTTCTTGAGAAGGTAGCGGGTGAGCCGACGCTGCGAGTGCGGGGGCAACGCGATCTCCGGCTCTTCCATCGCGAAGATGACGGAGTCGTTTCCGCGAAGGTCGGCGATGTGCGTCAGCAGCGCGAAGACCAGCGTGTTGATCGAACCCGTGCCCAACCTGTGGAACGGGACGGCGTATTCGCTCCCTTTGGATCGCACAAAGAACTGAATGACCTCCCTGAGATTCTCGCGCGTGAGATCCGATGCGAAGAACGCTGTCGCATCCTCCTCGTCGGCTATCCCGATGAAGCGCTGCATCCGTTTCCGGACTTGCTCACGGATCGCCTTGAGCTGCGGGATGGAGCCAACGGGCGGGTCAAACGCCCTCAGACGTTTGACCGTATCCTCCCACATCGACTCGCGTCCTTTGTCGCCGAGCCGAAGGATCGTATCGAGCAGTGAGCCACGCTCGAGACTGAGCGCTCTACGGCCGGTCCGCAGCGTTCGCAGATAGATGAAGCCGCAAGCCTGCTTCCATTCGCGACCGAACGATTCCAGCCCGTTGCCCGCTGTCAGATCGTCAGGTTCGTCGGGGCTTTCCTTGAGAGGGTGGGAGAAGAACGTCTTCCCCTCAAAATCGTCGGTCTTTCGATCGTACCAGCCGAGAAAGGTGATCGGGAGCGCGCGAATGACGCCGGGGGCGTCGGTGTCGGATGGCATCGAACCGTCGACATCGACGAACCCTTGCTTCTCTTCGCTCCAGGGTCTGGTCTTGTGAAAGAGTTTCCGGCGCATGTCCTCAGGCAGATCGATCAAGAGGACTTCAATCTTGATGACGACGAGATTGCCGGAATCGTCGAAATATCGACCGTTGTGAAAGTCGTGTTCATCGACGATTGGACGACGGAATAGGCGTTCGGCGCCTAGAACCAGGTCGATGGCCTCGCAGACGGTCGATTTGCCGACATTGTTGCCGCCAACCAGCAGAGTATGTCCTGGAAGATCGACAACCCCGTGTGCGACGCCTCGAAAATTTTCAATTGTTATTCTTCTGACGCGCATTGAGCCCCCCCATTTCCCGGCCAAGCTTATTCGTTTCGCGAGTCGCTCGGAAGGCGATAATCTCTGAAACCGTTCGCCGTTGCTGGTCTGAGTACGGCTTCTAAAGTGGTCCACGATGGGCGATCAGCAGAAGGTGTCCATGGAGCGGCTCACCCTCAATTATGTCTGGAAGCAGAAGCCAATTCCGGTCGTACTGCGCCGGACCGGACGTGGTGAGAAGCTTCGGGTGCGACTGCCGTTCGCCGACGACAACCGGCAATGGCTTCAGAACGGGCGACGAACGGCTCCTGAATGGATCGGCGGGACGGACGCCTATTGGGAGCTGCCGAAGTCCTGGTTCGACGACCTCGTTGATCGGGCGCTGCAGCGCTTCGGCAAGGTCTACATCATGCAGCCCTATCGCGAGCAGGAGATCTGCGCGCGGGCGTGCCAGGAAGCACTGGGGCACGAATGCCAGTGTTCTTGCATGGGCGCCAACCATGGCATCGGCAATGACGGAAGCTGGTTCGAGGTCTCCGACACCTTCTCGACCCGCTGGGGCGAGCGCGAGATCGCCTGTCGTCTGCTGACGGCCCGGTAAGGACGAGTGGCCGATGAGACGCCTACGTCATCGGGCAACGGATGAATTTCTCGACTTCGCCATCGAGAAACACCCGTTCGATGTGATGCCCGGCGCCTTCAACGAGACTGCGTGCCACCATCGGCAGCTCCCGGACCGAGCGCTGCACGTCATCCATCGCGATCGGTGCGTCGCTTTCCGGCACATCGATCCGTGTGACGTTGCTCTTGCCGACCAGCAGATAGGCTTGGCCGAGGGCATTGCGGGATTGCGCGCGGGCGGCCGCATTGAATGAGCGCATGAACGCCCAATCCTTGATGCCGCCGTTGCGCGCCCGCTCATCGACAGTGAAAGTGGACTCACCCGTTCCCAGGCTCAGGATACGCACGTCCTCGCGTGCAATGTCGAAGCAGGCGAGGGCATCGACCAGGGCGTTCATGACCGGATTGTTGGCCCAGATACCGCCATCGATCATGACGTAACCATCGTCCTCGACGCCGGGGTAGTAGGACGGGGCCGCTGTCGTGTGGAGCGCCACATGAGCGAACTTCTTGTGGCGGTCCTTCTGGTAGTCCGGGTGGTGCGGCGTCTTGTAGAGGAACGGCTCGCCGTGGCGCCCTTCGAAGCTCGGGATGACCAGCCGGGTGACGGCATCGTCGAGCACCTTGTCGCCAAAGATCCGCAGCAGCTCATCCTTGAGGGCGGCCTGGTCGTGCTTCGGCTTGAACACCCAGCGCAGCGCCCTCGACACCTTGCCGAGCCCAGCCGCCGGCGGAAAGATGCGGTCGCCGCGCTCGAGATAGATGTTCAATGCCTGTCGAGCCGTCATCCCATGGGCAAGGGCGAGCGCGATGATACCGCCCGTTGACGTGCCCGCGATCATGTCGAAGTGATTGGCGATGGAGGCGCCGCCCAGGAAGCGGCTTTCGAGTTCGGCCAGGACGGCTGCAGGAAAGACGCCACGAATTCCGCCGCCGTCGATCGACAGGATACGGAACGGGCGGCCCTGCGGCCATGGTTGCTTCAGGCGCGCGTGCTGGATGGTGCCGTCCGATCGCCGCGGCGGAACATAGTTCATCGTGTTGTCTCCCTTGCCTCGCCGATGTCCTGTCCGGCATGGCGCCCGCCGCCGGTCCAGCGCCCGGTCATCACCCAAAGTTCGTAGCAAGCGAGCCAGTCGAGCGCCCAAGGGACGGTCGTGCTCGCGATGGTCATCGCCGCTGTCCACTCCCTTTCACGGGGGTCGAACAGGCAAAGGGTCGGATCCTCGGCCGGCGGATAGACGTGGGGCAGCTGGCCCTCGGAATTGCCGGGCAACCGAACGAGTTCGGGTGAGAGCACCCGCACCTCGGGGAACGACCCGACCTCATAGCGGATCTCCAGCGAGTAGCACGCATATTGCGGCCTCACGCTCCCCACCCACCGCGCGGACTGCGCGCGGCGATCGATCCGGCGCGCCGCGAACTGCGGCCAGGCCGCCTTCATCGCGGCGACCTGCTCGTCGATGGAGAGGATCGCCGCCGTCATCAGATCTTGCGCCCGAAGAAGGTGTGAGGCCGTGCCACCGAAACCGCCGGATTGACGATCGGCGCCGCGACCGCAGCGGCGGAGGGCAACAGCACGCCGCCTCGCCGCGTGTAGAGCTGACGGGATTGCTGGATCCCGCCACCAACCTCGGTTGCGATCTGGTCCGCGGCACGGGTCACGACGCGGTCGCCGAAGTCGTCGCGCAACGTGTCCATCATCGCGTTGGGGAGCATCTCGCCCTTGCGCATCGCCTCGAGCGAACGGACGAGCTCGTGCAGGTGTTCGGCGAATTCGTCCTGCTGAGCAATGGATTCCGGCCAGCGGTCGGTGAAGACATCGGCCTCGCAGATCGGATTGGCAACACGCAGGAGCCGGCCGTAGAGCGAAGCCTGCTCGATGTCGCGGATGATCCAGCTCGCGAGGCGAACGAGCATGGTGCTGAGCGACATGTTCGGCTGCGCGGCGAGCCCGGCGTAATAGGAGAGCATCACCGATGGCGGAATGCGGCCGCTATAGCTGGCATAGCGGATGTTGCGGAAGCGCTTGAGGAGCTGGAGAGCGAGCGTTGCGGTGTTCTTGACGATGAAGTCGCACTGATCAGGAACATCGTCCACATCGGCGTCGGCGCGAGCGGCAAGGCCAGCATGGTCAAGCCAGCGCCGGTGGAACTCCTTCGCCATGCGCAATTCGAGCGGCGTCCTGCTCGCATACCACTGCGCGAAGCCATAGGCGTTCATGTCGACGAGGCGATCGTCGTCGGAACGGCGCGGACCCTTGGCGTGGGTGATCAGGCTTTCGCGATCGAGCGTGCGGTAGACGCGCAGCGATGGCGTGACGTCGAGGTGCATCTTGTCGGCGTAGAACAACGTGACGCAGCGCGTCTGCCGCAGCACCCGCTGCACGGGATAGTCGGCGAGCGCGGCTTCGAGCTCGGTCAGGATTTCAAGAGGCGCCATGCCGCGAAAACGGCCGCCGAGCTGCGAGACGATGTCGAGATCGTATTCGTCATCGGTGCCGCGCGTCGAAATCGTGGCATCGATCGCCATGGAGCCCTGCGGGTAGAAGTGTTCGATCTGGTCGAAGAAGGCGGTCGTCGCTTCGAGATGGCGGCGCACCGCCTCGTAGCGCGACTTCGCCTTGTCATGCAGCGAGGGCGGCAGCTGAACGCTGAGCGCGATCTCCGCGAGGATGCGGTCGAGAGGGTCGTCGAAGGGATTGAGGCCAGTCGGCGCAAGCTGGATGTTCACATCGATCTCCACGGCGGGCTGGCTGCATCTGTGCATCTCGCCATCGCCCGCGCGATGTTCGGGATGATATGAGTCATTATGCGTCTACTCCGAACAATATGGGAAGCTTGAATGCGTCTGTCAAGGGACATACAATATGGCTACTCCGAACCTGGGGGTGGGCGGACCGATCGGAAGGATTGATGATGAAATTTGGTCATCGGATCAAGGAATTACGAACAGAGAAAGGTCTAACACTCGATCAGCTTGCGCAAGATACCGGCTCGTCAAAGAGCTATATCTGGGAGCTCGAGAACAAGAATCCGCCTAGGCCGTCTGCTGAGAAGCTGTCGGCGATTGCGGGTGCCTTGGGTGTGACCGTCGACTATCTGATCGGCGCTGACACGCAGACCCTTAGCGAGGCGGAGGACACGGCCTTCTTTCGGCAATACAGCGGCCTGCCGGAGGAGACCCGCCGGCAGATTCGCGAGATGGCCCGCATCCTGGACACGAAGACCCGCAAATGAGCGAACCGAGCCGCCTCCGGCCGCTGAAGGAGGCGGCCCGCATCACGCAGATGCTCGACCTGGTTCTTGGAGCGGATCGATTTGATCGCGCGCCGGTCGATGTGATCGGCCTCGCGCTGGAGTACTCGCGCCAGGTCGCGCCCAACAGCCCCATCCACGAGATCGTCGAGCGCAACATTCCGGGCTGTGTCGGCGCGTTGGTCTATGGGGAGGCGCGGCCGCGACAATGGGCGATTATGTACGATATCGGTCAGTCTGATGGACGGCGTTCGTTCACAGTGGGGCACGAGTTCGCCCATTACGTCCTGCACCGCCAGTTGATCGAGGAGGACGGGCGTTTCGACGGCGGCATCTATTGCGACGAGAACGTGGTAGTTCGTCGCGATGGGTCCGGTATTGAGCAGGAAGCTGACGAGTTCGCCGCAGCATTGCTCATGCCGTTTCATGACTTCCGTCGCCAACTGCCGGCGAAGGATCGGACCGATTTCGAAGCGCTCGGCCGACTTGCAAAGCGCTACGGAGTTTCGCTGACAGCAGCGATCCTGCGCTGGCTCGAATACACCGAGACGCGGGCGATCATGGTGGTTTCGAATGAGGGCTTCGCTCATTGGGCGAAGCCCAGCAAGGCGGCGCTTAGATCGGGGCGCTATATCCGCACGAGGGACACTGTATTCGAACTCCCACTGCAAGCGTTTGCCGCACGACGCGATTATTCCGAGGCGGCTCTGACCGGCGTTGTGCAGCAAGCGGGGGTCTGGTTTCCCGAGCCGGTGTACGAGATATGCCTTCGCTCGGATCGCTACGATCAGGAGATCACCGTGCTTCAGTTTGAAGCGGACGGCCCACGCTTTCAGGAGGAAGAAGAGGAGAGTGACGTGTTCGACCATTTTCTACGGAACGGACAGGCTCCGGATCGTTGACGCTAAGGCGGATCAGTTCGTGGATTTTATTCATATCGCCATTTCAGCCCGCCTAGGCCTGAACGCCCGGCGTCATCGCTTCGTTGGAGAGCGCAGCGACGATCAACGACGTGTCCAGATAGAACATCAGTAGCGGTCGCCATCCCGCATCGACCGCATGAGATCGGCGGCGCTTTGGGATTGGGGCGGCATCGTCGCCGTCAGCGATTGAAGCAGCGTCGTATCGATCGGCTTGCGCGGCTTGGCTGCTGCAGCGAGTCGCGCGACGAGCTTGCCATGGCGGGTGATGTTGATGGTATCGCCCGCTTCGACCTGGTCGATCAGCTCGCTTAGATGAGCCTTGGCATACGCCAGATCGACCGTGGCCATATCGCGCTCCTGATCATCCTGATGGTCGCATGACGAGAGTAACTCAAGAGATCCAGCATGGCATTTCTCGTCCACCTAAGGACTGGACATTCGGTTCGCATCGGCGGGTGTAGTGGGTAGTCCGCTGCCAGGCAACGCACCGTCCCATCGCCCCCCGGGGCACCATCACCCGCTCTACGGCCTCTTCGCCGCCCTCATCTCATCCCCCACCGCAAAATGCGCCAGCTGATCCGCCTGGGCCTTCCTGAACGCCGGCCTGTCCGTTACACGCCCGACATAAGCCTCGCTCGCCGGCCGATCACCATACGCGCGGACCTTGGCGACGCGCAGCACGTCGGCCATGACGAGGTCGGCGACGGTGAAGCGGTTCGCGGCGAGCCATTGGCGCTGGCTGAGGACGTTTTCGAGCTGGTCGAGGCGCTGGCCGAGCCAGCCGCCGAGATCATTGTCCGGGTGGCCGGAGACGGTCAGGAACCACCAGGGCACCGAGACCATTTCGATCGAGTTGAGCGCGGCGAGCGTCCATTGCAGCGTGTCGGCTTCGCCCGCCGGATCGCGCGGCAGCAGCGCCTCGCTCTTGCGCGCGAGGTGCAGGAGGCAGGCGCCGCTTTCGAAGATCTCCAGGTCGCCGTCGTTGAGGAAGGGGATCTGGCCGAAGGGCTGGCGCGGCAGGTGATTGGTCGCGCGGTCGTCGAAGCCGACCGTCCGCACCGTATAGGCCAGGCCCGCTTCCTCGCAGGCCCATCTCAGCCTGAGGTCGCGCACGAAGCCGCGCGGGCCCTTGGGCACCCAGTCATAGGTCCAGATGACAAGTCCGCTCATCCCGCTCGTCCTCACAGGCATCGGCCCCCGCGCCCCTGTCTGGACCAGCTTTCCGGCGGAAATCAAGCGGCCGGCTTTGACGCCCGCACGGGCGCGGCGGCCGGCAGGCCCGGCCTCCGACGCGCGGCGCCTATTCCTGATGCTCCCGGATCACCTTCAGGAACGCCTCGCCATACCGTTCCAGCTTCGACTGGCCGACGCCGGAAACGCCGAGCAGGGCGCTCCGGCTCGCCGGCCGCTCGGTGGCGAAGGCGATGAGGGTCGTGTCGGGGAAGACGACATAGGGCGGCACGGACAGCTCGCGGGCGATGTTCAGCCGCGCGGCGCGCAGCGCCTCGAACAGCGCGAGATCGGCGCCCTGCAGGGCCGACTTCGCGCTCGCCGCCGCCGAGGCGCCGCGGCCGGCGGCCTTGGCCGTGGCCGGCCGGTCCTTGCGGAAGCGCACCTCGCGCTCGCGGCGGAACACGGCGCGCGCCTCCGGCTCCAGCTTCAGGGCGCCATAGGCGGCATGGTCGACGCTGACGAGGCCGGCGGCGAGCAGCTGGCGGTAGACCGATTGCCAGGTCTTGGCGGCCAAGTCCTTGCCGGCTCCGAAGACCGGCATTCCGGTATGGCCGAAACGGACCGTCTTGTCGTTGCTCACTCCGGTGAGCACGTCGATCAGGTGGCCGGCGCCGAACCGCTCGCCGGTGCGATAGACCGCCGCCAGCGCCTTGATCGCGGCATCCGTCCCGTCCCAGGTCTCGACCGGCTTCAGGCAGGTGTCGCAATTGCCGCACTGGCCGCCATGGGCCTCGCCGAAATGGGCGAGGATCGCCTGGCGGCGGCAGCCGGGCGTTTCGCAGATGGCGAGCAGCGCGTTCAGCTTGGCGCGCTCGACGCGCTTCACCTCGTCGGCCGCGCCGCTGTCGTCGATCATCCGGCCGCGCTGGATGACGTCGGCCATGCCATAGGCCATCCAGGCTTCCGAGGGCAGCCCGTCGCGCCCGGCGCGGCCGGTCTCCTGGTAATAGGCCTCCACCGAGCCGGGCAGGTCGAGATGAGCGACATAACGCACGTTCGGCTTGTCGATGCCCATGCCGAAGGCCACCGTCGCGACGAGGCAGAGGCCTTCCTCCTTCAG
This sequence comes from bacterium YEK0313, assembly GCA_000751295.2. Lineage (NCBI taxonomy): Bacteria > bacterium YEK0313. The sequence goes on from CCMO02000001.1 coordinate 2,999,000, forward strand.
GAAGGCGTCCTGGCTCGCATCGCGCAGCGCCCGGTCCATGCCGGCATGATAGGCGCGCGCCCGGATGCCCTGGCCGTTCAGCCAGTCGGCGGTGTCCTCCACCTTGGCGCGGGAGAGGCAGTAGACGATGCCGCTCGAGCCCTTGTGGCGCGCCAGGAAGCGCAGGAGCTGCTGGCGCGGCTGGTCGCGCTCGACGATGTCATAGGCGATGTTGGGCCGGTCGAACGAGGTGGTGAACACCTCGGCCGCCTCGAGGCGCAGCCGCGCGATGATGTCCTCGCGCGTATGCGGATCGGCGGTCGCCGTCAGCGCCATGCGCGGCACGCCCGGATGGAGCTCGGCGAGCGCGCCGAGTTCGCGATATTCCGGCCGGAAGTCGTGGCCCCATTGCGAGACGCAATGGGCCTCGTCGATGGCGAAGAGGGCGATCCTGGCGCCGCCGATCATGTCCTGGAAGCCGGGCGTCACGATGCGCTCGGGCGTCACGTAGAGGAGGTCCAGCTCGCCGCGCGCAACGGCGCGGCGGACCTCGGAGAACTCCTCGCGCGTCAGCGAGGAGTTGAGCGCGGCGGCGCGGACGCCGAGCTGGCGCAGCGCCTCCACCTGGTCGCGCATCAGCGCGATCAGCGGCGAAATGACGATGCCGACGCCGGGCCGGCAGAGCGCCGGGATCTGGAAGCAGAGCGACTTGCCGGCGCCGGTCGGAAACAGCACGACGGCATCGCCGCCCGCCATCACCCGCTCCACCACCGCCGCCTGCTGGCCGCGAAAGGCGGCATAGCCGTAGACCTGCTTGAGCACGTCGAGCGGGCTTGCCGGGCCTTCACGGCCGGACGGGGAATCGACAAGGCCTTGGGCCGGCGGCATGGAATCGACGCTCATGGGACGGCCCGTCTTATGGCACATGTCCGCCGCCGACCGCGAGCCGTGGCCGCGAGGGCTTGTTCACGACCAGGCCGGACGGCCACCGACGTTTGGGCGCATGCCGCGATCCGCCCAGACAGGATGCGCCCTGCGTGAAAGGTGGCCGTGGTTCGAGGCTTGCCCCCAAAGGGGCTCGCTCCTCACCATCAGGAAGGATCGAGAGCGGCACCGACGACGCTCATGAAGCTCCTCACTCCGCGCGCGTCCCAGGCACCGTGCGACCTGCAAGACCCTGCATTCCTCCTGGTGAGGCGCCCGCGCCCTTGCGCGGGCCTCGAACCACGGCTGACCTTCGCGCAGAGCCCATTGCTGTCGATGGATCACGCGTCGGCCTCGGTTCCATCGCGCCCCCAAGCCGCCGAGGCCTGTTCGGGAATGCGCGCGATGACCTTGATCTCGAAGTCGAAGCCCGCGAGCCAGGTGACCCCGACCGCCGTCCAGTTCGGATAGGGCGGCGGGCCGATCTCCTCGGCGCGCACGGCCATCACCGTTTCGACCTGGTTGTCGGGATCGGTGTGGAAGGTGGTGACGTCGACGATGTCGTCGAGGCCGCAGCCGGCGGCGGCGAGCACCGCCCTGAGATTGGCGAAGGCGAGCCGCACCTGGGCGGCGAAGTCCGGCTCGGACGAACCGTCGGCGCGGCTGCCGACCTGGCCGGAGACGAACAGCAGGTCACCGGAGCGGGTGGCCGCGGAATAGCGGTAGATGTCGTAGAGCGCCTGCCGGCTGGCAGGGAAGACGGCTTCGCGGGTCGGCATGGGGCGGGTCCTTTCCGGGCTGGCAGGCATGCGGCGCGGGGCGCGCCGCCGCGGTGCCGCCCCGAGATAGGGTCAGCCGATTGCGCATGTCAGACGTTGAAATCGGCATGAGCTGATGCAAGATCACCAGCAATGACCCGTCCCTCGCTCAACGACCTCACCGCCTTCGTCGCCGTCGCCTCGCATCGCAGCTTCCGGCGCGCGGCGGACGAGCTCGGCACCGCGCCGTCGACGCTGAGCCATGCCATGCGGGCGCTCGAGGAGCGCATGGGCGTGCGCCTCCTGAACCGGACGACGCGCAGCGTCTTCCCGACCGAGGCGGGGCTGGAACTGCTCGGCCGGCTGCGGCCGGCGCTCGGCGCGCTGGACGAAGCGCTCGGCGCGGTGGCGCCGTTCCGCGGCCAGGTCGCGGGCACCGTCCGCATCAACGCGCCGCGCGTCGGCGCCGGGTTCATCGTCCGCGAGATCCTGCCGCGCATGGCCGAGCGCTGCCCGGAGGTCGTCGTCGACATCGTCGTCGAAGGCGAGCTCGTCGATATCGTCGCCGGCGGCTTCGATGCCGGCCTCAGGCTCGCCGGCTCGATCCCGGCCGACATGATCGCCGTGCCGATCGGCCGGCCGCTCGCCTTCGCCTGCGTCGCATCACCTAGCTATCTCGACCGTTTCGGCGTGCCGGCAACGCCCGACGATCTGGCGCGCCACCGCTGCATCGGCCACCGCGTGCCCGGCGGCCGGCTCTACCGCTGGGAGTTCGCGCGCGCCGGCCAGGCGCTCGTCGTCGATCCGAAAGGCCCCGTCATCCTCGACGACGAGGAACTGATGGTCGACGCCGCGGTGAAGGGCCTCGGCATCGCCTATGTCGCGGACTGGGCCGCCGAGACGGCCTTGCGCGCGGGGCTGGTGCGAGAGGTGCTCGCTGCCTGGATGCATCCGCCGGAAGCGGCGGCGATCTATTATCCCGGCCACCGTGCGGTGCCGCCGGCCCTGCGGGCCTTTCTCGACATCGTCAAGGAGGCGCGGCCGCGGTAGAGGAGCGCCGCGCGCAGGCTCAGATCCGGCCGTCGCCGTCGAGATAGCCGTGCCTGCGGGTGTCCGGCATGGCGAGCGTCGCGATCAGCGCGATGCCGGCGATCGCCGCCACATACCAGGCGAAGGCGCCTTCGTAGCCGGCCGATTTCAGCCACAGGGCGATATATTCGGCCGTGCCGCCGAACAGCGCATTGGCGATGGCATAGGGCAGGCCGACGCCGAGCGCGCGCACTTCGGGCGGGAACAGCTCGGCTTTCACGACGCCGCTGATCGAGGTGTAGAAGGCGGCGATCACCAGCGAGACGATGATCAGCGCGAAGGCCGTCACCGGGCTCGTGACGCCGCCGAGCGCCGAGAGCAGCGGCACGGCGCCGACAAGCCCGAGGCCGGCGAACAGGATGAGGTTGTTGCGGCGGCCGATGCGGTCGGAGAGCGCGCCGAACAGCGGCTGCAGCGCCATGAAGACGATGAGCGCGCAGGTCATCACCGTGCTGACGGTGGCCGCGTTCATCTTGGCGGTGTTGACCAGGTATTTCTGCATGTAGGTGGTGAAGGTGTAGAAGAACAGCGAGCCGCCCATGGTGAGGCCCGTCGTGATCAGCAGCGCCTTCTTGTGCGGGATGAGGCCGCGCAGCGAGCCGGCCTCCTTGTGGCGCATGGTCTCGCTCGACGCGGTCTCCTCGAGCGAGCGCCTGAGATACATGGCGACGACCGCCGCGATCGCGCCGACGGCGAAGGGGATGCGCCAGGCCCAGTCGTGCAGCGCCTCGTTGCCGAGCGAGGTCTGCAGCGTGATCAGCACCAGGAGCGCCAGCAGCTGGCCGCCGATCAGCGTCACATACTGGAACGAGGAGTAGAAGCCGCGCTGCCCCTTGCCGGCGACCTCGCTCATATAGGTGGCGGCGGTGCCATATTCGCCGCCGACCGAGAGCCCCTGGGCGAGCCGCGCGACCAGCAGCAGCACCGGCGCCGCGGCGCCGATCGTGTCATAGGTCGGCAGGCAGGCGATCATCAGCGAGCCCGCGCACATCAGCAGCACGGAGGCGACCATCGAGGTCTTGCGGCCATGGGCGTCGGCGAGCCAGCCGAACAGCCAGCCGCCGAGCGGGCGCATGAAGAAGCCGACGGCGAAGATGCCGGCCGTCGCCATCAGCTGGCTCGTCTGGTCGCCGGCCGGGAAGAAGGCATGGGCGAAATAGATCGAGGTGAAGGCGTAGGTGTAGAAATCGTACCATTCGACGAGATTGCCGGAGGAGGCGCCGACGATCGCCTTGATCCGCCGGCGCCGGTCGGCACGCGCATCGGCTGGCGGCACGGCGGCGACTGCACTGGTGCTCATGGGCGTTTCTCCCGTATCTCGTCTTGTGCTTTTGTTATGCTGGGGGGCGGTTCCGGCTTGCGTAGGGGGATGGTCGAGAGGGGATCGGCACGCAAAGGGGCGTGACGGTGAGAAACGAAACTGCGCGAGCGCCAAGGCCGCGGTTGCGCGAAAGATCCGATGCTCCCGGAAGAGTTGGCGCGGGATCGTTCGGCCGACGGCATCGTGTAGCGGGAAAAAAGCCCTGGCAACACATCAATGATTTAGTAGGCAGAACAATAATCGCGCGGGAGTTAGGGGAGTTGGCGAGCAGCCAAGCCATTTTGAACATCCGCCGTGAGAAAGATGCGATAAAGATGCGATAGAGTGAGGATGGTGTCACGAATGACCGCACTGCCCTGTCGCTATTGATGGCGGACTCTGTGGTCTACCTCGCTCGCCAGCAGCCGAATCAAGGCAATTATTTACCTCGCCGCAAAGCCTGATACTTTTCATTTCGGCTGAGGTCGATATTGTTCGACAATGCATCGAACGCAAGTACCAAGCTATCGACTGCAAAATATATTCTTTGAAGATCCCAACGCGTAGGGACAAATTCGATGGGTGAGCCGTCGGTCTCGGTGGAATAGCGAAATGCGACCGAGCGCCGATCGATCGAAGCCATTTCGGAAATGCAATTGAGCATGTACGCCGAGATATAGGTCGTGTCGTCATCCAAATCTTTCGCGGTCTCGCAGAAGGCATCGAGCAAAGCGTGGAGGTCGTGGCGAGCCCTTCGAGGGACGCATCCACCGGCATGGTGGATGTGCCATTTCAGCGCCACTTCCATGCCATGGCGAAGGTCGAAAAGTGCGGGGAAAATCAGGTTATGTGCACCCGGTCCTCCGTGCAGCGCCGCCCGGAGGAGAATGAGACTCGCGTCGAGATAGCCCTCCCAGATGCGACATTCCCGCCACCCGCCGCCGAATCTAAAGTCCACGCTGGGGGCATCATCCTTCGGCGCCGCGATGAGCCGTGTATCATGATCTGCGAGGAATGCCTCGTAGAGCGCCATCTCTTCGTCTTCGCTGATTGTCATGAATCCTCGACGTCATCGCGTCGGCCTGCGGACTGGATATTGCTTCACACATAACGAAATTGAACGAATTCAGTCCCAACTCAGATTGATCAAATCTCTTAGAGCGCAGAGCCAAAGCGATAAATCCTCGGCTGCGAGATAGAGGCGGCGGAGGTCCAATCGCGTAGGCGAAAATTCTATCGGTGTTCCATCCAACTCTGTTGAATAGCGAAAATTTATTGAGCGCGGATCAATCGACGCCAGCTCAGAAATGCGATCCAACATGCAATCGGAGATGTACGTTGTCTCGGCGCTCAGCCCGACTGCCGTCTCGCGGAGCGCGTCGGCCAGGACGCGGAGATCGTGACCGGCGCGTTTGGGCACCGTGCCTCCCGCGTACTGTATATGCCACTTGAGGGCAACTTCCGTCGCATGGCGAAGATTGTATAATGCGGGAAATATCAAGTTTTTATTGTATATATTCTGCTGCAATATCTCCCTGAGAAGGATGGCGCTGGCGTCAAGATAGCCCTGCCAAATTCTGCAGTCGCGCCAGTTGTCGTGAAAAACCAAATCAATAGCGGGGGAGTGGTCTTTCGGAGGCGCAAGAAGGCGTGTGTCAGAGTCGCTATAGAATGCTTGGTAAAGCGAAATGTCGAGGTCTTCGCTGATTAACATGTCGTGTCCGATCGGCGATGTGCTCACGTCATTGTCCCGACGGGGATTATGACGAAGTCGGTCATCCTAAGTCGGTCAAGGCGCCATGCTTGGCGGGTCTGACCTGAACGCTGCTTGCAGCTTCTGACTAGGACATTTCCCTCCTATGTCGCCCGCTTCCCCCAAACCTCCGTCGCCGCGACATCCCGCGCCCAATCCCTGAAATCCCGGGCCGGCCGTCCCAGTGCTTCCTCGACGCCGTTCGCGGTTGCGACATTGCGCCCGTCGAGCACCACCGTGAACAGTTCAATGAGCAGCGCCAGGACGTCCTCCGGCAGGTGTTCAGGCATGGCGTCGGCAAAGGCGTCCGCGCTCGTCTCTTCGTGCCGCATCGGCTGGCCGGCGGCGGCGGCGATCTCGGCAACCGCTTCCGCGAAGGTCAGCGCGCGGGCCTATCACCTCGTAGAGCCGGTTGGGGTGGCGGTCGTCGAGCAGGGCGGCGGTAGCGACATCGGCAATGTCGTCGACGTCGATGAACGGTTCCGGCACCGGCCCGGCCGGCAGGGCGATGACGCCGGCCAGTACGCTGCCGAGGAGATAGCCCTCGGAGAAGTTCTGGTTGAACCAGCTCGCGCGGACGACCGTCCAGTCGATGCCGGAAGCTTCGAGCGCCGCCTCGGCGCGCCGGGCGCCGGGTTCGCCGCGGCCGGAAAGCAGCACGAGCTGGTCGAGCCCCCTGGCGCGGGCGAGAGCCCGCGAGTTCGGCGATGGCCTCGGTCGCGCCGTCCACGGCCAGATCCGGCTAGAAGGTCACATAGGTTTTCGGCATGCCGTCGAGCGCCGCGGCCCAGCCGGCGGGCTCCGTCCAGTCGAAGAAGGGCCTGGTGGAGCGTGAGGCGAGCCGCATCGGCTCACCGATGGCCGCGAGCCGCTCGGCGACGCGCCGTCCGGTCTTGCCGCCGGCGCCAATGATCAGAATGGGCCGTTGCATGTCAGGCCTCCACTTTGCATCCCGTGACGATCGCTGCGCCGGACAAGGGCGCCGTGGGACACGAAGCCGGCAGGCTACAACCTGTCGTGGCACTCCGCATGACGGGGCGCGGCGCGACCTTATGTCCTCGCCCGCTGCGAGGCGAAGGCGACCGAGCCGATGATGACGAGCGTGCCGATCGCCTGCGTGGGCGTGACGCTCTCGCCGAGGAAGAGCGCGGCGCCGCTAATGCCGAAGACCGGCGTCAGCGTCAGGAACAGGGCGGCGGTGCTCGCCGGCAGGCGCTTCAGGCCGATCAGGTAGAGCCAGAAGGCGAGGGCGTATTGGAGGATGCCGGAGACGAGCGCCAGCGCGATCATCCGCGCATTGGCCTTGGCGAGGTCAGCCTGGATGCCTTCGGGCGACATCCAGACGAACAGGATGGCGAGGGTGAAGGCAAGGCCGACCGATTGCTGCAGGGCGGCGAGGGTTGCCGGGTCGATCGTGGTGACCAGCCGGCTGCTCCCCAGCACATAAAGCGCCGCCAACAGCGTGCCAAGAACGATCAGAGCGTCGCCGAGCGGGCTCTCGGTGCTGCCGGCGCCGTGGACGCCGGTCACCATGGCGACGCCGGCCATGGCGACGAGGATCGCCAGCGCCGTGCCGGCGGTGATCCTCTCGCGGAAGAACAGCCAGGCGAGCACGGCAATCAGCAGGGGCTCGGTGGTCGCGATCAGCGAGGCATCGCCGGAAGCCGACGCGGGTGATGAGCTGCAGGCTGATCAGCAGCGGCGGCGAAAAGGCCGCGAGCGCCCTCCCTTAGACATGACGGTGGCAAAGCCCCAGCAGGCGGCGGAGAGCACCATGGCCGCGCGCATGGTTTCAACTATGGCCTTGCAGCGCGGCCCACTGGCGACCGTCGAGCGGCGCGAGCGCCGTCTCGACCGCTTGCCGCCCCGCCTCCAGGGTGCGCCCGCGCAGATCCGCTCCGCCGGCGTCAGCGACAGCGGAACCTGGCGGCGTCGGCCCCGCGCTGGCGCGCCATCAGGCCTGCGGTCACCAGGCGATCGGCCGCGCGCACCACCACGATGAGCCGTTCACTCCGCGGAGCGGAACGGATTGACGACGATGAGGCCTTCTTCGAAAGCCATGCCGTGCTGCATGTCTTCGGACCATGGCCGATCGCAGCCGGCCTGGAGGGCGGCGGCGGCAATCATGGCGAGCGTAAGCCCGGCCTCATGCCGACTGTCCCCCATTTGGCAACCTGCATCGGTATCTCCGTGGATATACGAAGCCTATAATGTCTATCCACGAGCCGCCTGACGCGAGGAAAGGCTTGTCCCGCCGGCGGTCAGCGCAGCGTCCGCTGGAGAAAGTCGCGGACCAGCGGCAGCGCCGCGTCGAAATGCGTCTCCAGGAGCCAGTGCCCGGCGCCGTCGAGGAGATGCAGCTCGGCCTCCGGCAGGTCGCGGCGATAGGCGCGGGCGGCCTCCGCCGGCATGTAGCCGTCCTCCGGGCCCCAGACGATCAGGGTCGGCGGGCGATGCGCGCGCAGATAGGCCTGGTAGAGCGGGAACCAGGCGAGGTTCTGTTCCAGCTTTTCCATCAGACCGACGGCGACCGCCCGCCGCCGTGGCGTGTCCATCAGCGGCCAGTGCAGTTTCCAGAGGTCCGGCGGCACGCGGGCGGCGACCTGCTCGGACACTTCGCCGACAAACTCCTCGCGGAAGCCGTCCTCGCTCACCGCCGCCTCGAGCACGCGGTGCCTTGCCTCGGTCTTGTCTGCCCACCAGGCCTTGATCGCCTGATATTTCGGCCCGAGCGCGTCTTCGTAGATATCGCCGTTCTGGATGATCAGCGCCGCGATCCGTCCGGGATGGGCAATGGCGTGCCGCAGCCCGATCTGCGAGCCATAGTCGTGCAGCCAGAGGGCGTAGCGCTCGAGACGCAAGGCGTCGGCCACCGCGGCGAGCACCTCCGCATAGGCGTCGAAATCGTAGGCGAAGGCGACGGGCTCGGGCGTCGCGCTGTAGCCGAAGCCGGGAAAGTCGAAGGCGACCGTGCGCCAGCGGTCGGCGAGCGCCGGCATCAGGCGGCGGAACTGAAACGACGAGCAGGGATAGCCGTGCGGCAGCAGAAGAACCGGCGCCTCGCGCGGCCCTGCTTCGCGCAGGAACAGGCTGTGGCCGCCGATCTCGGCATGGCGATGCGTCACGGAATGCTCGGACATACCAATCACCTCGCGCTTCGAATGGGCTAAACGCCGCGCGACGGTGCCGGGTTTCTCGATGCAGCGCGGGGTCGCGGTGCGGCAAACGGCCGCCGACCGGGCGAAGGGACGGGCGCGAGACGCTCAATCGGCCGCGCGGAACGGATTGACGATGCGGAGGCCCTCGTCGAGCACCATGCCGTGCTGCATGTCTTCGGACCACAGCCGGTCGCAGCCGGCGTGAAGCGCCGCCGCGGCAATCATGGCGTCATAGGTGGAAAGGCCATGGCGCTCGGCGAGCGCGAGACCGGTCTGATGCGTTTCGATCGTGATCGGATGCACCGTCAGCAGGCCGCGCAAGGTGTCGAGAAATCCGTGCAGCTCGGACCAGGACAAATGCATCTTGCGACGCCCAACATTCGCGAGCTCGTTCAACACCTGGACGCTGATCGCGCCGCCGTCTGCGAGAATCGCTTCCGCCTTGTCCGCCTTTTCCGTATCGCCCGATGCCAGGTAGATCAGGACATTGGTGTCGAAGAAGCTACCGGGCATTGGCCTCGTCCCGGTCGAAAGTGAAATCGGCTGGAAGACGTCCGCGATAGGCCCGCAGCCGCTTCAACAGATCCGCGCGTCCGGGCTTGCGCGCTATGCCAAAGGTTCTGGCATCGGCGACGTGAATCTCGATTTCATCCCCTTCCTTCAACCGCAACGCCTCGACCACTGCGGCGGGCAGGCGGACAGCCAGGCTGTTGCCCCATTTGGCGACCTGCATGGGTTTGCTCCATGGATATACGGAAGACAAAATGTATATCCATGGCCTGTCGTATGCAAGATGTCGGGCCGGTACCGGCAGAGAGCCGTGCCCGATCAGCCGCGCGTCTTCTTGGCCCGGCGCTCCCGCGCGACGGGCTCGCCGGCAAGGTCCGGCGTCTCCGCCAGCCGGCGCAGGAGATCGCGCGTCGCGGGGCTGAGATAGCCACCGCGCCGGACCACGGTGTGGACCGGATTGGCCGCCTTGAGATCGGCCACCGGAATGAGGCTGAGCGAACCGAGGCGGCGCTCCTCGGCGATCGCGCTCTGCGGCAGCAGGGCGATGCCGAAGCCGGCTTCCACCATGCGCTTCATCGCGTTGAGGCTGTCGACCGGGGTCCAGCCGATGGCGCCGATGCCGCGCGCCTGGAACTGGGCGAAGATATTGTCGGCGAAGGTCTCGCGCTGCTCATAGGCGTTGCGGAAGGCGAACCAGCGCTCGCCGGCGAGCGCGGCCAGCGTCGCCTGCCGGCGGCCGGCGAGCGGGTGGTCGGCGGCGCAGGCGACCGTCATGGTCTCGGCGCCGATCCGCTCGCAGACGAGATCGGGCGAGAGATCGGCGAGGTAGCGCAGGCCGATCATCGCCTCGCCGTGCCGGATCATGTCGCTCACCTCGGCGCTGTTGGCCGTGCCGACGACCAGGTCCACCGCCGGATGGTCGGCGGCAAAGCGCCGGAGCACGGCGGTGAGGTTGGTGCCGGCCAGCGTGCCGACGGCAACGAGGGCGACGCGGCCGGCGGGCCGGTCGCGCAGCGACGCTATCGCGCTTTCGGCATCGCGCAGCGCCGCCAGCACGCGTTCGGCATGGGGCAGCAGCGCGCGGCCGGCCTCGCTCAGCACCACGCCGCCGGCCGCGCGCTCGAACACCGGCACGCCGAGCTGGTCCTCCAGCAGCGCGATGCGCCGGCTGATCGCCGGCTGCGACCGGCCGAGCCGCTCGGCCGCACTGGAAAAGCCGCCGGCCTGGTGAATGGTGACGAAGGTGAGCAGGGCGTCGCTGTCCATGGCCATGCAAAAAGCTGATCGGCTTCAGAGAAATTATGCCTTGGACAGATGGCGGCGCAAGCGCCATCGATGGGGCCGGGCATACCGGAAGGGAGAGAGGCCATGCCGTTGGACGGGAACGATGCCGCCGGCGCCTTCAGGGCGCTGCATGCCGCAAGCCGCGGTTTCATCATGCCCAATGCCTGGGACGCCGGCAGCGCCGCGGTGCTGGCCGCGGCCGGCTTTCCGGCGATCGCCACGACCAGCGCCGGCATCGCCTTCGCGCTCGCCCGCCAGGACTACGGCGTGACCGATGCCGCGCGCGCCGTGCCGCGCGAGGCGATGTTCCGCTGCATGCGCGGCATCGTCGAGGCGGTGGCCGTGCCGGTGAACGGCGACCTCGAGGCGGGCTATGGCGACAGCCCGGAGGCGGTCGCCGAGACCATCGCCATGGCGATCGATGCCGGTCTCGCCGGCGGCAATATCGAGGACAAGGTCCCGGGCCGTCAGGCCCTCTACGACGAAGGCCTGGCGGTCGAGCGCATCGCCGCGGCGCGGTCGGTGATCGCCGCGCGCGGCAGCGCCTTCGTGCTCACCGCGCGCAGCGACGCGCTGCTGCTGGCGGGCAGGCCGGGCCTCGCCGAGGGCATTGCCCGGTGCAAGCGCTATCGTGCCGCCGGCGCCGACTGCCTCTACATGCCGGGCGCCGTCGACCTCGAGACCGTCGGCCGCCTGGTCCGCGCGATCGACGGGCCGATCAATGTCGTGATGGGGCTCGGCACGAACGAGGGCAATGCGCACGACCTGATCGCGGCCGGCGTCCGCCGCATCAGCCTCGGCGGCACCATCGCCCGCGCCGCGCTCGGCCTCGTCAAGCGTGCGGCCGCGGAACTGCGCGAAACGGGCACGCTCGGTTTCGCCGAGGGCCAGATGCCGGGCGCCGAGCTCAATGCGCTGTTTGCCCGAACGCCGGGAGCGTGAGGCCGGGTGCGGTTTCGCGTGGCGAAGCGCCGTGCCAGCCGCCTCAATCCGTCGCCGGCGCCGGCCGCAGGTCCGGAGACCTGGCGGCTCAGCGCACGAACAGGGCGGCGATATCGTCGATCGCCGCCGAATCGACGGCGCCGTCGCGGGCGTTCATCGCCCGCGCCTCGCCGAGATAGGCCCAATAGAGGAACGTCGCCCGCCCGAGCGCCGTCCTGCTGTCGAGGCCGGCTGCGGCGAGCTCCCCGCAAATGTAGGAGATGCGGCGCTCGTCGACCGCCGCGACCATGGCGGCGACGGCCGGGTCCTCGACCGCCCAGGCGCGGATCGCCGCTTCCGCCGCGAAGGCCCGGCCGGCGTCGGCAAGGCCGGGCCGCGTCACGAAGGCGCTGCGCAGCAGGGCCTTGAGCCGGCCTGGGCCGGCGGGCGCGGCGTCGATCCGCGCGATCACCTGTTCGGTCGCCTCGTCGAGCCAGGCCTTGAGGAGCCGGTCGCGGAAGTCGCCGATGTCGCGGAAATGCCAATAGAAGCTGCCGCGCGACACATGGAGGCCGGCCGCCATGGCGCCGACCCTCAGGGCGTTCGGGCCGCGGCGGGCGAGCGTGTCGAGGCCATGGGCAATCCAGTCGGCCGGGGTCAGGCGGTCGGTCATGGCGTTACCATACACAGGTGTATTGACGGTTGCCATGGCGGCGCGCATAAGATCCATACACATATGTATGGTGAAGGGAGGAGCCCATGACCCCGCAAGCCCTGGCGCTCGTTCTCGCCGGCCTCATCGGCAGCGCCGTCGCGCTCGTCCATGGCTGGCTGACGCAGCGGCTGATGGTGGCGCCGATCGCCACGACCTTCCTTGCCGCCGAGCGCACGCCGCCGGCGCTGCGGCAGCTGGTGCCGGCGCTCCTGCAGTTCTCGACCTTCAACTGGTTCCTCGGCGGCCTGGCGCTGGTCGCCGCCGCGTTCTGGCTGCCGCCCGAGGCGCGGCTGCCGATCGGGATTCTCGTCGGCAGCTCCTACCTTTACGGCACGGTCTTCAACCTGCGGGCGACGCGCGGCCGACATCCCGGCTGGATGCTGCTCGCGGTCGCGCTCGCACTCATCGCCTATGGGGTGGCCTGAATTTTCCGGCGCGGCCGGCGCGACCCGCCGCCGGCGCGCTCCGGCGGGCCGACCGGCACCGCCTCGAAGCGGCCGGCGGCGCTCGCCTTGAGAAGGCGGCGGAAGGTCGGGCAGTCCATGTGGTTCGGCGCCGGGCAGGCGGCGGCATGGCGCAGGCCGTCGCGCATGGCGCTCAGCCGGTCGATCATCCGCTGCAGGTCGTCGGCCTTTTCGGTCAGCATCCGCCGGTCGATCCGGGGCAGGCCGTCGGGGGCGAACATCCGCCCGATATCGTCGAGCGAAAAGCCGGCGGCACGGCCGAGCCCGATCAGCGCCAGCCGGTCGATCACGGCCGGATCGAACAGGCGCTTCAGGCCGCGCCGGCCGATCGAGACGATCAGGCCCCTGGCCTCGTAGAAGCGCAGCGTCGAGGCCGGCAGGCCGGTCCGGCGCGCCAGCTGTGCGATGTCCAGGTCGCCGGTGACGATACGCCGCGCCATGCTCTTGACCTCAAGCCGACTTCAACTTGCAAGGTGCCTTCCGCGCCACGGCTGCGCAAGCGACAAGGAGGCTCCCATGAACGCCATCTGCTCCGCCAATGACGACCAGGCCCAGCGCTGGAACGGTCTTGCCGGCCGGGCCTGGGTCGACATGCGTGCCGTGGTGGACGGCATGTTCCAGCCCATGGCCGATCTGCTGCTCGCGGCCGTCTCGGCCGCCGGGGCCCGGGCCGTGCTCGATGTCGGCTGTGGCACCGGCGCGGTCTCGCTCGGCATCGCCGCGCGGCTCGGCGCGGCCGGCCGGTGCCTCGGCATCGACATTTCCGCGCCGATGGTCGCCGCGGCGCAGGCGCGCGCGGCGCGGGACGGCCTCCAGGCGGCCTTCCTCAAGGCCGACGCCCAGACTTACGCCTTCGCGCCGGCGAGCTTCGACATGATCGTCTCGCGCCTTGGCGTCATGTTTTTCGACGATCCCGTTGCCGCGTTCGCCAATCTCCTGAAGGCGGCGCGGCCGGGGGCGCCGCTGCGCCTCATTGCCTGGCGCGGCGCCGACGACAATCCGTTCATGACGACGGCGGAACGGACCGCGGCGCCCCTGCTGCCCAGCCTGCCGCCGCGGCCGGCGGAAGGGCCCGGCCAGTTCGGCTTTGCCGATGCCGCCAGGGTCCGGCGCATTCTCGGGGTGGCGGGCTGGACCGCGGTCGACATCCAGCCGGTCGCATTCACCTGCACGCTGCCGGAGAGTGAGCTCGACCGCTATCTCATCCGGTTCGGCCCGCTCGGCCAGATCCTGCCGGGAATGCCGGAGGCGAGCCGGGCACCGATCGTCGCGGCCATGCATGCGGCTTTCGAGCCCTATCGCCACGGTTCCGATATCCGCTTCACCGCCGCCTGCTGGACGATCGGCGCCCGCGCGCCGGGTTGATCCGGCAAAGCTCCCTCAGGCGCCGGCCTTGTTGCGGCGCGGCGTCAGCCGTCCGCCGAGCGGGCTCTGGGCCACGCGCTCCTCGATCGCCTCGTGTCCCTCGGTGCCGGCGAGCGCATGCCGGAAGTTCTCGGCATAGTCGCGCGGCATGCGCGGCGGCAGCATGGGCTCGGCGGCGTCGACCTCGGCCTCGATCACCACCGGACCCTCGGCGGCGAAGGCGGCGTCAAGCATGGGTTCGAGCTCGCCGGCCGTCCGGATGCGGAAGCCCCGGCCGCCCATGGCCTCGGCCGCCATGGTGAAATCGATCGGCTGCAGCTCGCAGCCGAACTGGGGGTTGCCGAGGAACATCATCTGCTCCCAGGCGATCTGGTTGAGCATGTTGTTCTTGATCACCAGCAGCTTCAACGGGATCTCGTAGCGGACGGCGGTGGAGAACTCGCCGAGCTGCATGGCGAAGCCGCCATCGCCGACCACCGCGTAGACCGGCCGGCCGGGAAAGGCGAGGCCGCCGGCAATGGCATAGGGCAGGCCGCAGGCCATGGAGGCGAGGGCGCCCGAGACCTGGAAGTCCTGGCCGGCGCGCAGCGCGATATGGCGCGCGGCGAGTTCGGTATTCTGGCCGGAATCGGTGGCGATCAGGGCGTCCGGCGGCAGGCGCCGGCCAAAGGCGGCCACCACCGCCTGCGGCTTGAGCGGTCCGCCGCCGCTGCGCTCGGCGCGGGCCATCGCCGCCCGCCATTTCTCCATGCCGGCCTGCGCGGTCTGCAGGAACGAGCGGTCGGCCTTGCGGGCGAGGCGCCGGTTGAGCTGGCGCAGCGTCGCCTTGACGTCGCCGACGAGGCCCGCCTCGACCGGAAAGCGCAGGCCGATGCGGTCGGCGGCGCGGTCGATCTGGACGCCGCGCACCCGCGTCGGGTCGGGATAATATTCGAGATAGGGGAAGGACGAGCCGACGATCAGCAGGGTGTCGCACTGTTCCATCGCCTCCTGCGAGGGCAGGGTGCCGAGAATGCCGATGCCGCCGGTCGCATGGGGGTGGTCGTCGGCCAGCACGGCCTTGCCGAGCAGCGCCTTGGCGACCGGCGCGCCGAGCAGTTCGGCCGTCTCGGTCAGCTCGGCGGTGGCATGCATGGCGCCGCGGCCGGCGAGGATGGCGACGCGCGAGCCGGCATTCAGGATGTCGACGGCGCGGGCGAGCTCGTCCTCGTCGGGCAGCCGCTGGCCGTCGAACCAGCGGTTCGGCGCGTGGCCCGGGCGGTTGCGGCGCGAGCGCAGCGCTTCGGCGAGGTGATGCTCCTGCACGTCGTTGGCGATGGACAGGTGCGCGACGCCGCGATGGGCGAGGGCCGAACGGCAGGCCAGCGAGGCGAGGTTCTCCATATGGGCGGCATCGGCCACCTGGGCGTTGAAGATGGCGACGTCCTGGAACACCCGCGTCAGGTCGACGTCCTGCTGCGTGCAGGTCTCGATCAGGTCGTGGAACTGCGTGCCGGTGATGGCGAGCACCGGCGCCTGGTCGAGCCGCGCGTCGTAGAGGCCGGCGAGCAGATGGGCGCCGCCGGGGCCCGAGGTCGCCAGGCACACGCCGAGCCGGCCGGTCCATTTGGCATAGGCGCAGGCCATGAAGGCGGCCGATTCCTCATGCCGGACCTGGATGAAGCGGATCCGGTCCTGGCGTGTCCGCAGCGCCTCCATGATGCCATTGATGCCGTCGCCCGGCAGGCCGAACACATAGGGCACGTTCCAGGCGATCAGCGTCTCGACGAGGATGTCGGCCGCGGTTGCCGACGGCGGCATCGCGGTCGTCTGGGGCCGGTTCTGAGCCTTTCTCGTCTGTTCACGCACGGTCATCGTCGGTCTCCCTCGGCGAGCCGGGCCGCAGCCGGCCCGTCCTAAGGCGAAGTCGCCAGGGGTGGCTGGAGTTCCGGCGAGGACGGGAAAACGGGGCGTCGGCATGGGCCGCCGGCCGGCAAGGGCCGGTTCGGGCGATTTCGCGCGACGGGCCTTCTGGACCAGTTGACGCGCGGTCGCGAACATGGGTCGCTGTGGGCGATGGGAAAGCGCGAAAGGAATACCAGAATGGGCCGTCTCGAAGGCAAATCCGTGATCATCACCGGGGCCGGCAGCGGCATCGGCCGGGCCGCCTCCATCCTGTTCGCGGCCGAGGGAGCAAGGCTCGTGGCGGTCGACCGGACCGAGCAGGTGCGCGACACGGTGGCGGAGATCGTCAAGGCCGGCGGCACCGCCGAGGCCGTCCTGGCGGATGCGGGATCCGAGGCCGATGTCGCCGCCTTCGTCGCGCGGGCGGTCGAGGCCTATGGCGGGCTCGACGTGATCTGGGCCAATGCCGGCATCAGCGGCGGCCTGGTGCCGCTGGCCGAACAGACGCCCGAACATTGGCAGGAGGTGCTGCGCGTCAACCTCATCGGGCCGTTCCTCGCGGTGAAGCACGCCATGCCGCCGATGATCCGCCAGCGCCGCGGCTCGATCGTGCTGACCGCTTCGGTCGCCGGCCTGAAGGCCGGGGCGAGCGGCCATCCCTATGCCGCCAGCAAGGCCGGCGTCATCAGCCTCGCGCAGACCACGGCCTATTCGCTGTCCGGCACCGGCGTGCGCATCAATGCGGTCTGCCCGGGCCTGATCGAGACCGGCATGACCAAGCCGATCTTCGATGGCGCCCGCGAGCGCGGCACCGAGGACAAGATTGGCCAGCTCAACCCGCTGAAGCGCGCCGGCCAGCCCCACGAGCTCGCCGCCATGGGCCTGTTCCTGGCGAGTGACGAGGCGTCCTATGTCAACGGCCAGGCCTTCCCGGTCGACGGCGGCCTGACCGCCTCCATGCCCTATGCCGGCAAACCGATCTGACGGACTGGCTCAGGACACTGTCGGCGGCCAGCTCTCCGTATCATGGTCCGGATGCTGCCGCCGGGTGGCCTTGACGGAGCGGGCGAAGTCCGGCGCGGTCTGTTCGATCGGGCCATCGTCGGTGACCTCGGCGAGTTGGCCGACCTGCGGCAGGCGCTGCGCCTTGCCGAACTGGAAGGCGAGCGGAATGGTCTCGGGCCGGTCGAAGGCGCCGATGGCGACGGCGAGATAGCTGCTGTCGTCGTGGCGGTAGAACAGCGGCGTGCCGCAGGCGGGGCAGAAGCCGCGGGCGACATGCGGCGAGCTGCGGAACGCGCCGGGCGTGCCGCGCGTCCAGGCGAAATCGGCCGCCTCGACGCCGACAAAGGCCATGAACAGGTTGCCGCCGGCCTTCTGGCACATGCGGCAGTGGCAGACATGGGCGTCGCGCCTCAGCGCCTCGGCCCGAAAGCGCAGGGCGCCGCACTGGCAGCCGCCGGTGCGCGCCACGGTCTCGGCGGTTTCCGTCATCGTCCCGGTCCCGTTGCGATCGAACCGGCGAAGTTTCCGTTGATCGCCGCGGCGGTTCAATGAGGCCCAGCGGCGCAGGGGCGCCGGGCCGCCCTGGGTCAGCTGAAGCGGCAGAGAAAGAAGTCGTCGCGCAGGTGGCGGCAGCCGACGAGGTCGCCGCCGAACAGGCCGGAGAGATCGTCGGGCGTGATGGCCGACCGCGCGCCCGGCCGGCGCGCGCCCTGCGAGACGTAGTTGGCCAGCGCCCGCGTCGGATCGAAGACGATGCCGGTCCAGCTGTCGAGAATACCGCGCGGGTGGAAGGCGACGCGCAGTGGCGGACCGCGGTCGACCAGGAAGCTGATGCCGTCCTCGGTGCGCCGCGTGCCGTCCGACGCCGCGGGCTGCTCTTCCTTGACCCGGGCGATGATGATCGCGAAACGGGCCTCGTCCTGGGCGAGCCGCGCCGCGACGCCGAGGCGGTCGCCGGCATCGAGCAGCGGCCGGGCGGCGAGCGCGAGGCCGGCGAAGAGGAGCGGCGGCGCGAGCGCCAGGGCAAGGCGCAGCAGGATCGGCGCAGCCTTGCGCCTGTAGGCCGCGCGGAAGCCGAGCACGGTGAAGGCGGTGGCGCCGATCAGGAGCAGCAGGGCGATGAGCCCGAGCGCCACCAGGCCGGCCATCAGCGGCATGCCCCAGCTGTCGAGGAAGCCGGTGGCGAAGACGGCGAGGGCCATGACGGCGAAGAAGGCCGTGGCCAGAACCAGGAACCCGGCGGGGCGGCGGCGAAAGGGCGGAGCGCTATCGGTCATCGGATCGATCCCTGAACGACAATATGGGCGGCCTCGCGGCAGCGCGGCGGAGAGCCCTCCGCCAGGGCATGCTTTTGCCGCCATTGCCGGGCAAAGACATTCCCGAGGATATCGG